>JAUJND010000012.1 GCA_030446505.1 Chroococcidiopsidaceae cyanobacterium YX2bin18 | reverse complement strand
AAGTCTTCTTTATGTTCTAATCCTGGTTCCCGAAAGTGTACTTG
Organism: Chroococcidiopsidaceae cyanobacterium YX2bin18; assembly: GCA_030446505.1. Lineage (GTDB taxonomy): Bacteria > Cyanobacteriota > Cyanobacteriia > Cyanobacteriales > Chroococcidiopsidaceae > JAHHHE01. The sequence goes on along the minus strand of JAUJND010000012.1, from coordinate 72,844 downwards.
CGGATCAATTACTCCCGGCAACAAAGTTAAGCCAGTAGCGTCAATTTCTCTAATTGCCGTTTCACTTGTCAGTGAAATTTCTGGTGACACCTGGACAATCTGGCGATCGCGCGTCAGTACGTCTCCAACTAAAAATTCACCGTTAGGTAATAGTATGCGAGCGTGGCGGATTAGAAGGCAGGAATTATGTGACATAGCCAGCAATTTAACTAGAATTGAAGCCTGACGGATTATAGTTTAAAAAGAAAGTGGTTAATAAACTTCCATTTCTTTTATTCGGTTAAAACCCTTAGAGAGTAGCAATGCTCAATTAGAGCAAAATTTTTATCGGTAAGATTAATAAGTATTTCCTAAACAAGTCGGGTTAGCTAGCTGGTTTTCTTTACTTAACTTAAGTGTTTAAACGTCTATGTCTCGGTTGCCAAATCAAGTGTCTAAAAATAATTCCCTACAAGAGCATGAAGGTTCCTGGCTTGGGGAACTAGGAAGAACAGTCGCATTGAGCGTCATTTTAGCTCTAGGAATTCGCACCTTCATTGCCGAAGCTCGCTGGATTCCTTCTGAATCTATGGTGCCAACTCTTAAGATTAATGACAAGTTGATTGTAGACAAGTTAAGTTATCGCTTTACTAACCCGCAACGTGGGGATGTTGTTGTATTTTCACCGACTGACAACATTAAAAAGAACGATCCTACTCTTAAAGATGCCTTCATTAAGCGTGTGATTGGGCTTCCAGGCGATAAAGTCGAGGTCAAGGGGGGGCGTGTCTACATCAATGACCGACCCCAACGGGAAGATTATATCAAAGAAGAACCCTATTACCAGTTTGGTCCTGTGAAAGTGCCACCTGACTCTTACCTGGTACTGGGAGATAACCGCAATAATAGTTTCGACAGCCACTTTTGGGGCTTTGTCCCGCGGGAGAATATTATTGGTCACGCCATTATTCGCTTCTGGCCCCCTGATCGCATTGGAGAACTCGCTCACTAGAGGCGAGAAATAGTTATGAGTTTTAAAATGTTGAATTTTGAGTTAAAAAAGCGATGAATTAATTATTCTTAACTTCTTCATTCTTCAATTTAAAACTCAACGGTCAGCCAGAGCTTTCTCCGGGTGCTGTGTTGAGCTTGCTCAAAACTCAACACTCAAAACTACTACTTGAGCCACGTTTGCAGAATACGACCTTTGAGTTCTTGGTTTAGCCAAGAAGTATTAACGGCAAGGCTATGAAGAGTGTTCTTCTCAACTTTCCAAACTTGTTGAGGATCAAATAGAGTAAGTTCAGCTGGCTTACCCGGAGTAATCGTACTTGGGATTTGTTGTAAGCATTCAGCAGGGCGAGAACTGAGACAACGCCACAGTTCTAAGGCTGACCAATCACCCGCATCTACAAGATTATGCCACAGCAGGGGTAAGGCTAGCTCTAAACCAATCGCACCCGGAGGAGCTTCGGCAAAAGCAACAGTTTTCTCTTCATAGGTGTAGGGGGCGTGGTCAATTGCGATCGCATCTAAAATACCTGTCCGCATCCCCTGTCGTAGCGCTGTTAAATCAGCTGGGTTGCCCAAAGGTGGCTCTAAACGCAGGCTAGGATCGTAACTACTCAGTGCTGTTGTGTCAAGAAGTAAATGTATCCAACTAGTACTGGCAGTAATTGGTAAGCCGCGTGCTTTTGCTTCAGCAATTAGCTCCACACTCCGAGCGGTGGAAACGCGCATAATATGAACTGGAGTACTAGTGGCTGCGACTAATTCTAAGATTGCGGCAAGAGCAGTTGTTTCAGCAATTACCGGATTTCCTGGCAGTCCCAAGCGCAGGGATTGCACTCCTTCTCGCATTGCTCCATGTCCTACAAGTTGGCGATCGCAAGCCCAAAGCGCCACTGGTTTTCCTAAAGGCTTGAGGTATTCCAACAACCGCCGCAGCAGCGCCAAATTAGCCACTGGCTGCCCATCCGCAAATCCCACCACATCAGCTGCTAACTCTGCTAGTTCTGTCATTTGCTGCCCCTGCACTCCCGCAGTCAGCGCCCCCCAGAAATATAGGTGAGGAGGAGAGGATGAGGAAAGTAGATTAATGTCCCCTTGTCTCCTTGTCCCCTTGTCTCCTTGTCCCTGCTGTAACCGTGTCAACACTGCTAAATTATCCACTGGCGGCATCGTATCTGGCAAAATACTCAGTCGCGTAAAGCCTCCAGCTGCTGCTGCTAAAACAAGCGAAGCCAGCGTTTCTCGCTCCTCAAATCCAGGTTCTCCAGAGTGACTATACAAGTCTACTAATCCTGGTCCCAACACTAGTCCTTGGCAATTACGTAGCTGAGTTTGGGCTGGGTAGTGAGAAATTTTCTCCTGTACCGCCTTAACTAAACCATCAGCAATTAGGACATCCAGCCTTTGGTCAGTTTGAGAAACTGGGTCGATTACCCGGACTTGTTGTAGCAGTTCACTCGTCATGGCTAAAGTGAGTGCGATTTGGAACCGCAGATAGACGCAGATAATCATCCGCGTTTGTAGTGCGTCTTTTACAAGGCTCCAGCTGCTGTTTTGTCAAGAACACCTCCCCCTAAGTGACTGGTGATATTCATCGCTTGCAACACTGGCGCACCAGTTGCACCTTGGGGATAATCAATTACACTGACTGCCCCATTACCCTGGCGAAAGTTCCAGAAATGATCTGGATCTAAACCAAGGATTTGACAAAGCAGGGCTTTATTTGTGGCATCGTGAGCAACTACTAAACCTGTACCCTGGTCAACTGCTGCCATTGACTGCCAAGCCGCTGCACTACGCTCCCACACCTGTTGTAAATTTTCTCCCTCCGGCATTTGGATTTCAGATGGTACTGTACGCCACCGCTGCAACTCACCGGGGTAAGTCTGCTCAATTTCTGCTTCTAATTTGCCTTCCCACAATCCGTGACTAATTTCGCGTAATCCATCTAGTAATTCCAGTTGCACACTAGGATGATACTTCAGAATAATTTCTGCTGTTTCCTTGGGACGTAGCATTGGGCTGCTAAAGGCAAAATCAAGCGGTACATTCTTGAGAAATTCCGCTGCCTTGTGCGACTGTTGCCTGCCATTCTCGTTGAGAGGAACGTCAATTTGTCCTTGAAATCTGGTTTGACGATTCCAGTCGGTTTCACCATGACGCACTAACAAAAAGCGCACTCCCTGATGATTGGGTCGCAGTGAGGGCAAAAATTCTCCCAGATGCGCTGTCTGATTTAACGACTCTAGTTGGACAGGTTGCCCCAACCCCCCAGCAAAATTCAGCACACTAATACCACAGTTAGACTGTTGGATGGCATGGTAGCGACTGGGTGAAATGCCAAGTGCTGTACTAATTAAGGCACGATTAATGCCGTTATGCCCTATAATCAGAATAGTTTCTCCTGCGTGGTGGGGCAGAATTTCCTGCCAAAATTGCCCCGCCTGTTCATACAACGCTAGGACTGGAAAATGTTTTCTTGTTCCTTCCGGGGGCAACATCATCACCAATTCATCAGGCTGCTGCTGCCAACGGTGGTAGTCTACCGCAAATTTATTACGCACGTCTTGAAGCAGCATACCTTCCCATAGAGGCAGGTCAATTTCGCTTAACTTATCTGTCGGTTGGAGCGCAGATGTTGAACCGACAATTACCTCTGCTGTTTTCTTAGCTCGCTGTAGAGGACTTGTGTAGACGGCAGCAAAAGTAAGGTGACTGAGGACAGCGCCAACCTTAAGGGCATCTTCATAACCTTTTTGAGTCAAGGTTGAGGCATCACTGCGCCCTTGGATACGCCGCTCAGTGTTATAGGTACTTTGACCGTGGCGCACAATAATGACACGAGTGGTCAATTTTTTTATCCTCCAACAGTAGTAAAATTACAGCCTGCTATTTTGATGCAGAATGTCAGGGTAATTTTAACTTGCTCTGGTCCTCACTATTAGTTGTGTTACTTAACTGAAATTTATCGCGTCTCTGACTTAGAGTGCGATAATTCCCAAAAGGCGATCGCACTATCGAGGGTTTCATGACAATTAAGCGACTGATTTTAAGTGTGCTGACAGTGGTAGTAATCTTGTTTGCTGGTGATTCTCTATTAAAAAGCTGGCAGCAACCTCAAATCCAAAGTCGCCTAGAACTATACCAAACTAATCTCTTGCTCCATGCGGCTGAGTGGCAACCAGAAGCAAGCGAAGGCGCAAATTTAACCAGTGCCCGGAATACCCTGGTTGGTGAAAAACCCTTTGCGGCGGCGACAGAACAGTATCAAGAAGCACGTAAATTAGCTCAGATTAATTTGGAGAAAGCTAAAGACAAACTTGAAGAACTGCGCTCGCAACCTGTTACGCTCCCAACAACTCCCACTCAGCCGGAAATTGCTCCTGTTACTAATAATTCCCCTAAGTTCCAGCAGGAACTATTGCAGAAGTCGCTTAATCAGCTAGAACAATTATCTGCTGAATTGGATCTACGATTGGGTCTTTTACAAGTGCAGCAAGGACAGATTGATGCAGCAATCAAGACTTGGACAGATTTAAAAGAGCGATCGCCAAAGGAATCATCGCTCTTTGAAGCAACTGCTGTTTTAACTGGACTTTGGAGCAATCCCCGCGTCTATTACCAAATGCCCAACAGCCGATTCAAGACAATTTGGACGGTTGGTTTCGCTATCGCGCATTATCGCAGTTGTATCAACTCCAGCAACGTCAAGAAGCACTAACTATACTTGAAACGGCAGAACAAGAGGCAATTGAGCAAGCATTTATAAAATTAGCTGTTATTGGCATCATTCCGGCACTGGCAGGCTTGCTTGGTGTCGGGCTGTTGATTTTTTCGGTAAGTCAGTGGTTGCTAAAAGGAAAGAATCTTTCTTAGCTCAAAACGGCGATGTTGCTTGGTCAACTCCTTGGAATGGCGAAATAGTTTGGCAAGTGTTCATTGTCGGTTTTTTCCGATGGGACAAATCTTAGTGCCTCTGATATTCTCCCTGCTCCAACTCAAGCCAGCCGCCTCTAATGTTCGCATCCAAGCGTTCTATGTTCTAGGAAGTACCTGCTGGTAGCATTCGGTGGACTATCGGTACTATATCTATCTATCAAGCGCTTTTTGCCGCTGCCGGAAGGTTGGTTTCGCTTCAATTTGCGGGGTAAATGGTTTTGTGGGGTCTGGGTGGCTATTGCGTGGCACTACCGCTTGTAGTTGTGGTGTCTTTGATTAATCAAAAGTTGTGGCAAGGACAGGGAGGTAGTAATCCGCTGCTGTCCTTGGTGCTATCAGGGCAAGATCAAGTTGCTCTTTTAATATTTTCTTCACGGCTGCTGTAGCTGCGCCATTGTTTGAGGAATTTCTATTTCGGGGCTTTTTGTTACCCTCTCTAACTCGCTACTTGCCAGTTTGGGGAGCAATTGGAGCAAGTAGTCTGTTATTTGCCGTTGCTCACTTGAGCTTTTCCGAAATTCTGCCCTTAACAACATTGGGCATAGTTTTGGGGGTAGTTTATACGCGATCGCGCAATCTCCTCGCTCCCATGCTCGTTCACAGCTTGTGGAATAGCGGTACACTCTTGAGCCTTTACATCTTAGGCACTAGCTCCGGTTAATCTGTTTAAAAAAACTTTAAACTAAGATTAAGAATCTTTGAGCAACTAGATGGTATTTTACATCGGCTCACAGGTAGAGGCACTAAGTAGCTAGCAGCTATTAAGTATTGAAGTAGCTGAAACTGGAACAATTTATTTTGATAAGCTATGCAACTCGTTCCCAAAACCACGCTTGAACCTACTGCCCCAGTTACTGAAACAATAACTTTAGATGTTACGGGGATGAAGTGTGCAGGCTGTGTGCAGGCAGTAAGAAAAAGCAAGCGAAACAGCATCCAGACGTAATTTCTGCTTGTGTGAATTTGGTTACGGAAGTTGCTGTAGTAGAATGTGTTGCCGATGCAGTTGAGGCAGATGCTCTAGCACAAAAATTGACAGCAAGCTGGATTCACTGCTCAAACCCGTTATTCCCAATATGCAGCGCCGATAGCAAGAACTAATTCATTAGCCTCGCCGCAACGCCAGGAGATGAACTCTAGATGGCAATTAGTTACGGCGGGTATGTTACTTCTTCTATCTAGTCTGGGACATCTTAACCACTGGGGTAGTCCGGTAATCCCAATTTTGCATAATATTTGGTTGCACTGTGGGCTGGCAACAGCAACGCTACTGATCCCAGGAAGACCAATCTTGCTAGATGGCTGGCGTGGATTGCGGCGAAATGCTCCCAATATGAATACATTGGTCGCATTAGGAACTTTGACAGCATACATAACTAGTCTGATTGCCTTAGTGTTTCCGCAGTTGGGTTGGGAGTGCTTCTTTGACGAGCCAGTGATGCTATTGGGCTTTATTCTGCTGGGTAGGACATTAGAGCAACAAGCTAGAGGTAAAGCAGCGGTAGCTTTTAAACAATTGTTGGCACTGCAACCCCAAGTTGCTCGGTTGATTGCTGACCCTCAAAAAAGTGCTGTTTTTGGGCGCGAGAGCGTAGAAATTCCTGCTGATCGCGTGCGCGTGGGGGAATGGTTACAAGTTTTACCAGAGAGAAAATCCTGTTGATGGTGAGGTGGTTGCTGGGCAGACAACGGTAGATGAATCAATGTTGACTGGGGAACCCGTGCCAGTGACAAAGCAACCAGGAGATCAATTAACTGCTGGGACATTGAACCAGTCAGGAGCGATCGCGCTGCGGGCAACTCGGACTGGCAAAGATACAACTTTAGCTCAAATTGTAGCGCTGGTAGAAGCTGCCCAAACTCGTAAAGCCCCAGTCCAAAAATTAGCAGATACGGTTGCTGGCTACTTTACCTACGGCGTTTTGACAACAGCGGTGTTGACATTTATCTTTTGGTACTTTGTCGGTAACCACGTCTGGCCTGATGTTTTAAAGCTTATCCATTGGTCTAGCACCCAACAACTTACATCCCACAATCAACACTTAGCACATAACGCTCAGACATTACAACCCTCGCCCTTGCTGTTGAGTTTGAAACTGAGCATAGCGGTTATGGTAGTTGCCTGTCCGTGTGCGCTTGGGCTTGCTACACCAACGGCAATTCTGGTCGGTACTGGAGTGGGAGCAGAGCGGGGAATATTAATTAAAGGCGGCGACGTTCTAGAACGAGTACATCAGCTGGATACAGTAATTTTTGATAAAACTGGTACCTTACTAGTGGTCATCCTACTGTCACTGATATCTTGATCAGTGAAGGAGGCTCTTCAACTCAAAACTCAAACCTCAAAACTCAAACCTCTCTTTTAGAGCTAGCGGCGGCGGCGAGAAAGTGGAACTTGCCATCCTTTAGAGCAGCTATCCAAAAGTCAGCCGAGCAAAAAGGATTATCTATTCCAGTGCCGCCCAAGATTTCTATACGGAACCAGGACTGGGAATATCTGCGCTTGTTGAAGGTAAAACTAAAGGTATTGCTGGGAAACTACGATTGGTTAACCCAAAATTCAATTTTTATTAGTGAGACTGAACTTGCCCGTGCTGAAGCACTTGCAGTTAATGGGAAAACGGTAGTTTATGTAGCAGTATCGGGACAACTAGCTGGATTGATTGCGGTTACAGATACTCTAAGACCAGATGCTAAAGCAGCAGTAGAGCAGTTACGTGATTCTTTGGGCTTACGGGTAATACTCCTAACTGGGGATACATCAGAGGCAGCTAGGGTAGTTGCCCAACAGTTAGGACTTAACCCAAGTGATGTCATAGCAGGTGTGCGCCCTGATGGTAAGGCAGCCGCAATTCAACAACTGCAATCTCAGAATCGTCATGTGGCGATGGTAGGAGATGGAATTAATGATGCTCCAGCGCTTTCCCAAGCAGATGTCGGAATTGCCCTACAAACTGGCACAGATGTGGCAATGGAAACTGCTGAGATTATCTTGATGCGCGATCGCTTAACCGACGTTGTAGAAGCAATCCAACTCAGTCGGGCAACATTTAATAAAATCCGCCAAAATTTATTCTGGGCTTTTGCTTACAACACATTAGGAATCCCAATTGCCGCTGGTGTCTTATTACCAATCTCAGGTTTTGTCCTTAACCCTGCTGCTGCTGGTGCATTAATGGCATTTAGCTCTGTTAGCGTCGTGACAAACTCACTCTTATTACGCCGTCATCGTAAATCCTAACGCCGTGGATGGCTGCTAGGGATTTTCAGCTCTAAGCTAGTACAAGAACTCCATCGAATAAAGAAGCCTGACAAAAGTCAATTGAGGCTAAACTAGGTCGATAATGAAAGCAAAGAAAGACTGTAAATTGATGTAATACCTCATTCTGTTAGATAAGGCTGGAGCAGCAAACGTTTAACTGAATTTTACAATCCATTTTTTAAAGTATTTTTCAATGGTTTCACAACTCAATCAGAACCATCTACTGATTATTGAAGACGATCAAGGACGTAAAGAATTCAATCTAGACGGTCCTGTCTATTCTATTGGTAGAGACCCTCGATGCGATATTCGTCTGTTCTCCCAGTTTGTCTCCCGTCGCCATGCCACATTGGTACGGCTACCACGAGAAGATGGTAGCGCTTATTATCGAATTGTTGATGGCGATGCGAAAGGTAAACCTAGTGCTAATGGGCTACTAGTTAATGGTCGTAAAATTCCGGCACACGAGCTGAAAAATGAAGATGAAATTGTCTTTGGACCTCAAGTACGCGCCATCTACTACCTGCTAAGTCGAGATACGATTCCATCGGGACCACTGGATGAGTATGATGTAACTTTAATCGGTCCCAATATGATGCCAGAGTTTGAAGACTAAATAGCCTTAATTTCAGCTATCTATTTAATTTATGCAGGTAATCACCACTAGAGTGGTAACAGCTATCAGGCAACACTTTCAACAAGTTGCCAATCACGGTTCTCTAAAATTGCTTGTTTGACTACTTCAAACATTTGGTGACAATGGTTATCTACCTGGAGTGGTAGTTCCTCGTTTTTAATTACCAAGCTTAGAGACGTTGCTGTGTTCGTAGGTGTAGTTTTATCAATTAGCACTTCTACTGTTACCAGTTTGGCAAAAGGAACTTGACCGGGAATCTCACGCGCCATCATGAAGTCATTTGTGTCATGAATAATCTCTAGCTTGCAGGGCTGCAAAACTTCTACGAGCAACTGCCGCAGACGAGTAATCGAAACGGCAATAGTAAATGAACAAGTATAGCGCGCCATAATTACGTCCTCGTCTGTTGAACATATCGACTCTATAATATCGAACCTCTGTAACGAGTCATGATCGGATTTAGTAATTAGTGGTTAAAAAAATAAACTAAAGTACTAAACCTCACACAATCACCGCAGCTTTTGGCAGAAACCTCTAAAAGGTTGACCCCCCTATTAGGTAAAACATCAATTGAAGTGAATGACAAGATATGAGTGGCAAATTAATTGTGTTTGAGGGAGTAGAAGGCTGTGGCAAAACGACACAATTGCAACGATGTCAGGAGTGGCTTGTAGGTCAAGATTCGCCGGAATGGTTCCAACGTTTTGCTATATCCCTAGTCGTTACTCGCGAGCCAGGCGGTACGCAGTTGGGCTGTGAACTACGTCAATTGTTGTGTGAAGACAATAAGGCACTTTCTGACTCGGCTGAACTATTGTTGTATGCCGCTGACAGGGCGCAACACGTTAAAGAGGTGCTGAAGCCACAACTAGCATCGGGAGCGATAATTTTGTGCGATCGCTACACCGATTCGACTATTGCCTACCAAGGCTACGGTCGCGGTCTTAGCCTTAGTTTAATTGATCAGCTTAACTCTATTGCCACAGGTGGGCTGGAAAGTAATTTAACTTTATGGCTAGATGTTGATGTTGAAGTGGGATTAGCACGGACAAAAAATCGCGGCAGGCTCGACCGAATTGAGCAAGCAAACTTAGAGTTTCATCAGCGAGTGCAGTGGGGATATACTGAGTTAGCCAAAGCATACCCCCAAAGAATTGTGCAGGTGGATAGTAGTGGGAGCGTCGAAAATGTGCAACAGCAGATTCGCTTAGTTTTGTCTCAACACTTCAGCCAATGGTACCCGGATTAGAGGTGATGGATTTTTTTGCCCAACTTGTAGGGCAAGATCAAGCAGTCGAGCTACTGACTCAGGCAGTTATCCAAAACCGTGTTGCTCCTGCTTATCTGTTTACTGGTGCAGTTGGCGTGGGAAAGACCTTAGCAGCTCGGTGTTTTGTAGAGCAGCTGTTTTGTCACAGCCATGCTAATGTGCGGAATCAGCAGCAAGTACGGAACCGTTTGCAGTTGGGCAATCATCCTGATTTACTATGGGTGGAACCCACCTATCTCCACCAAGGGCAGCGAGTATCGGCTTCTGTTGCAGCAGCAGCTGGACTGAAGCGCAAAGCACCACCTGTAATTCGGACAGAGCAGATTCGAGAAATTGCTCAGTTTCTTAGCCGTCCTCCGCTAGAAGCACTGCGTTCTGTAGTCGTGCTAGAGCAGGCAGAAACAATGGCAGAAGCAGCGGCGAATGCTTTACTTAAAACACTGGAAGAACCAGGACAGGCGACGCTGATTTTAATTGCACCTGCGCCTGAATCTTTATTGCCAACATTAGGATCACGGTGTCAGCGTATTCCTTTCTATCGTTTAAATTCAGCTGCTTTAGCTCAGGTGTTGCGGCAGAGTGGTAATGAGGAAGTTTTGAGTCAGCAGTCAGTCCTAGCAATGGCACAAGGTAGTCCAGGCGAAGCAATTACTTCTTATAAGCAATTACAACTAATTCCAGCTGATTTACTCCAGGCTATTACTAATCCACCTAAATCTCAGTGCGATGCTCTGGAGCTAGCTCGTCAAATTGATAAAAACTTGGATACAGAAACTCCGTAGCTGTGGTTGGTTGATTATTTACAGCACTGCTGCTGGCAACAATTTTTGCAGGGGTCAATTGTAGCATCACCCCTAGAACAACTGGAAAAAGCTCGTCGCTACTTACTCAGTTATGCTCAACCGCGCTTAGTTTGGGAAGTGACGCTATTAGAGTTGAGTCAAGCTACTATTTCCTAGAAAATTTATGGTACTGCTGCTGATAGGTATTGAGCCAAAGAGCTTTTAAATTGTCTTACTTTAGGAACAAGATATACATTTTTCTAATATAAAGTACGGAAAGAACTAGCAGATAAGTAGCTGCCTTATCTCGATTGTACGCCTAGAGAAGAAAAGACTTCTTGCATAAACTGGTCATATTTTATTGAGTCTTCGCTCAGAATCTCTGTCAAATTGAAATAGGTAGAAATTGTTGGATCAGTTTGAATACGAGTATGTACCTCAGCAGTAATACAGCTTGCAACGAAAATAGTTTTAACTGAAGAATTACTACGCAGGGATTGTTCAAAAGATTTTTGCTGCGCCATAGCGTTCAAGTGCCCCAGCAGGATCAGCACCTCCCTTAACCTCAATCACACCAATCGTTGTACCTTGATTATTAAGTAGTGAAATATCTGGCTCACTGGAAAAAGTATAGAGGTGTGGTTGCTTAACATAACACCTCTATAGAACTCAATATTTCCTAGTTGTTCCTCAAGCTTTTCTGGGTCATATAACTCAATCGCTGTACCAATGCGCGGGATCAGAGCAACAAGAAGGTCGCGCTCTTTAGCCTCTTTTACAAGGAGGCGTTGAACAACTTTTTCTGCTTCTTCTCCAATTGCATTGCGCCATGAACCATCAATTTGTGCCCCCGTTGATGTCAGCAATATCCCATGTAGTTCTTCCTTGGTAAGACTTTCTATAGAGCTATCAATAATAAGCGAGATGTGTTCATTAAAGAGGTGAGCAAGTTGCCAGGCTTGGTTTTCTGTCAGAGGATAGCGATTTTCTCCATTAGTCTCAACCCTCTTAACATCTACGTTTACTAAATTTCTAACCGCTTTCTGTGAAAGTACCGCAATGTTCCGATAGTAGGCTACTAGTGTAGAGTGCTCTCGAATCAACCTGGGATGGCAAAATACTTCAATTAGTTGCAGGTTTTCATTCCCACAGACATAGGCAAACGCGTCCTCTCCAATACCCCAGTCAGTACAACCTGACCAACTATACAGATGCTCGACTTGGGCGAGTTCACTGATTCTCAAGGGGAAGGATAGCGTGCTGTATTCTTTAAGCTTGCGGTAGAAGAAGGTTGAGCGTAGCCGATAGTTTATGCGCTGTGTCTCAGCTAACAGGGAATCTTGATCTGATGTCATAGTGCTTTGATCACATCACTTTTTCTCCCAAATGTATACACACTTACGAAGCTCTGAGCGTCCATGATTTCCCATTTGCTGACTACTATTACCCTTTCCTCGCCCCAACGTCCAGATGTGTTGTGTTGTCAACCCGAAAGACTCTGCCATGTCAGATAGGATAAGGTCTACAGGCACTTCCTCGCCAGCATATCGGACGTTGTCGTTTACCATTGCGACCATGCCACCAGGTTTAAGGATTCGAGCCAGTTCATATATTACAAAACACATTTCATAAAAGTAATGACGCACCATTCTGACAATGTTTGCGTTATTCAGCTTCCCTTCCTCCCGATATGCTTCTAGAATTTTTAGTACCTCCTGTAGCGCCGCCTGTTGTTGAAAGACAGAATCTATTTCGAGGAAATCCTGCTTGCGTCCTATAACTGCGTAATACTGCTCCAACTGAGCACGCTTATCTTGATTCTCCACAGTACATGACAGCATTGCCTGACGTAGCTGCTTTACTTGCTCTTCGGTGCATCCCAAAAAAACTAGCTCAAGCGCATATGTGCGAGTGTAGTCATATCGGTTGACATAAGGCGGCGATGTCAGCACAAAATCAATACTACTTGCTTGCATTTTAGGAAGAATTTCGAGGCAAGAGCCTTGATACAAAATAGGCTTTGAATTTTGACTGTAACTGGTCTTCACAATTGCAGATTGAGGCACGAGGCTATCGTCAAATAGCTCTTTTTGAGTTATTGAAAAGCTCTCTAAATCCAATACTATCTGCTTCAGCTTTCGCCCAATTGCATCATGGAAAGTTAGAATTGCTCCCTTATTAAATGTGTTTTTTCCTTGAGAACGCCCTGAACGAGCATCCCAGCGCAAATATTGCCCATCTTTTCTTGTGTAGCTAATATCTTCAAGAATACAGAAAGCGGCATAGAGCAGTAGGGTACGAATATCATCATTCGAGACAAAGTTGTGGCAATAAGAAATATAGCCAACTAGTTGTTCTTCCTCTACTGGCAAGAACGCTCCACGAGTAATTGCAATATGCCTAAATGGATATCTTTGGTCGTAGTAATCCGCAAAGTTTACCTTCTCAAGTTCAGCAACTACTATCTTGAATTGCTCAAGATTGATTCTGTCAGCTACAAATCGAGCTTGTATTGCATAAATGCCGACAGGGAGAAGTTCAATCCCCTTAGTGTGCCATGACTAATTACTTTAATCATAAAGCGCAGTGCATCCGCCTGCTAAGGGATAATGCAGTATACCTAGTTGTGGCTTTAAGTTTTGAAGGATAAATTTAACTAACCGCTCTGAAAATCCTTCTTTATACTTGAACCAACTATAGAAGGGAACTTGCTTATTTGCCTGGAAACTAACTAGGCTTCTATTTAAAACAGGATTATGAAGAACTTTTAACTTAAATTTTTCGTAGAGAGCTGTTCTCATAACTGAAGAAGGGATGACTTTTGAAGAGGTTACGAGTGTACGGTCACTATCCCTCGTAACCCCAGTCATTTGTAAATCTTCTTTCATGTGAGCATACTTTTTTTGCCCGCACTGAAGCGGTTGAAGGCTTATTACAGGCTATCGTACTTTGCTGGCGTTAGCGGGTCTAAACAATAGGCAATGTTCAGCTTACCTTAAGATGTCAGCACGTTAAGTCAAGCGGGATGAGGACTTGGAAGATGTATTGCGGGTTGTGCCGCCCCTACCGACTAAGAATGATTTAACTACCCCAAATATAAGTTTGAAGATATTTGAAGAACTTTAAGTCCCTTCAGCGCTTTTTGGTAGTGATTGCGATCGCCATTTCAAAAAGTTACAAACTATTGCCCCAATTTTTGCCAAGATAAGATTGTTTGCCAGTAAGTCAATTTGCAACAACGGGCATGAATGAAAAAGCAATAGATAGCAGCGCCGATGTCGTCCTCATTCTCATCTTGCCAATCTCGCTTTTGATTATTTTCCTGTTCGCAACCTGGCCAGTACTGCTGGCAGGAATTGTGTTGAACATCAGTTTTAATTTTTGGAAGCGTTATCAATGGCAAAAGTGGTGCCAGAAAGTAAATCCCACCTTTCATCAGCTGATTAAGGAAAACAGAGGCAGTATTACAGCACTGGATTTAGCAATGAAAAGTAACTTCTCTGCTGCAATAGCAAAGCGTTACCTAGAGACTAAAGCCGCAGAATTCGGCGCTCAGTATCGAGACTATGAACAAGATAGAGTGTATTACTTTATGACTGCCAGCACTCTAGGCAAAATATTGGATGATAGTGAATTATCTAGCCTGACTCAACAGGAGCAGATACCGCTGTCACAAAACCAATTATTCCCAAGTAAAGACACTTCTGCTACGCATCCAGAACAGCCAGCTACAGCCTTAATCAATCATACTTTTGAAGCTACACAAACAGAACCAGCGCAGTTCCAGTCAACAACTGAATACCAACTCCAATCTGAAGATAGTAGCAGGCTGGGTGAGGTGATAGATTTGCCGCTGTCGTCAAACCAAAATCAATTACTCCAAAGTAAAGACACTTCTACTCATCCAGAAACAGCTATCGTTACTCCTGTCCAGGCACAAACAGAACCAGTATTCCAATCTGCACCTGCATATCTACTTCAATCTGAACTTGCCAAACGGCTCGACGTTCATTCCAGCACTGTTTATAAACGCAGAGACGATCCAGACTTTCCAGAATGGAGTCGCAGTAAAGATCCAGAGGGAATTGCTTGGCAATTCATCCCAGACACTAAGCAGTTTTGTCCAATGGAAACTAAACCGCAGTAGAAGCATTGCTTTACCCGAAAAGGCGATCGCTAGCCAAACACAATGCAAAACACTTTGACTGCTTATGACTGATTTACCCGTAGCACCACCTATCCCCACTGCCCTTCTTGAGCCTACCTGGGATAATGGATTGTTGCAGCAATTGCTAGATCGTCAATCGCTTTCCCGCAGCCAAGCTTCTCAGTTAATGCAAGCCTGGCTAACTGAGACAATTCCGCCAGAATTATCAGGAGCAATTTTAGCTGCTATTCAGGCTAAAGGTGTATCAGCAGAGGAACTAGCTGGGATGGCTCAAGTTTTGCAAGCTCAGTCATGCCAAGGGACAATCTCTCACAATTTTCCTGTAATTGATACCTGTGGCACTGGTGGGGATGGAGCCTCAACCTTCAATATTTCCACCACAGTTGCTTTTGTCGCGGCAGCTGCTGGTGTTGCAGTTGCCAAACACGGTAATCGTTCTGCTTCTAGTCGCGTGGGTTCTGCCGATGTCTTGGAAGCACTAGGAATTAACCTGAATGCCCCTGGAGAGAAAATTCAAGCAGCACTTTCTGAAGTAGGCATCACTTTTCTATTTGCTCCTAGTTGGCATCCAGCACTCAAAGTTGTTGCACCATTGCGGCGCAGCTTAAAAGTGCGGACGGTGTTCAACTTACTAGGCCCACTGGTGAATCCGTTACGTCCGACGGGGCAAGTAATTGGGGTTTTTGACTCAATGCTACTTGCCCCGATTTCCCAAGCTTTGCAGCAGCTAGGTACACAACGGGCGATCGCCCTGCATGGGCGAGAAAAATTGGATGAGGCTGGTTTGGCTGATTTGACTGATTTAGCAGTGCTATCTGATGGTGGAGTTCAGCTAACTACTTTAAATCCTCAGGAATTAGGCTTAACACCTGCTCCGACTGCGGCGTTACGCGGTGGTGATGTGCAACAGAATGCTGAGATTCTCCGGGCGGTACTTCAAGGACAGGGAACGCAGGCGCAACAAGATGTAGTGGCTCTTAATACCTCTTTAGCGCTTCAGGTAGGAGGACTAATCGAATTAGGCAATCATTCCGACGGCATTACTCTTGTCAGAGATATCCTGCGTAGTGGTGTTGCTTGGTCGAAGTTAGAACAACTGGTACGATTTCTCCATGACGAATAGCATTACTGAGGCTGAAATTCAACTACGTCTCGCTTGATTGTCATGTCATAACGACCAAAGAAGTTTTGTCCTAGTAGGGGAAATGCTCCGATCAAAACCATACTGTTGTTGATTACAGCACCGCCCACTCCCATAGAATCTACCCGTCCTATGGGAAATTTCACAGTTTCGCCACTAGCAATATGTGCTGTTGCTGTACCAACTGGCACTAGGTTTAATGCCTTTGCCATCTCTGATGTAATTGTCGTTTGAGTGGCTCCAGTATCTAAAAGCATCTCAAATTTCTGCTTGCCATTAAAAGTCACATCAATAACTGGTGTTCCAGCCTGACGGCGTTTAATTTTGGCTTGAACTACTCTTGGGGATACTCCTGTAGTAAGAAGGTTAGCAGGAACTTCACTAGCAGGAACACCGCAGAGGCTACTTAAGTTGATTACCTCACCGGATGAATTTACCATAAAGCACCCCTCCGCATCCTGGGCGATCGCCGCCGGCATACCGTAGTTAATTGCGTCACTGTGAACTAAGGTAACTCCCGTAATCCAAATAAATACTGTGAGAAATGATTTCATTACTTCCTTCATTTGCATAGAGCGCTGTGGATAGGCACTCTTTTTAATAATTGAGATATGAGTTTAGACTTAAACGCAGATCACTGGGGGCGAAATTCAACAACATCGCGTTTAATTGTGACATCATAATTGCTAAGGAAGTCGTGTCCCAGCAGCCCAGTTTCTAATTTAGGAGAAGGAAGCGATCGCTACTGGTACATTGAGAAGCATAGCTCCACCAACTTCGATAGAATCAACATAGCCAATTGAAAATTCTACGGCTGTATCACTGGCAGTATTTGCTTTTGCTTTAGCCACTGGCAGAACTCCCAAGGCAGCTTGCTGTCTGCTGGGCAATCACCGTGCCACTGGCTCCTGTATCCACAATCATCTCAAATTGCTGCATACCATTGAATGTGACCTCAATTACTGGCGTTCCACTCGCTCGACGTTTAATTGGAGCTTGAAACACCTGCTGTAGTTGCATAGAAGACGGCATAGCAGCTATTTTAGGGGTGCTGATCACTGACGGTGCAACTGGAACGGCGGCAACTGAAGGAGCATTATTCTCAATTGGGCGCGTGTATTGCTGTTGGGCATGAGTGATATTTTCCTGGTATTCCGCAATCTTTTTTTGAGCAACTACTTTTTGGGGGCTGGAGGCTGGTACTGCTTTCATCAAGGCGATCGCTTCTTGCCACAGGATCACTACCAAACGCCAGTCATCTGGTGACTGGGCAGATTGCCTGATAGTAAAAGCACTATAAGCTTTGTCTGAGGCAAGTTCAAAGTAATCAGGGTGCAATTCTGTTACTTCTTGTGCCTTCAATTTGGTATGTGGTGCGGCTGATACTTTAATTGGTGCAGCACTAGGTGTTGTAGCAATAGGCAGTGTGCTGGAGCGATTAGCATTTCGTTCTCTGCTACAGGCAACACCAGCAAGTGCAAATGTACCTGAGAGAAAAATTATTGCTGCCTGCGAAGTCAGTTTCAGCATAATTACGTATAATTTAGCAAAAAAATGATTTACTCAGATTCTGAAAAAATGATTAACAGTTGTTAAAATTGCCACTAGATAAATATGCGTCTAGCTAATCATCTCCAGCCTACACAGGATTAATATTTTACTAATTATATAAATAATATTAAGTAAATTTACAGAGATTATTGTTAGACTCCTGATTCTTTATCACCTGAAAAAAGTTGCAATAGTTAATCTGGAATACTATCAATTCTACAACTTGAAAGCCTGACCCCTAAAGAATCCTCTAGAATTAAACAAGGAGAGTAAGTAGATATAACTAAGGATATATTAAGCTATGGTTGGTGGCGAGTCTCAGACCCCTGTATCCCTCTCAGATCGAGAGCTGCAAATAATAGAACTAGTTGCCGCTGGCTTAAGCAATGAAAAAATAGCAGAACACCTGGAAATTAGCAAGCGTACTGTCGATAACCATATCAGCAATATTTTGAACAAAACAGCAACTCACAATCGAGTAGCACTAGTTCGTTGGGCTTTGCAGTGGGGTAAAGTCTGCCTAAATGATGTTAACTGCTGTACTCTGCCCACCATCAGCGACAAGACACTTTCTTAGCTAAAAGATAATTGTCCTTTAATATAGCGACCACCTACACTAAACCTAAAGCTTGTAGCTGCCATGCTAAGGGAAACTAAGATAGTTTGATGTCAGCCTGGTAGCAAAGGAGCAACGATTCTTAGTTATCTTTGGCAAATGCCTGACAATTCAGATAACAATAAACAAAGAAGTAACTATTGGGTTTAGGTGTGGCTGCTACAAGGACTATTATGCCTGAACTAGAGTATATATGGTCCTATTTCATTTATGAATGTGGTGCAGGCTTCTGGTTCCTGGACAGGTAGGATGCCCATCCCACAAATCAAATCAGATTGCTATATTAGCTCAAAGGCATTTGCCAACAGCTATTCTTAAGCTAGCAATAGAAAATATCACAGTTACACAAGATATTTGGGGACAGATAGCCCATTTTGTTCAGCTACGCTGGGAGATTAGTAATAAAACTTAAAGGCTAGACAGTACAGTAGCTGGTTGCAATCAGATAGTACGCTGAAATCAATTAGCCGGATGATTTGGCAAATTAATAACTAAAAGGAAAAATAATCATGGTTGAACGTGGTTCTAAAGTGCGGATTCTCCGGAAAGAATCGTACTGGTTTCAAGACACAGGGCTGGTTGCTTCTATCGACCAAGGAAGTACCACTCGCTACCCAGTGATTGTTCGCTTCAACAACTTGAACTACGCTGGTGTCAACACCAACAACTTTGGCTACGATGAAGTGCAAGAGCTAGAAAAACCAACACCGAAGTCGAAAAAATAACTCAGTTACTGCTTCTGGCGGCAAACAAACTACTATCGACGAACGCACACGCACAACGGGTCAAGGCACTCCTTTGGATACAGAGGGTGAACCGAGTACAATGCCAGAGGCTGGAGATAGTAGTTCTGTTGTCGTAGGCGATCCGGATCAAGGAAATCCTCAGCGTTAGGTTGTGCCAGAACTGCCTGAAGTTGAAACAGTGCGGCGGGGTCTGAATCAAGTGACCCTGAGCAAAGAAATCACGGGTGGGGATGTGTTGCTGAATCGCACCATTGCCTACCCGCTTTCTGTGGGTGAGTTTCTTGCTGGATTGAAGGAAACAACGATTACTCAGTGGCATCGTCGCGGTAAATATCTCCTAGCAGAACTGAATAGATCATCATCGCAACCAATGGCTGGCTACTTGGGTGTACATCTGCGGATGACTGGTCAACTGCTGTGGCTGGAGCGGGATGAGCCATTACAAAAACACACGCGAGTCCGGTTATTCTTTGCTGGACGCGAGTTACGCTTTGTTGACCAGCGCACCTTCGGTCAGATGTGGTGGGTACCGGAAGTTGCAATTGAAGGCGTTATTACTGGTTTGGGAAACTGGGAATAGATCCGTTTGAAAGTGATTTTTCTGTGGAGTTTTTGGCTGAAAAGCAGAAAAATTGCCGCCGTCCGATAAAAACGGTGCTGCTAGATCAGGCGCTAGTAGCAGGATTAGGCAATATTTATGCCGATGAAGCGCTGTTTTGCAGTGGAGTGCAACCAGAAACGCTGGGTGCGGATTTACAGTTAGGGCAAATAGAACGCCTGCGGGCGGCAATTATTCAGGTTTTAGAAACCAGTATTGCTGCTGGTGGTACTACCTTTAGTAACTTTCTTAATGTCCAAGGTATTAATGGTAATTATAGTGGTGTTGCCTGGGTTTATAGCCGCACTGGGGAACCTTGTCGTATCTGTGGTCTACCAATTCAGCGAATAAGATTGGCTGGGCGCTCAACTCACTTCTGTCCCCAGTGTCAGCACTGATGCCTACTCTACTGTTACAGATTTTGCCAAGTTCCTTGGTTGATCGACATCCAAGCCTCGACGTGCTGCAATGTGATAAGCCAACAGCTGCAATGGAATCACGCTAATGATCGGCGAAAGTAATTCCTCAACAGTTGGAACTGGAATTAGTTCATCAAAAACTTCAGCTGCTTCTGGATTGTTCATTGAAGTAACCCCAATTAAGCGAGAATCACGAGCTTTGGCTTCTTGGGCATTTGAGAGTACCTTCTCGTAGACGCTACCAGGCATAGCGATCGCTACCACTGGCACTTTAGAATCTAATAGCGCGATTGGTCCATGCTTCAGTTCTCCAGCTGGGTAGCCTTCGGCGTGAATATAGCTGATTTCCTTTAACTTCAGCGCTCCTTCTAGTGCGATCGGAAAGTTAATCCCGCGTCCGATGAAAATAAAAGCTTGAGTATCAGCAAAGGAGTGAGCTAATTCTTGAATATAACGCTCTTGAATCTCTAAAATCATTTCAATTTCAGCTGGCAGCTGGCGTAACCCACTCAAAATTTCTGCCACGCGATTTGGACAAATGGTTTGGCGACGATAACCGAGATCCAAGGCTAGACAATAAAAAGCTAACAGCTGGGCAATAAAAGTTTTAGTTGCGGCAACTCCAATTTCAATTCCAGCATGAGTGTCAATCATGTGCTCTGCTATGCCTGCTAGCGTACTATCAAGCCGATTAGTAATCCCCAATAGTCGTGGTTGATACTGGGGCGGCTGATCGCAGCGGCGCTGTTTTTCCATTGTTAGAGCCGCTAGCGTATCCGCTGTTTCCCCAGACTGAGTAACGCCAATTGTTAGCGTGTTTGCCGTCAGTGGTGGTGGTGCATAGCGAAACTCAGAGGCGTACTGTACCCTTGTGGGAATTCCCGCCAACTGTTCTAGCAGATATTTACCTACGAGGCTGGCGTGCCAACTAGTACCACAAGCAACAATTTGAATTTGTGCCAAATCTGGATAAAATTCACCTGGTAAACCTAGACGAATCGGCTGCGATGATGCTGGTGGATGCCAATCATCATTTACGTAAGCTTCTAAACAAGCTCTGACAACTCTTGGTTGCTCATAGATTTCCTTGAGCATGAAGTGTCTAAAGCCTTGTTTCTCAATCATGACCGGATTCCAACTCAGGGTACGCGGGTGTTTTTTGAGGCGATCGCCTGCAAAATTGTATATTTCAACCCCCAGAGGTGTTAGTCGCGCTAATTCACCATTTTCCAAGGTCAGCACTGCTCTAGTGTGAGGCACAAGTGCTGGTGTATCCGAGGCACAGAAGAATTCTCCTTGACCAAATCCAATCGCTAAAGGAGCTTGTTGACGGGCAATGATTAGTTCATCGGGGTAGTCAGCAGAAATAACTGCTATAGCAAACGCGCCCTTTAATTTGTTAACAGCCTGTCTTACTGCCTCCAAAAAGGAAGTAGGGTTTTGTA
Organism: Chroococcidiopsidaceae cyanobacterium YX2bin18; assembly: GCA_030446505.1. Classification (GTDB taxonomy): domain Bacteria; phylum Cyanobacteriota; class Cyanobacteriia; order Cyanobacteriales; family Chroococcidiopsidaceae; genus JAHHHE01. The sequence continues at coordinate 51,280 of JAUJND010000012.1, read as the reverse complement.
AAAACTCAGCGATCAGGTGAGGGATAACTTCGGTATCCGTATCAGAGCGAAACTCGTGTCCCAGTTGTTTGAGTTCTGTACGCAACTCACGATAGTTTTCAATAATCCCATTTTGAACCACTGCCACTCGCATTGCTGTATCCATATGCGGATGAGCATTGTATTCTTCTGGCTTGCCATGAGTCGCCCAGCGAGTGTGTCCAATACCAATTTGGGCAGGGTTTTCTATCCGTTCTAGTTTTTCCCGAAGGTTGTGGAGTTTGCCTTTTGCCCGAACACAGTGAATTTCACCCTCTAAAACAGTGGCGATGCCAGCAGAGTCGTAGCCTCGGTACTCTAGTTTCTCCAACCCTGCCAGCAAAATTCCTGTAGCTGCTTGAGTGCCAACATAGCCAACAATTCCGCACATCTAGCACACTCCTTCTTTTCCTATGTTCTAAAACCTACAAGGGCTACGGGGAAGCCGTCAAGAATCTTAATCTTTTTGCCAGTATTAAAGATAGCGCTATCGCATAAAAAAGAGGAAGCAACTTACTTCCTCTATTACTTGAAACCAGCACAGATTGTAAAACTCAACCAAGAAAATAAAATCAGTTTAACTGTGCTTGCTATCAACCCACTTAATTTCTTGTTAAAAATTGAGTGAACTTCTTAGTAAGCAAGACCCATGCTGCGAGTAGTTTCAGAACCCAGGTAAACCCGGATACTTAGAAAGTCGGTAGGACAGGCGGTTTCACACCGCTTGCAACCTACACAATCTTCTATCCGTGGGGAGGAGGCAATCTGTTGGGCTCGGCAGCCATCCCAGGGAACCATCTCCAGAACGTCTGTTGGGCAGGCACGGACGCATTGGGTGCAGCCGATGCAGGTATCGTAGATCTTAACGTTATGAGACATTTAATCAAGACTCCAAACGAGTGTTCGTGTCGGCACATACTTATAATCAAGGCATAGTGTACCGCACAGCCTTAGTCTCCTTCAGCAAAAGGCTACAGAACTTTAAATTCTGTAATATGTCCTTAGTTAAGATAGACAAAAGACAAAAGATTTAATTCCTCATCTCCCCTGCTCCCAATCAAAAGGCGGCTATCCACTCCTACATAAATCCGGTTTACCTCACTCGCAAACCTATACAGGCTGGGCATTATAGAGAAGTGTAAATCAAATATTTTTAAACGAGATCAAACGGAGAGATACGTTACTTATGGCACTGATTCGTTGGACACCCTTCCTAGAAATGGAAATTCTACGTCGTCAAATGGATCAAATGTTTGACATAGCAGAGTTGCAGCAGATTCCATCCCGTATTCAAGCTGAGGAGATGGTAGGTGTTAACCGTGCGGCTCAAGTAACCTGGAAGCCTGCGGTTGAGTTACAAGATACTGAGGACAATTTAATCCTAAGAGCCGAGATTCCAGGTGTTGCAGGTAAAGACCTCGATATTCAGGTAACGCGGGAAGCTGTCACTATTAGTGGGGAGCATCGCCATCAAAAGACTGAAGCGGGTGGCTTTCGCACTGAATTCCGTTATGGCAAGTTTCAGCGCGTAATTGCTCTACCCGTAGCAGTTCAAAATGACCAGGTACAAGCCGAATTCAAAAATGGTATTCTGACACTGACACTACCCAAGGTGACTGAAGCTCGTCGCCAAGTGGTCAAGGTTAATCTTGCAGATAACACTGCTGCGTCTGCTGCTGATACTAACCATGCTGAAGGAACCCAAGCAACTGAAGCAGCAATTTAAGCTTAGTGGTTTGGTGAAAACAAGCTAAGTCTTGGTGGTGTGATAGAACAATTTAACCGCGATCGCTGTCTTAAGTTGAGTATTTAGACAAGCGATCGCGGTTATTTTTATTCAGCAGTAACTAGGAGAAAGTGTATATGTGTAGTACCATCGGAATCAGCTAATATATCTGCTCTAATAATCTTCCCGCCGCTATACAATACCTTTGGCAAAGCAGTCTGTTATTTAAATCTTGCCTCAGCTTAATGTGAAGCTTTGTAGCAGCTCGCATAAATCCCTAGTTTTGAGCCTGATGATTTAAATGGAGAGTTCACAAGTTTAATCCTTATAATAGAACCTGTGTAACCTAATCCAACACTTGTTTGGAGTATTAAAAATGAATAATACTAAATCTTCCAGCCAGTACAAACGCAAATTTACCAGTAAATTTGCTCCCATGCGGGGTATTTTTATTACCAAAATCCTGGTATTTACAACAGTTTGGCTGAGTCAAGGTATCAACGTTGCTCAGGCTGCTCCTCAATCCTTGCGAACCGATGTCAAAGTTCGCAATATTACAAATACCTTATCATCCTCTCCTTCTATTCGGATTGTTAAAGATCCTCGCAATAATACTCTTTATTACCTGAAAAGAAATGGTGAAATTTATACAGTTAATTTAGCCACTGGTACGAGTACCTTTGTCTACAACAAAATTGATCATAAGTTAACTAATACGCCAGGCATGGCGATTGGTCCTAACGGGACAATTTATTTAGTTGGGATGACAGACGTTGGAAATAGTCTAAATAAAGCGACCCTTGTTAAAGGCATAATTAATCCAGTTACGGGACAGCGCAATTGGTCAACTTTGGCTGAAACTGCTGGCTATCCCAAAAGCAACACAGCCTTCGATCATGGTTTTGATGGCATGATTGTTAGCCCCGATGGTGCTTTTATCTATTTGCATAGTGGTTCTCGTACTGATCATGGTGAAGTTCAGGCTGCTGGTGGTCTTTTTCCAAATACTCGTGAAGTAGGATTAACTACTTGTATATTCCGTTTGCCTACCAGTGGTCAAAATATCTTCCTGCCAAACAATCGAGCCACCTTAAAGGCAAATGGGTATATCTTTGCCGAAGGACTACGTCATACTTTTGATATGGCATTTGCGCCTAATGGAGATTTGTTTGGTCCAGAGAATGGTCCCGATCGCGATATGCCAGAAGAATTGAACTGGCTGCGTTCAGGTCGTCATTACGGCTTTCCCTGGCGGATAGGTGGGGCGGATAATCCCCAACAATTCCCCAACTATAATCCGGCTAACGATCAATTGTTAGATCCGCGATTTTACGCGGTCAAAAATGGCTTTTATCGTAACGATCCAACTTTTCCAACTCGCCCGAATAGAACCTTAACTGAACCAATTCCTAATTTTGGACCACACGCCGATAGTTTCCGCGATTCTCAAAATGGGATTGTTAAAGATGCTAGTGTTCTTGGACGATCTTTAAGCACTTTTACGTCACACCGTTCTCCTTTGGGATTAGTTTTTGATGTCCAAAAAGCAATGAGTCCCGAATTCCAAGGAGATGGATTCATGTTAAGTTGGGTAAAAGGCGATCCAACTGGGGAAACAGTACAAGGTCCTTTTAAAGATCCGAGCCAGGATTTGCTGCATCTGAATTTGACTAAAGGCACTAGTAACTATCAACTTCGCGCGAGGCGCATTGTTGGAGGTTTTACAAATCCTATTGATGCTGAAATTATCCAGAATAAAATCTATGTTCTGGAATATGGCGGAAATCAAGGTATTTGGGAAGTCACAATACCCCCTAAAACAGTATTGTGATGGCGTAACAGAAATTAATAAACCAATTCTGCTGCATTAGTAGTAACGTATCAATACTAGTAGCTAGAGTTGAATTCGGATATCAGCAGTTCGCTCAAGTGATCACAGATTCAGGCTTTAAGGAATTAAGAGTTGAATGAAAGGCGATCGCCTTTCCCTTAGCCTGATCTAAGCTCGATAAAGCTTTCGGTAATTATGCGATACCATATAATGTCAACCACATTAACGAAATTTATGGAGCTTCCAACACAAATAATTCTGATGCACCCGCGTAAGTCACTAGGAAAGATTAAACTAGATTGGACACCGCAACCCGGTAATTATCTTGATCTCAAAGGTAAAACCTACGCCGTTTTAGAGCGCCGCCACCGCTATCATTTGAAGGCAGGGCGCTATCGATTGCAGGAAGTTGATATTTATGTGCAGTCGGCACAACAACCAGATGAGCGAAGCCTTGTAGAGGGGCGTTGGGTAATTGGGAATGCTAGCTGCCGATTTAATGCTCACTCGGAAATTATTCGATGTGCAGTAAACCCAGCGGGACCATGCTCTAGCTGTTACCATTACGAATCTCGGTTGTGTCGCAAAAATTGAAAAATGATAGGGTGGAAAGGCTGAATGGTTCCACACGACTTTCCAAGTCTACTCCCTGTGTGTTTAAGTGGCGACAATTTCTACCAGAAATCATCTTGCTCAAGGTGCGTTGGTAGTGCGGCTATGCCATAAGTTACCGAGATTTGGAACAGATGATGGCAGCAACTTGGTATTGAGGTGGAGCATGCGAGAATTAATCGTTGGGTATTGAAATATGGTCCGCAATTGGACAAACGCATTCGTCCTCATCTCCAACCGACTAATGATTCCTGGCGAGTTGATGAAACGTACATTCAGGTCAACAAAGGGCAGTGGAAGTATCTGGATCGTGCGGTGGACTCGCAGGGGAACACCCTGGATTTTCTGTTGAGTGCCAAGCGTGATCCACTCTTGTGCAGAGCGCTTCTTGCCTAAAACACTCAATGCTACTCATACTCAGACTCCACGGGTTGTCAATGTCGATAAAAATGCTGCCTATCCTCCTGCCCTTCTTGATGCACTCAAAGCTAATAAGCAGCTACCCAAAAAGCGCACAACTGCGGCAGGTAAAGTATTTCAACAACCGACGAGTGCAGCAAGACCATCGCTTGCTCAAACGACTGACAAAACCAGGAATGGGATTTGGTTGTTTCAATACGGCACGACCAACTTTGAACGGCATTGAGGCAATTAACATGATTCTTTAAGGGCAATTTTCTTGGCGCTGACTTTGGCGATACACGAGCATCAATACAGTTGGTGTCTCAACTTTTTGCCATTGCCCAATAAAAAACACGAATTGAGAGCGATCGCCTCTCCTCAAATCGTTTTTGCCACACAACCGAATAACCTTGGCTTATCGGGCAGTTGGCATTTTGGAGGGTGATAACAGTTACATGGTTTTGGATTGGCAGCCATGATGATTATGAGCATTTTTTCTGATAAAATTTGATAGCTACTTTTCCTCAATAATTGCCTCGGCTTGGTGAACAAGTAATCGCAATCTATCCAGCATCTGCCGATCAACTTCTTGCCATAGACCACGTTGATGCGCTTCTAATAATCTTTCTGCCATATCTCGCAGCACCCAAGGGTTCTTTTCTTGAATAAATGCTTGGACAGCCGGATCGAAAAGGTAAGCTTTTGCAATACCTTGATACATATGAGCTTCTACACACTTAGCTGTGGCATCGTAGGCAAATAAATAATCTACCGTTGCCGCCATTTCAAATGCACCTTTGTAGCCGTGACGCATCACTCCAGCAATCCACTTAGGATTAACTAGCGCGGGAACGAGACCCGACTGCTATTTCTTCATTGAGGTTGCGAACGCGCGGGTTTGCAGGAATTGAATTGTCACCAAAGTATGTTTGGGGATTTTGCCCACGTACAGAACGTACTGCTGCTGTTAAACCGCCTTGAAATTGGTAATAATCGTCAGAATCGAGCAAATCGTGTTCGCGGTTGTCTTGATTGTGTAAAACAATTTGCATTTGTTGTAGACGCTGCTCAAACGCTTCTGGAGCGGCGCGACCTTCAGATGATTTGGAGTAGGCGTAAGAACTCCAGTTAATATAAGCACGGGCTAAATCTTGGTCATCTGTCCAGTTTTGGGCTTCAATTAAGCCTTGGAGTCCAGCGCCGTAAGCTCCGGGTTTAGAGCCAAAGATTCGGTAACGCGATCGCACTTCTGCCTGTTGTTGAGTTAATCCAGTGGTTTGCCAATGCTGTGTTTCCTGGCGTACTTGCGCGGCTATTGGATTTTGGTCTGACGGTTCATCCAATGCCGCCACAGCTGTAACAGCAGAATCAAATAAATCAATCAGATTAGGAAAAGCATCACGGAAAAAGCCTGAGATTCGTAAAGTTACATCTACACGAGGACGTGATAAAGCAGAAAGTGGCAAAATTTCAAAGTCTACTACCCGCCGTGAAATACCATCCCAGACTGGCTGAACGCCGATTAAAGCTAATGCTTCGGCAATATCATCACCACCAGTCCGCATTGTGGAAGTTCCCCAAACAGATAAGCCTAGTGTTTTGGGATATTCGCCATTTTCTTGGGTATAGCGTTCAATAAGTGCTGCGGCTGCCTTACGACCAATATCCCAAGCAGTTTCAGTCGGAATCGCACGAATGTCTACCGAGTAGAAATTACGACCTGTGGGCAATACCTCTGGACGACCGCGTGTAGGCGCACCAGCTGCTCCACTAGGGACATATCGCCCATCTAGTCCACACAATAACTGAGTGATTTCTTGAGTTGTTTGTTGCAGAGCCGGAAGGAGGCGATCGCGTATCCAGTCTAATTCAGGTAAAGACGTAGTAAGCAACGGCTCTACAGAATAAGCAGTTATTAATTGTTCTACCAAATCTGCTGCGTGTTGCTCCAATACTTCAATCGCATCTCCCACAGTGCGACAAGAGTGCTGAGTTTTATCAGTTAAAGTCTTCAGATCAACTGCTGATAGCTGAGTGCTTAAATCTGCTGTTAGAGGGTCGAAATCTAGCCCCCAACTTTGTGCGATCGCACGGGTTATCCCGATGTGATTATTGCTAGGCTGACGCGCGATCGCCACAACTAAGTCCTGCAACTGTCGTCCTTGGGGACACTGACCAAAAATGTGCAAACCATCACGAATTTGCGCCTCTTTCAGTTCGCACAAATAGCCATCAGCACGGGTAAGAAATGCCGCGAGATCAGAGGGAGCGGTTGATGTTAAATCTACGCCTAAATCTTGATGCAACTGTTCAGAGCAGACTAACTGAGTAATGCGATCGCATATTACTGGCAGTCTTGACGGGTCTAAACTTTGAGCTTCGTAATACTCATCAATTAATCCTTCCAGTTGTGCCAAAGAACCGTACAGTTCCGCCCTCGTCATCGGCGGTGTCAGGTGGTCTATAATCACTGCCTGAGCACGACGTTTAGCTTGTGCTCCTTCACCCGGATCGTTGACAATAAATGGGTACAGATGCGGCAAGGAACCAAGCGCTACTTCTGGATAACAACGATTTGACAGGGCGACACTTTTACCTGGTAGCCACTCTAGATTTCCATGTTTGCCCACATGAACAACTGCATCAGCATCAAAATTTTTTCTTACCCAATAATAAAAAGCCAGGTAAGCATGGGGCGGCTCTAAATCAGGGGCATGATAATTTAAAGTCGGGTCAATATCATAGCCTCGCGCGGGTTGAATCCCGACAAACACATTCCCCAGTTGAATCCCGGAAATAGCAAAAGCTGAGGTATTCTCTCCCTGCTCACAAGTTCCCCAGCGATCGCAAATCCCTTCTTGTACCAAAGGAGGCAATGTCGCAAAATATTGTTGATACTCCAACCAACTCACCTGTTGCAACACTGGTCTTAATTGACCTTCAGGGTCATTCGTTACGCCAGTTGTTAGGCGTTGAATTAGTTCATCCCCAGTTTGCGGTAAATTTTCAACTTCATACCCAGCTATTTCAAGTGCTTTGAGTATTTCTATACAGCTAGCTGGAGTATCCAGTCCGACACCATTTGCTAGGCGACCATCACGGTTAGGGTAGTTTGCCAAAATCAGAGCAATTCGTCGTTTTTGCGGTGGCAAAGAGCGTAGGCGTACCCAGTGTTCTGCTAAATCAGCGACGAAGTTAATCCGATCACTCATCGGTTGATAAACGACTACATCCGTTTCTAGATCTGGATTGCGGGTTTGCACAGCTTTAAAGGAAACAGCACGGCTAATAATCCGCCCATCTACCTCTGGTAGAGCTACATTCATCGCCATATCTCGTGGTGAAAGCCCTTGAAACTGCGATTCCCACCCATCAGCTGTCCCACCACTCAGAATTACCTGCAACACTGGCACATCCACTTGCTGCCACAAATCAAGCTGAGGTGTCTCAGCTTCTAAACGCGCCAGAGAAAAACTAGTTCTAGTCAGCAACACCTGAAGTCCCTCTTGGTCTTTTGGCATCAAGTACGAACACAAATCTGATGGCACATCAGGAACACGCAGAGATGACACAAAAACTGGTACTGGTTCTAACTGTCTTTGGGCTAGTGCTTGACAAAGTGCATCAATTGGTAATGTATTTCCAGCCAAATAATGAGCGCGATAAAACAGAATGCCAACCTTTTGAGGTGATAAGCTTTTCTCCCTTGCTCCCCTGCTCCCCTGCTCCCCTGCTCCCCTGCTCCCCCGCTTCCCCGCTCCCGATCTCCAGGGATACAAACCAACACGCGGAATTAATTGTGGTGGCAATGGATTATAAGTTGTTTTGAGACAAATATCAGCGACAAACTGAAGGGCATTGACAGTATTTTCAACGCCGCCTTCAGTAAAGTAGCGCCACAGCTGATTAACGGCTGCAAGAGAAACTGTTGAGTGAGTAATTAAATTTGGATCTACGCGATCGTCTCCTGGGATGACAAACAACGCTGCACCAGTACGCTGCACAGTTTCTTGTAATACTTCTAAGCCGTAAGTCCAATAGGAACGTCCCCCCAAAAGCCGCAGGACAATCACCTGTGCTTGCTCCAAAACTTCCTCAGCATAAGTATCAATACTTAGCTGTTGTTGCAACTGCAAGAGGTTTGCGACTCGCAATGCGGGAAATCCATCTGGTAGTTTGGGGACTGCTGCTGCTAGGGTTTGAATGTCGGTATCAGCGGCAGTTAGAAATACTAGGGGAGCGGGGGTTTGCTCCAAAAAAATAACGCCTTCTACCCCAAAGTTCCAGCCTCCAGGTGTCGCATTTATACGATGCATAATCTTCTCTTGTCGGCTTAGACTGAATGTTAAGCGGGGTAAAAAACTTTTTTAGCCTAGCATCCAGATGATTTAACTGATATCTTGCACTTGACGACAGACACTCTCCGCGAAGGCGCGATTACGAACATCACCGTGATCTGGTGCAACTGATTTAACTCAACCTGCGAAGATGCTCATAACCTAAAACTCAAAATCTTGTTATGCCAGTTGACTTCACTAGTGTTATTGAATCCCTCCGTCACGGCTTGATTGTATCCTGTCAAGCTCCTGTTGACTCACCGCTACATCAGCCAATTGTAATTGCGGCGATCGCCCAAGCAGCAATAAACCAAGGGGCAGTTGCAGTACGGATTGACACCCCCGCTCATATTAGTGCAGTACGACAACAAGTTAAAGCCCCAATTATTGGGTTATGGAAGCAACAACTACCAGGGTATGAAGTTTACATTACGCCGCAGTTCGATCATGCTATGGCGATCGCTGATGCTGGGGCAGATATCATCGCTATAGATGCCACTTTAAGAAACCGCCCTGAAAAAGTTGCCTCTTTGATTGCCCAAATTCACAATCAACTGGGTAAGCCTGTGATGGCAGATGTAGATACAATTGCAGCCGCAGTAGCAGCACAAGCAGCTGGTGCAGATATTGTCGGAACTACGCTTTACGGCTACACTGCCCAAACTCAACACTTTTCTCCTCCCGGCTTTGAACTCCTCAGCCAAATGAAACAACTAAACATTCCCGCAATTTGTGAAGGTGGCATCTCTTCACCCCAAATGGCTTGTCAGGCTCTAAATTTAGGGGCTTACGCTGTTGTCGTTGGTACTGCAATCACAGGTATCGATCTCCAAGTCAAAGCTTATAACTTAGAACTCAAAACTCAAAACCGCCGTTCTCCTGACTTTTGAAAGTCAGGAGCCAACGGAAACGCTTGCTCAAAACTATTTTAAGCCTGCCGCTTCAAGATCACCATCTCAGAACCTACCACGGGGCTACGAGCCAGCAGTGTTCCTTGAGGATCTGTAATTTCCAGCTGGCTGAAGTCCAGTTCCTTGGAGCGTTCCAGCATCTGGGTTGCTAAGTTATCCTGCTGCGATTGTTTGAAATTGTACCAGCCATCACCGACTTTAATAGTTAGACAGCTGCCTTGAAAATTGGCTTGAATTGACTGAATCAATCCATCGGCGTAGCGATTACTTATTTCAGCTACTTGATTTTCTATTGACGCGATCAGATTTTGCTCTGGAGTCAGTTCTAAAGGAGGAGGCGCGGGACTTGGTTCTGGTGGAGACGGTGTTACCTCAATTGGTTCTGGGGCTGCGGGTGCTGTCAACTCAGGTGGAGCCGTTATTGGGGCAGGCACTTCCGCGTCAGGAACACTTGCCACTTCAGGAGGCTGAGGCTTCTCAGACAGGAGGGCTGAGGTTGTCCAAATAAGAACTACAGCAACTCCAGCAATAATCCCAGTCAAAGCTGTATTTGACAGGTTTGCAGAAATATTTTCCGGTAACAAAGAGCGAATTTTACTTAGTGCAGCACTCCACCAATTCTGCTTGTCCAAACTTGGTGTTGTAGCCACTGTTGGTGTTGCCTCCAGTTTCACCACCACCCCTTCTAACACCCCAATTGTTCCTCGGAGAAATTTGATAGTTTGGGCTTTCAGTTGCTGCGTCTGGGGTTGCTTCGGATTCCCTGGGGGTTCTGGGGAAGACGGCGGTTGTGGTTGGGACTGATTTTGTGACATTTAATTTCCCTCAACAGCGCATCAGGCTCAAATAAAATAAATTCTTAAAAGTGCTGCTTCTTTAGCCCTAATTTATCACTTCATTGCTTCTGCTTAACTTAAATAGCAAGAACCCATCCAGTCATAGTAGTCAAGTTTAAAATTTGCAGATTTTACTAGAAATGGCGATTACTTCTTGTAAATTTCAGATTGAGATAGAGTAAGCGATCGCTCCTGTACTCCTAAACTTAGCAATATCATCATATATCCTATGCCTGCCAATGAAAGGGACGACAGCCGAGAAGAGCGAATTGATCTGGAAATAGTAGTTGATGCCTATAACAAAGAAGAACGGGCGATGGGTTGGTACTACTACCTTGACAATCACCTCAACTTCCCATTTAAGGCTTTGTGGACTTCCCGCAGACGTACCTCCTCTTTAACTAGTGAAACAGTTGAAGTGGTGGGAATGTCACACAAGAGGACAAGGGGACAAGGGGAAGGGCGGACTTGCGGGAAACCCCATACTTGATGCGTAGGGGCTTGTAACAATGACGCTTTGTGCCTCATGCTGTTATTTTGGGACAAAGTATTTGCCCCAAAAAACAGCGCACTGTGTGCCTCGGCACAATTCTTTTGTTTCTCTCCAAAGGCGTTAGTCGCTCTTCTTGAGACCATTTGTCGGGGGCTTGATCAATCTTCCCCCTTGTCCCCTTGTCTCCTTGTCCCCCCCTCCTCTTTGGTCACCAGAAGAGTATTGTTCCGAGGAAATGTTCGTTGAACTGCTTTACAAAGAAGGTACGGTTGAAGATACTTTTTCTGTACCCCTCTGTGACATAGAAGCCATTGACGCTGATCCCAAAACTCAAGCAGCAATTGCAGACTGGCACTACTGGGTTGACCAAGGATATCAGTTCTAAGCGAGAAAAAATGGTAATTTATCTCAGGTTGTTGAATCCGGCGATCCGCCTCCTATAGTTAACCTATTCCACGCTATAAGAGTAATAATTTCATGCCGCTTAAACGTCGTCAGTTCCTATTTTTAGGTAGCCTTAGCAGTTTTGGTTTAGCTTTTTTAGGGAAGATACTGCGGTATCACGTTAATAGTGCTGATATACATCCAGCGATCGCCTCTACTATTGGAGAACCAGCAACTTCTTGGGGTTCAAAACTCAAACCCCCTATGCTCCGTTTTGTCTCTGTTGCCGATACAAAGGAACTGGAACGCAGGATCAATATGCTGTAGCTAAAGCAATGACTCGTTATCACAGCCAAAATGAGTTTGATTTGGCACTATTGGCTGGAGATAATATTTACAACGATGGTGAAATCGAAAAGATTAACGCAGTGTTTGAACGTCCCTATCAGCCTTTGCTCAAGCAAGGCGTTAAATTTCATGCCTGTCTAGGTAATCATGATATTCGCACTGATAATGGCAATCCTCAAGTCCTTTATTCGGGCTTCAATATGCAAGGACGCTATTATACTTTCCGTCGCGATCCAGTGCAGTTTTTTGCCTTAGATACCAACTCTAATGCTGATTGGAAGACTCAGTTAATTTGGTTAGAGCAAGAACTAAGCCGCAGTAATGCTCCTTGGAAAGTAGTGTTTGGTCATCACCAAATTTATTCATCTGGTCGCTACGGGATAAATCAAAATTTAATCAAAACATTGACACCAATCTTGCAAAAATACGGTGTTCAACTTTATATCAATGGTCATGATCATAACTATGAACGCACTCGCTCCATTAACGGCACAACTTACCTAATTTGTGGTGCTGGTGCTGGAGTTCGCCCAGTAGATCGTTCAATTTGGACGGCGCATTCTGCTAGTCAATTAAGTTTTGCAGCGTTTGACGTGTATAGCGATCGCATCGTAATCAGTGGTATCGGTACTGATAATCACGTTTTCGATCAAGGTATTGTGCAATTAAAAATAACTTAATTGAGAGAAAACTGAGATGATTCTTGAGGCAGTTATGCTTTATGTAAAAGATGACCTAGAAACCAGTTTTGAAGATTCTTTTAAACAGGCTTCCAGTCTTATTTCATCTATTAATGGTTATTTATCTCATGAACTTCATAAATGTATAGAAGTTAAGGGTAAATATTTATTACTTGTCAAGTGGAAAACCTTAGAAGCTCACACTGTTGAATTTAGAAGCTCTCCTAAATACCAACAATGGAAACAACTTCTTCATCATTACTATGAGCCTTTCCCAACAGTTGAACATTTTGAAGAAATTATGTTAAATACCTAAGTACAGGACAAAAAATGTAGAGCATTCAAGAAATCATCCATTTTCTGCTCTAAATTGAGAACAATGTTTCGCAGATGGTCAAAGCCATAGCGAAAAATGCTCTTTGCTTTACGTCCATGCTTTTTAATGGTGAGTGGTTTAAGTTGGTGTAGCCATTCCCCTGTTAAAATGACCCAACACAAGGCTAAGGATAGCAATGCCAGAAGCTTACTCAAACGCTCAGGGTTCTTTAGATGAGTGGATTCCAAGCAAAACCCACGAGTTTTGAGAATGCCGAAAACCGTTTCAATTCCCCATCTTTTGGCGTAATCAGTGATTGCTGATGTGGGTGCGCTTGTGTCGCAACAACCAATAGGGAACCGTCATCTAATCTCAAGGCAGCAATGTACAGCCAGTATGCCCATAAGCATCGTTGATGACGCAGAATTTTGGTTTGTCCAGGTTGTAAATCTGCAAACACAACCCCAATTTTGAGACTCTGACGACCATCATTGAGCTTATAATTCTCTCGAATCCGAATCCGAAAAGGGGTGAGTGGTTTACTAAGCAGATAGCCAAACCAGTCTTTACCCACGAACTCTCGGTCAGCTTGTGAGGCAGGCAACTTCTCGTTCCCCAAAACGTTCTAGGAATTGGTTGAACAACTTCATGCGTTCAGCACTATTGGAATTCCCCGTTTGTCGAGTAGACACCATACTAGAGGGAAAGCAACCCCTTCATGCACTACCCCCAGCATCAGAATGTTGAAGACGCAATCTCCAAACTGCCATTCGGTGCGGTCAATTGAAACCACCCATGGCTCAGGAATCGCCATCAGGGCAACAACGGCTTGTGCAATTTCCGCAGGGAGCATCTCATAGTGATGGAAAAACCGCTGGAGCCGTTTGTAATGAGAGGTTGTTTGAGCCTTGCCACTGAATCCAGTTGCCAGTTCACTGAGGTTAACAGTTCTGACTCGCAGCAACGCAATCAAAAAAGCTGCTATAAAGCTCAATCTTGCACCATGCCAACTTAGATGAGGGCGCAAAGCATCTCGAAGTAAAGTAACCTGATTCATAGGGTTTCATGGCTTAAGAATGTAGTAATTCTCATGAAACCCTTTCCCTTTCATTGTCTGCAAGCTTTTGTCCTGTACTTAGGTTAAATACATAGTAATAATCGAGGAAAAATGATAAAGTTAAATTTAAGAATAAGGCGTATGAGAGCGTTTTAATTATTCAATATGAAGTTATTAACACCTCAGTAATTTTTTCCTCGCTTTTCTGCATTCGAGTTAATTGCCCTAGCTGCTAGTATTTCGTGAATTTTGAAGTGCTTATATAATTCTCGAATAAAAGGAGAGTCAGAGTTAGATAACATAACTTGTACTCCCTTTTTTAGCTAATTGTATAAATATATTTCTCAGCTTAATTTGGTCATACTCACTAAATGAATTACAGTTATAGGCTGTGAAATTGCTAGTAGAGCTTAACGGATAATAAGGCGGATCAAAGTAAACAAAATCATTGAAGTTGGCATACTTTAGAATCGACTCGAAAGGTTTTACTGTAATTTGTGCAGATTGAAGTGCTTCTGATACTAAATAAAGTAACTCAGCATTATAAATTTTAGGATTTTTGTATTTTCCTATTGGAACATTGAACAAACCTTTTGAATTTTCGCGATATAAACCGTTGAAACAAGTTTTATTCAAATAAATTAGACGCGCCGCGCTTGCTAATTCCGTAGCTTCAAACTGCGATCGCACATAGTAGTAATATTCTTTACTATGTTTTTGCTGGTGCTTTTCAAGGAGTGGAATTAGTTGCTCTAAATGATCTCGAACACAACAGTAAGTGTTAATTAACTCAGAGTTAATATCAGAGATAACAGCATTTTTAGGTTGGAGATGAAAAAATACAGCACCGCCGCCTAAAAATGGTTCATAGTAAGTTTTAAAATCTTTAGGAAAATATGGGGTATATTGCTCAATTAGCTTACTTTTTCCACCTGCCCATTTTAAAAATGGGCGTGGTGAAATTTGGTGAATATTTTGATTTAACATTAATGTTTAAGATGGTTTCTCAAACTAGCTAGTATTATTGAAAATATCTAATTTTTATAAATTAAAACAATCCGAATGTAAAATATATTATAATAAATCCACCTTAAAACCGCACAAAAACCTCTAATTTATAAATAAGGGCATTTAAAACAAGATGTTTGAAGGATTTGGGGAAAATGTCTTGCGCTACTGTCGTTACTTCATCACTATCATTCTAGGAGTGTTGTTGAATGCGATCCGCCAGTAGCACCACTGTTTAAGCGCCCAGTCACAGCGATCGCCACTATGAGTCTATTAGTCGGGCTACTCTTATTTATCTCTTTTACCCTCCGTGCGATGTTGGGGCTTAACCCAATCTACTAAACTAGGGCATACAGGAGTATTAACTCCTAAATCAGATTAATACCACTTATTGTGAGAAAGCGAGTTAAATATGGCTACAAATCGTCGCATTTCTCGCGTTGCTGAATTAATTAAACGCGAAGTTAGCCAAATGCTGCTCCATGACATCAAGGATGACCGTGTGGGTGCAGGAATTGTCAGTGTAACCGATGTAGATGTCTCCGGCGATTTGCAGCACGCCAAAATTTTTGTCAGTATCTATGGCACAGACGAAGCTAGGGCAGAGACAATGGCGGGTCTGAAGTCAGCAACGGGCTATGTTCGCACTGAACTTGGTCACCGTGTTCGCCTCCGCCGTACACCAGAAGTACTGTTTCAAGAAGATCGTTCGATAGAACGCGGTACTAGAGTTTTGTCACTGCTTAACCAGCTGAACCGTGAGCGCCCACCTGAGAATCTCGCAGATAATCAGGACACAATAGACGAGCAATATGATGTTGAATCAGATGAAGTAAGATAGTTTACGCCTAGCGTGATCGGCATTTTTGCGTTTTTAATTACAGCCTAAGCAGCAGTAGCAGTAATTCTTACATTGCCCTAGTGTTACAAACGAACTAGGGCAAAGTTTAGTTTAGAAACCGCTTGCGGCAAAACGTTATCAGTGGTTTACAACATGATGATGTAGGTACACTGCCTATCACGCCAAAACCCCTACTCTACTCAACTAGAAGTGCTGATGCTTGCTAATTCTTTAAGTTAAGTCTATTAAGGTGAACTTAAAACGTCCATTGGACAAATCTGCGGATATAGTAGAAATCTAATTAGTCGTGAGCCTTCAATGTCATTAAAGTATATTAAAAATTTTGCTGCTGATTCAGTTTGGTTAAGCAGAGTAACTATCTCGGCACTTCTTGTAGTGTTTCTTGCTGCTTGCGAAGAGAGAAAAAATCCTGATGTTGTAGTTGTTAGCCCCAGCCCAACTGCACCAGTAGTTACTGCTCCTCCTACTGTTGTAGTTGTTAGCCCCAGCCCTACTACGCCAGTAACTACTGCCCCTACTGTTGTCAGCACTACTGAACCGATTACTGATGTGGTGGTTGTTACTACCACCCAAGATCAGCAGTCTCTTGTCAATAGACAAGTGCAATTGACAAACACTCCAGTTCAGGGTGTAACAGGCGATCGCACTTTCTGGGTTGGTCCAAGTAACACCCAACAAATGTTAGTTGTCCTTGATGAAGCTTTAGATAGTGGTGGTACTGAAAAAAGACTCGATGTTAATCCGGGACAGACATTGACAATAAATGGTCTGCTAAGACCAATGCCTAATACAGCAGATGCTCAGAAACAATGGGGTTTAACCGCCGCAGAAGCTGAAGCACTCAAAAGCCAAAAGGTATACCTGCAAGCATCGCAAATTCAGCAGAAATAGCTGAGGTTGAATTATTAGTCTGTAAGGTTGGAGTTACTGCTCCAAAGACATCTATATTAGTGTGTCTTAGGATAGACTGGTTTCCTTTTCAACTATTCTAGAATTCAGACTTTATATTTAAGCCTTGAACTTCAGTTCAAGGCTTTACTGTACTGTAAGTATTTTCCAAAATTTAACGTGAAGCGGCTACCTAATATAGAAACACTGTCTTTAGCAGAACAAGTGGCCCAGATGATTGTAGTCCGCGCCTCTGGCTACCTGTTTGACCACCAGATTCAATATCCTAAATGGGAACCACCAGCAGCAACACTCCGGCACTGGTTAGAAAATTTGGGTGTCGGCGGCGTAATTTTACTGGGAGGTAGTGCTGGGGAACTGGCGCTGCGATCGCAACAGCTGCAAAACTGGGCAAAAATCCCTTTACTGATTGCGGCAGATATAGAAGAAGGAGTCGGACAGCGCTTTTCCGGCGCAACTTGGTTTCCACCACCAATGGCTATTAGCGCGATCGCTCGTAAAGACCTTAATCTTGCTCAACATTATGCTGCCCAAATAGGAGCGACTACTGCTCAAGAAGCACTGGCAATTGGCGTTAACTGGGTACTCGCGCCTGTTGTAGATGTTAATAATAATCCTGATAACCCTGTAATTAATGTTCGGGCATTTGGGGAAACTCCAGATACAGTAAGCCAACTGGCAACTGCTTTTATTAAAGGTGCTCAAGCGTATCCCGTACTAACTACTGCTAAACATTTTCCGGGTCACGGCGACACTGCTACCGATTCCCACCTAGATTTGCCTATCTTACCCCACTTACCTGCGCGACTAGCTGAGATTGAGATGCCACCCTTTAAAGCGGCGATCGCGGCTGGAGTGGATGCAGTGATGAGCGCCCACTTACTAATTCCTAGCTGGGATGCTGAACTACCAGCAACATTATCTGAGCGAATTTTGAGCGGGCAATTGCGCCAACAGCTAGGATTTGAAAAATTGATTGTTACAGATGCTCTAGTAATGGGTGCGATCGCCGATCGCTATGGTGCTACTGTTGCCCCAGTTTTAGCAGTGGAAGCTGGAGCAGATATTTTGCTGATGCCAGTTGATCCAGAAGCAGCGATTCAGGCAGTGTGTGCAGCAGTGAACAGCGGTCGTATTCCCCCAGAGCGGATTCGTGCCTCAGTTGAGCGGATTTGGCAAGCCAAGCTGAAGGTAACCGGAACAGGACAGGAGACAAATTTAATGCTGTTGGCTCAACCAAATGCATCTACTACAGTTTCTCATATTTTAAGAGAGACTCAACTAGTTTACAGTTCTCTGCCCTTGCAGTTAGAAAAACTTGACAATCCTGATGACGTTGCGACATCTAAGCCTCTACGTAACTTAATTGTGGTGGATAATCTCCTAGCGTGTGATTTTTTAGGTCAACACACCCCAGCGATTACTTTACCAATGCAACTGGGTTACACTACTACGCTGATTGATCTCCATACACCGACTACTGCTACCCAAACTGGACTTACACTGCTACAACTATTTATTCGCGGCAATCCTTTTCGAGGTAGTGCTGGCATAACGCTAGTAGCACAAGATTTGTTTAATACACTAATCCACTCAGGTGAATTACAAGCCTTGGTAGTCTACGGTAGTCCCTATGTCCTAGATCACTTTCTCCCAGCATTGCCGCCAGGAGTTCCTTGTGTTTTTTCCTATGGACAGATGCCAGTTGCCCAAGCGATTACGCTACAAACATTATTTGGCAGATAATATTTACTACCTAAAGAAGTATCTTTCTTCCTTTTTAGACAGCTTTAGACTATTCTTTTTCAAGCCTTACCCTTACCCTAAATGATTAGCTCTTAGAGAAAAAAGGTTGAATCCTTTTAAGAGTAAGAGTTTTCACTCATACATTAGCTCTTGATTCTGTCAAGGTTTGTTGACTCTTGTAACATATATTTATATCATTAGACATAGCAGGAGGTCAAAATGAAAAGAGTTCATTATCGCTGAATACAAATTCTTTTTATAAGAGCGAAATTCTATCTATTATATGCATTTTGTAGGGCTTAAAGTTAATCTAAAATATTGCGTGAGTAAAAAGCATGAGCGTAAATACACTGCCTATCCGGTACTCTCTAAATATTATTCAAGATGAGGCACGTCAATTGGTGCAAAAGGGAGTGGTCAGCCGCCAGCAGCCAATCTACAGCCTTTGCCAATATATTCCACCGCGTGAGTGGGTTGGAGTTGAATGTGAGTTAGAGAAATGCGATTTTTTGCTGCGCGATCGCATTGGTGATCTAATTGGTTGTGAACAATGGGACAATGATTAGCTTAGTCATCCATTAAGTAGGATTATCTGAGTTACGCAGTTTTTCTAATTCAGTGCGAATAGCAGCGAGTTGTGCTGTCAGTTCCTGTAAATCTAACTGCACTTCAGGTGGTGCAACCTGTGTAGATGTAGTAGGAACGGTAGAATTGGGGGTTTGAGTTGTCGGTCGTTGATTGCGTAGTTGATTCAAAAAATTACTCACAAAATCGCGGGCTTCTTGCTCCGTCATCTCTCCCTTTGCTACCCATTCCTGTGCCATATTGCTTAACTCGGAACTAATCTGGGAAAGGTTCTCAGTTCTCTTTCGCGGATCTTGCAAGGTTTCAACCAAGGAAGCCGTTGCGCCTAAGGTCATGCGAAACCCTTGTTGCAGTAAATTTGTCAAGTTATTATTCATTGCGGCTATTGAATAAGGTGAAGTTGTAGCGCGTGAAAAGATCTAGTTAGCTAGTTTTCCCAGCCATAAATTAAAACTCAACTAGTAAGTAATAAGCTTTACAGCAGGTGTTTGGAATTTAGACTTACTTTATTGCACTCTTTAGCCTATCTGCTCTAAATACTGACTAATATCTTCTCTTAGGCGCGTTAGTTCTGCTTCAGTCGTCAGACGGATGCTGGCATCTCGGATCGTGATTAGAACTTTAGCGGCAAAGGGAGTAGACCAGATATTAGGATTGCAGAAAATTTCTAGAAAAACATCGCCAGTATAGCGATATTCCATTGGCTGCTGAGGGCTAGCTTTACTTCCAGGCGTGGCTTTAGTGGCAGTAACTTTGAGGCGTTCCATTAATTGAGCGATCGCTTGTTGGAGATCCCGTGCTGCTGAAGCTGAGAAGTTAAAGGAAATAGAACCCTCAACTAAGTTAAGTGTTAGCTGTGAGGACATAGACGATAAAATTTGAATATCTTGCTAATCCATGTTACCTGCGAGTCGGGTCTTTGTTAGGTTATAAGATCTAAACTGGATGAGCAAATGCAGTTGCGGATAGTGAAGTAGGCTGATGGTTATCGACAACCGCGCCGCAGTGAGAAGAGTTTTAATTATCACTCTACTGCTCAACTTGTTCGTGATGGCATTGAAGGCTGTGGTCGGCTCATGGACGGGATCATTGAGTTTGATAGCTGATGCCTTGCATAGTGTGACAGATAGTGCAAATAACGTTTTGGGATTAGTTACAAGTCGGTTTTCTTCCCCAAAACCAGATCGTGACCACCCTTACGGACACCAGAAATTTGAAGCAGTGGGAGCACTGGGCATTGCTGCGTTTTTAGGTATAGCTTGTTTTGAAATTCTCCAAGGCGCTATAGACAGAATTCTTAACGGCGGAGAGCCAGTCAAAATATTGCCATCTCAGTTGTGGTTACTGCTGCTTGTGCTGGGAGTTAATATTTTCGTTGCCTTCTACGAGCGCCGTGTTGGTCAGCAACTAGGCAGCCCGATTTTGGTTGCGGACGCTAAACACACGATGAGCGATGTCTGGGTAACAATTACTGTCCTAGCTGGATTAATTGGCATTTGGCAGGGAAACGTGTTAAAGCTGCCTCAACTCCAGTGGCTAGATGTAGTTTTAGCTTTTCCAGTTGCTTTATTAGTATTTAAAAGTGGCTGGTCAGTAATCAAAGATAATCTACCCTGGCTCGTGGATGAAATGGCGATCGCTCCAGAAGCAATTAATGCGATCGCGCTTTCTGTATCAGGAGTAATTAACTGCCACGACATTGCCTCTCGCGGTCTTTTGGGTCGCCAAGTCTTTATTGAAATGCATTTAATCGTAGATGCCGAAGATGTAGAGACAGCACACCAGATCACGGAGGAAGTAGAAACCCGCCTAGAACAGAAATTTAGTCCCGTGCGCGTTTTAATTCACGTTGAGCCACCAAATTACAAGTCAGAGCAGATTAGCTTTGAATCTAACAGGTAGACATAAGGTAATCTGTACTTGAAGCGTAACTTGCTTCTACTTAATAAGAACTATAACTACCCGCGCTCCAACGTTTGCCATGTCTGCAACACTTGATTGCATCAGCCAAATTTACTACCAGCCCTTGCCAGATCTGCTGTTTAATGCTCAACAAACTCATCGAAAACATCACGATCCACGTGCTGTCCAGCTATGCACACTTAGCAATATCAAGACAGGTCTCTGTCCAGAAGACTGCGCCTACTGCTCCCAGAGTGTTCACAATAAAACCGGAGTTGTCCCTCAAAAATTGATGAGTGTTGAGGCGGTTGTGGCTGAAGCGCAAACAGCGAAAGCTAACGGTTCTACCCGTTTTTGTATGGGTGCGGCTTGGCGAGAGGTTAAAGATGATCCCCAGTTTGAGCGGGTTTTAGAGATGGTGCGCCAAAGTAGCTGCTCTGGGGATGGAAGTGTGTTGTACTCTCGGTATGTTACAGCCGCATCAAGCTTTACGCCTCAAAGCAGCTTGGGCTGACTGCTTATAATCATAACCTTGACACCTCCCCGCCTACTATGGACAGATTATTACAACGCGTACTTACCAGGATCGTTTGGATACGATCCGTGCCGTTAGTGCTGCTGGTATTTCTGTCTGCTGCGGTGGCATCTTAGGAATTGGCGAATCTGTCCAAGATCGGCTGGAATTGCTAGAAGCTCTTTGCAGTCTCGACCCGACTCCAGAATCAATCCCGATTAACTGCTTAAATCATGTAGCAGGAACTCCGTTACAGTCCGCTCCACCTGTTGAACCGATAGAACTTGTGCGGATGATTGCAACTACCCGCATCTTGTTTCCGCAGGCGATGGTAAGGCTTTCAGCGGGTCGAGTGGAGATGAGTGACGAACTACAGGCACTGTGTCTGCTTGCAGGTGCTAACTCGATCTTTACTGGAGCCATACTGTTGACTACACCAATCCGGCGATCGCATGATGAACAAATGCTGGAGCGGTTAGGCATGATCCCCAAAGTATAAGTAGGAGCGGCATTGCCCACCTTACACTACGCTATTATTCCCACTCAATTGTTCCTGGCGGCTTGGAAGTGATATCGTAAACCACCCGATTTACACCCTGCACTTCATTAACAATCCTGTTAGATATAGTTTCTAATAAGTCATAAGGAACCCGCGCCCAGTCAGCAGTCATCCCATCTTCACTCTTAATCAAGCGCAATACAATCGGGTAAGCGTAGGTACGCTGGTCGCCCATAACACCTACACTGCGAACAGGTAGTAAGACGGCGAAAGCTTGCCACAACTGGTTGTACATCCCGTGACGATTAATTTCCTGGCGCACAATTAGATCGGCATCGCGTAGAATCTCTAATCGCTCTGCGGTAACTTCTCCCAAGATCCGAATCGCTAATCCCGGACCAGGAAAAGGTTGGCGCTGGACAATTTCTTCTGGCAAGCCAATTGCGCGACCGACCTTGCGGACTTCATCTTTAAAGAGTTTGCGTAGAGGTTCAACCAGCTTGAAGCGTAGGTCTTTAGGCAAGCCACCGACGTTGTGATGACTTTTAATTTGACAGCTACCCGTTCCCCAGATTTCGGGTCTACGTTGGTGTCAGCTGATTCAATTACATCTGGATATAAAGTGCCTTGAGCTAAGCAATCAAAGGGACCCAAGCGTTTAGATGCTTCTTCAAATACGCGAATGAACTCGTGTCCTATGCGGCGGCGTTTTTCTTCTGGATCGGTGACACCAGCAAGCAAAGCAAGGAAGCGATCGCGTGCCTGGACATACTCCACGGGAATATGAAACTGCTCGTGGAACAGCTTGATTAAACGCTCCGGTTCTAATTTCCGCATGAAGCCTTGATCGATAAATACGCAAGTTAGCTGCTCTCCAATTGCCTTATGCAATAAAAAAGCAAGTGTAGAAGAATCAACACCCCCAGAAAGCGCCAATAGCACTCGCTTGTCACCTACTCTGGCACGAATTTCCCGAATCGACTCTTCAACAAAAGCCGCAGTTGTCCAGGTTGGTTCACAGTCGCAGATGTGGTAAACAAAGTTGCGAATTAAAGCCAGACCGCCAAGTGAATGCACTACCTCTGGATGGAATTGCACGCCGTACAGCTTTTTTCGTGGTGGCGATCGCGGCACAAATCGTATTGTATGTATGTGATAGTATCTAAAATCCATGTGTCAATATGGTACATGAGTCGGAGTGACTCATCCACATCGTTGTGCCATCTTCCACATTAGTCAACAAGTCTGTGGGGTAATCAATCAACAATGATGCTTTACCATACTCTCCTCGCTCGGCGCGTAATACTTCTCCGCCCAGTTGCTTCACCATTAGCTGCATTCCGTAGCACACGCCCAAGATCGGAATGCCCAAATGCCAAATCTGGGGATCACAAGCAGGAGCAATATTGTCATAAACGGAACTTGGACCACCGGAGAGGATGATACCTTTAGGATTTAACTGCTGTAACTGGTCAGCAGTAGTGCGATAGGAGAGAACTTCAGAATAAACTTGAGTCTCACGAATTCGCCGCGCAATCAGTTCAGAATATTGAGAGCCAAAGTCCAGAATTACAATCATTTGGCGATTCAACTGCGCCAAAGATTCAGTTTGAAGGGGCGTTTCTGTCTGTATCACCGATTTATTCCTGATCAAGAGAGTTGGGAGGTATAAATAAAAAATTCTTTAGGTACAGCAAAGACAGCAAACACTTCCCTATATGAATACCTAAATAGTTATTAATTGATAGTTGAATAGTTATTTTTATAAAGTTAGCACAAGTGAGTTAGTAAGGTAGAAGCAGTTTTACTTTTGACAATAATTTGGCGATCGCGGTCAAACAAAATTGAACCGACTGTAACGCGGTGATCGCTGTGATTAAAAATATATTCTTGAGAGCGCTGGTCAATTGTTTGAGCGATCGCCGCGTAGACCTGAGTGACTGAATTGCTGCCTGTAGTAGCATCTAAATCGCGCAAGTATAAGAGTGCTGCTTCAGCAGTTGAACTAGCAAAAACAGCTTGAAGGACAGGTGTTGGTAAACCTAACTGAGCACAATGAGCTGTGAGAATTTCCAAGCGTCCATCGGCTAACTGGTGATGCGTGTGAAATATTCCTCCAGCTAATTTCATTAGCTTGCCGTGATAGCCAAATAACAAAATTGCCTTAACACTTTGTAGCCCAGCTTCCACTAACAGCGGTCCTAGCCAATTAGCAGTTTTAACTAATGTCTCAGTATTAATGCCTAGTTGCGCTGCTAAATCTAATCCATTTTCCCCGACACAAAACACTAGACAATCAAAACAACTTGCCTTCTGTTGCACTTGCCTAAGGCTTACCTCTAACTGACCTGGAGCGCTTAAAGGCTGAGAAATTCCAGTTGTACCGAGGAGAGAAAGTCCATCAACAATGCCAAAGGCAGCGTTAGAGGTACGTTCAGCCAAGCGTCGCCCTTCTGGGAGAATAATCGTCACCTGAATTTTTTCTCCTGCTTTCAGTAGTTGCCCCAAGTTTTTTTGTAACAACTGTTGTGCGTAAGCATAAATAGCAGCTTCCCCCCCTTCACCATGTCGCCCAATTCCTTCACCTCCTTTTAAAACAATGGTTGCCTCTGCTCCCCTGTTCCACTCCACCAATACCCAGATTGGGGTATTGCGAGTTAGATCAAGGTTATCCCCTGGATCGCTACGAGTAATTGCTAACGCCATTCCCTCCCTAAGCCCTGCGGTTTGCTCAACGGGAATTTCAACCGTTTGGGCAGGAGTAATTAAATCAACCAGTACCGATTGAACCGCTTGAGCGTGTCGTAACCAATGTAAAGCTGCAACAGCAGCAGCACAGGCGAACACTGGTAATGTGTATCCAGAACGGGGCTTGGCTAGGGGCATTCCAACGACTATACCTGAGGAGGATAAAGAAAGAACGGTTGTTATTTAGGTGGTGGGTTAATTTTAACTAAAGCTATTAGGGTGCAATAGATGCGATCGCGGCTGCCTGTTTTGCTGGCATAACCAGTGCTGCGTAAATATTGCTGTAAATAACTGCTTCTAGTTTTAAAATAAATTTTAATTAAAATTTTTGTTTCAATAGATTTAGAAATTTCTCTTTCTGTTGACTGTTGCCCAGCCAAGCATCTCCAGCCTATTCTTCAGAAAGACTGTCTACTTCTCGCTTGTGTGTGCCTTCTTACCTGCCTTGATTGTGTTGGTAGGTGAAGCACTTTTTTAGTAACTCCACAAAACTTAACGTTGGATTTTGCCCTAGTGGAAACTTTATCTGTCCCACCTTTAAAAGTAATAGAATCTCCTGCGGCATCAGCACAGCCTCCATCGCAGCCCAAAATTTCTACCCAAGATATTAAGACTAGCCTCAAAGCTTCGACGCTTGATGGCATCTTTGCTGCAATTTTTACCAGTATTACCAGCGGCGTGTTGCTGACTAATTTCTTGCTTCAACTGGGGGCAAACCCTGTAGAAATCGGAATGCTGTCATCAATTCCGATGTTGTTAAATTTACTACAACCGCTAGGAGCTTATTTTGCTGACCGAACCACCAGTCGCCACATTTATTGCCTGTGGATCTTTGGTGTCTCACGGCTACTATGGCTGTTTTTAATTTTAGGAATTGGTTGGGTTAGCTGGTCTACTACTGATCCGCATCGGCTAGTCAGTTGGACATTAGGCATGGTTTTAGTAACCCATATTCTAGAAGCATTGGGTAGTTCCTCCTGGATAAGCTGGATGGCGGCATTGGTTCCGCACCGACTACGAGGGCGATATTTTGGCTTTCGTAATAGTCTCGGTAGCTTGACTAATCTGCTAAGTGCCGCTATTGGCATTTGCGGTGTCTGCTTGGCTCAGTGGACCAATCGATGGTTACGGTGCGGTCTTGTTTCTCGGTGTCGTGCTGGGAATAGTAAGTCTAGGATTTCAGTTTTTCATGGTGGATGTAAATCCCCAACATCCTGTACAATCTGTTTTCTCCAGGTCAAAACCTGAAGAATCCTCTAAGGATGACGCGGGCAAGCGCCCAGTCAATATCCTTAAGGACATAAATTTCATGATATTTCTGCTTTATTTCGGTGTATGGACTTTTGCTGTTAACCTAAGTACACACTTTTTAATCTTTACCTACTAGATAATTTAAAATTAGACCTAAATTGGGTCACACTTTACACGAGTTTAACTGCTGGGGCAACCTTAGTAATGCTGGTTTTGTGGGGCAAGTTGGCAGATCGGCTGGGAATCGTCCGCTTTTACTGTTAGTGGGCATTTTGGCAATGGCACCATTATTGTGGCTGGCGGTCGGGGCTGATTCAATTTCCCGAGTGGCTGTGGCTACCGCTGATCCACCTGTTTAGCGGCGGAACATGGGCGGCAATTGAATTGTGCAGCAGTAATATCCAAATGGAAGTTGCTCCAGCAGGCATCCTTCTTTTATTTTGCGATCGCCACCAGCTTGTTGCTGGTGTTTGTGGTGCTTTAGGAACAACAGCGGGTGGTGAACTCGCGCAGCTAACTCAATTCGGTGGTTTGCCGGGATTGTTTGCTTTGTCAGCTTGGTGCGTTAGTTGCTTTGTTGCCTTTAGTTTTTGTACGAGAGCCACGTAGTCAGCCAGTAGTAGAGGTAATCCAAAATCTTTTTCCGCTTCAAACGGCGATCGCCGCTAGTTCCAGCAGTAGTTAGCACAGATCCGGCAGAATAAGGGGTAAGGGATGGATATACCAACCCCAATTTAAAAACGATGAATCAAGTTGATTATCTTCGGTTGAACTCATCGACCGCTGCAATTTCCGCTGTCAATACTGTATGCCGGAGGGTGCAGAAGTTAGACTACATCTTGGGGCAGCAGTTGTTAACCCACAAAGAATTGCTGACCCTGATTCAAGAGGTTTTTTATCCCAGTTGGATTTACACGGTTTCGCTTGACTGGAGGTGAACCGCTACCGTCCGGGTGTAGTGGAATTGGTAAGGCGCGATCGCATCCCTTCCCCAAACCCAAGACCTCTCAATGACGACAAATGGGTTTTTGCTGCCAGAATGGCGCAAGACCTCTACGATGCTGGACTGCGGCGAATTAATATCACAGCCTCGACTCCCTTGAGCCAGAAACCTTCGCTCAAATTATTGGTAGTCACAGTCTTTCCCGCTGGCAGCAAGTTTGGTCAGGCATTCAAATTGCCCATCAAGTCGGCTTTGATCCCCTAAAGCTGAATGTAGTTGTAATTCCAGGTATTAACGACCACGAAGTTTTGAATTTAGCTGCCTTGACAATTAATCGCCACTGGCACGTCCGGTTTATTGAATTTATGCCAGTTGGTAATGCTCAATTGTTTGGCGACCAGGGCTGGGTGGCTTCAGCTCAGTTTGCGCCAGCAGATTCGTGAACGTTGGGGATTGACAGAATCACAAGTTCGTGGTAACGGACCAGCTGATGTATTCCAAATTCCAGGAGCAAAAGGCACACTGGGATTTATTAGTCAGATGTCAGAATGTTTTCGCGATCGCTGTAACCGGATGCGTCTTTCAGCCGATGGCTGGCTACGTCCCTGTCTTTTAAATGAAAGCAATCAAATTGATTTAAAAACTGCTCTTCGCGCTGGCACTGGAGTTAGCCCAATTGCGGCAATATGTGAGTGATTTGCTCGTCCTCAAACCAGAGATTAACTTCAAAACAGCGAGAATCAGGTACTACAGGTGCTTACACGCGTACCATGTCACAAATTGGGGGTTAAAAAATAGTCATGAGTTCTAAGTTTTGAGTTTTGAGTTTTGAAATAAGCCTTGAGGTAACAATCCTCGCAATTTAATTCTCTTAATTTAAGCTCTAAAGCAAATAATTTTTTCAACTCAAAACTCAACCCTCAAAACTCAAAAACTATCCTTAAGCTTGTCGTGAGTAGTATTCAACCACCAGCAGTTCATTAACTTGTAGCGCTACCCATTCACGCTCAACTAAGCTATTAACCTTGCCAACCATTTTATTTTTGTCAAACTCCAAGTGACTGAGCAAATTCGCTAAGCCTGGGTATTGCAAGTTATTTTCTACCATCTTGCGTGATGCTTCCCGGTCTCTAATAGCGATCGTCTCTCCAGGGCGGCACTGATAGCTAGCAATGTTGACTACGCGACCATTGACCGTCACATGACAGTGATTTACCAATTGGCGGGCAGGCTGGAATAGTCGGAGCCATACCCATGCGAAAGACGGTGTTATCTAAGCGCATTTCTAATAGTTGCAGCAGCACTTGTCCAGTCGAACCAGTAACTCGTCTAGCTCTACGTACATAACGCAACAGCTGCTTTTCCCGTCAAACCATAGTTGAAGCGGAGTTTTTGCTTTTCTTCCAGACGTACTGCATATTCAGAGCGCTTCTTGCGGTTCTGTCCATGCTGACCCGGTGGGTATGCCCGTCTGGCACTTTTACGAGTTAATCCTGGTAAGTCACCCAGGCGACGTACAATTCTAAGGCGTGGTCCTCGATATCGGGACATAAAGTTTCCTTTTTCTATCCTTGTTAAATTTAATAAAAACATATTATTGTAAATCTAATATTGCCAAATTTACCAAAAGAAGTAATATGCCTACCTCCCCACAAAAGTGCAAACGCCTACATCACAGTTTCGCCAAACGCAGTGTTTCTCGTTTGATTTACTTTACGGCTACCCAGTTGGTTGCTAGTTGGTTAGTAATGTCCCTACCGATTACAGCAGCAACAATTCCGTCCTCTTACCGAAATCAGTTCCGTGGTTGCACTGGTCGGCTGCTGAGTGTCGATATTTCTGCTGAAGCAGCTGCAAGTGCTTGTGCAGAGGCGCTCCGTCCCACAGACTTATCCAAATGTGTTATTGAGATTGAACGGCAAACAGAGATCGCTGCGGCGGATGCTCTTTCATCTTGTAGACAAGTACGACGACCCGACGAGTTAGCTAGCTGTGTTGTTGGGATTAACCGTAATCAGGAAGAAGCCATTCCCTCTGTTCTAAATTACTGTGGTCGCAGCCTGTTACCGAAGCGCTTTGCTGAATGTGTAGTGGGATTACGTATTGAAGCCGATTTTGCCTCCACTGATGCAATGGAGACTTGTATTGATGCTAGCGATCGCCTTACTGATGTTGCGCCTAACTTTGTACCTGGGAATCAGACACCTTTAGAGCAACCAAATTCTGCACCGACTGATCCTCAAAATCAAACCCCGTTGATTCAGCCATCTCCTCCCACACCCGATGTACCTGAAGATTTGACCCCGCTGGTTGAGCCAGATCCTGCACCAACGGAGCAAACACCAGCACCTAATACCTTTATTAATTCTGGATCATGATGTGCGGAGATTGGCGCTCTAGGGAACTAATCGTTGCTTGAGTGCTTGGATCATGTTTATTGGACGTTGAGAGTCTGCTTTATTTCCTTGCTCAGAAAACAGCTTTGCGGCTTGCTGATAATCTGTAGTAGCTTTTCTGTAAAGGGCTACATCTTGATGCTCTCGTCTCCTAGCTTGGCATAAAGGTTGCCTTGGTTGAGGTAGGCATCGGCACGACCAGGATTTATTTCAATTCCCTTATTCAAGTTGGTGATCGCTTCTTGATTGTTTCTCAGTTTTTGGTGTGCAGCACCTCTATGGCTGTAACCAATATCATCTTCGGGATATATTTCAATCGCTTGAGTGTAATCCTTAATTGCTTCCTTATGATCTCCTAAAGCTTCACGAACCTCCCCCCAGCTAATATAAACATAAGAAAATTTAGGGTTGCGTTCTATCGCCCTAGTGTAATCATCAACCGCTCCTTGAGCGTCACCTATACAATCAGTATATCCTCCAGCCCAGGTCTATGGTGGACCAGGCCGCTTTGGTTTTCATCCATCTTCTTATCTGACCGAAACTTCTGAATTAGTATCTTCAGACAATAAAAAGAAACTTTTTGCTGAATGGTCAAAGTATTGAGATTTAGAAAAAACATTTCGGCTATAGTTTAATAAAACTAAATTAGTCAAAAATGCCGGAATACACTCCATTGATTTCTATATAAATTTATACATTATATAGAAATCAATTAATTTTAAGTGCATTAGAAAGAAAATAAGAACAACTCAAAGCTCTGATGTTCATCAGGAGTATACTTATCATTATCTAAATTGGCTTTAAACTAGAGTATTTATTTATCTTTACCTGAATGAGTGGCAAAACTACTTGGTTGGTAATGGAAAATAGTAATTTTGTGTATTTACTGAAAGAAGTTAAACCTTTGGGTGAATATATATCCGGTATACCTTGCAATTATAAGATATAGGCTAGATAACAACTGTGTTAAATTGAGTAGCAGTTGAGTTTTAAAAAGTTTAATTGTTAAAGAGACAATAATGTTTTTTTAATAAAGTTTGAATATGATTAGATAATGAGCCGTTGAAAGCATTACTATTATTTCTTGAAGATGAATTTGGCATTTAAAGCAGATGTAAAACTAACTGAGATTCAACTGCTTGTAGTGGATATCGATGGCACAATTGCTGGAGAGTCTAATGAAATTCGCCAACCTGTAATACAAGCAATTCAAGCGGCGCAAGAACAAGGTGTTCAAGTAGCGATCGCTACGGGTAGGATGTACCGCTCAGCCTTGCGTTTCCATCAGGAAATTAACTCTACCCTGCCACTACTGGCATACCAAGGAGCGTGGATTCAAGATCCTCATACCCAACAACTACATCGCCATTGGACTGTATCTAAACAAACTGCACATCAACTACTAGACTACTTTGAGCAGCCGGAACTGCGATCGCTGTTGTCTGTCCACTTTTATATCAACGATCAATTATATGTGCGCGAAATTACCCCAGAAACGCAAATTTATGCAGAACGCTCTAGCATTGAAGCGATCGCAGTTGGTAA
Organism: Chroococcidiopsidaceae cyanobacterium YX2bin18; assembly: GCA_030446505.1. GTDB lineage: Bacteria > Cyanobacteriota > Cyanobacteriia > Cyanobacteriales > Chroococcidiopsidaceae > JAHHHE01. The sequence continues at coordinate 20,421 of JAUJND010000012.1, read as the reverse complement.
CTTACGCCAATTGACAAGCGAACCTACAAAAGTCTTGGCTTTAAGTGACGATATAGATGTAGTCGACCAACTACTCGGAAACTTGCGTCAGCAATATACTCCGGCAGAACTGTACTTAACTAAATCTGTTGCCACATTTTTTGAAGCTACTAACCCTTTTGCAAACAAGGGAACTGGAGTTCGTTACTTAGCTGAAGAACTACTTGGACTACAAGCTGTTAACGTAATGACAATTGGCGATAACTTTAATGATGTAGAAATGCTGGAGTATGCTGGAGTTGGTGTAGCTATGGGCAATGCACCAACAGAAGTTAAGGCTTTTGCTCAATGGGTGGCTCCCAGCGTAGAGAAAGACGGAGCAGCAGCGCAATTGAAGAATTTTTACTATAAAGTGGCTAAAATCAGAAAGGACACCGACGACTGTGTTTCGTCTCGGTGTCCTGACTGGTTCGCTCCTCACACAACACTAATACTATCTGAAATCAACTAATTTGTCATTCCATTTCATAAAAATTAATCAGAAAAATTGCTAACTTGCTCAACTCTATACCTCTGGAGTGTTTACATTTAATGATGTTGGGTAGACTACTGTGCGATCGCATTTCTCTACACAAACTCGCACCAGTACGTTGAGTAGATCGTCACTACTGCGTCCACAATCAGAAATTTGAAGGCACTCTAGCGCTTCACTCACCGCATTGCAAAATTCTCGCTCTCAAGGATTGGGATAGCGTCTAGCCAATCGCTGTCTACATGGTGTAATTCTATCACCTTGGGAGAGGGCGGATATGGATTTCATTGGTATTGAGCTTAATGATCTGAGTTCCTGGTTTTGGTTATCTATTTAAGAACACAACCTGTCATAGCAGCAATGGCGCGACGGAAGTAGCACATGGCAATGACGCGAACTAGAGTCAAGACTAAAACTGATCTCTATAATTTCACAAAGTTACGGATATAAGATATAGGCAACTTATAGTCAAAACTTTCATCTAAATCACCTAAAATTTCAGTTGGCATATTCGGTATAATTTGTAAATAGGTATGGGTGTTTCTACTCAGCAGATCACAAAAATTAGGTCTAAGTTTTGCCAAGAGTTTGTTCGGTCTGCTAAAGCAGTTGCCTAGCTGGAAGCACTAGTGTAAAAGCGCAGCGCAAAACCCAAAAAAGCGGGCAATGAATAAAAGACTTAGTGCTAGCATTCCTGCGCCGACTATCCACCATACTTGGACACGACCAAGCATCGCTTCAGCCGGAACTGTAGTTAAAAATGCTACTGGCACTACAAAGGTGAAGAAAAAACGGTAAGCAGTAGGATAAGCTACCATTGGATACCGCCCAGCTTCTAACAAACCTCTGAGAACTTCGGTGACGTTGTAAATTTTGACAAACCAGATGTTGGTTGCTCCTAGCATAAACCATAGGCTATAGAGGCTGATAAAACCAAATAAAATTGGCACAGCACTGATCAGGTAGTTACTTATTCCTATACCTAACCGACTTCCTGCATAACTAATCAGCACTCCTCCAAACAGCAAATCTGGCAGTCCCCATGGTGAAAAGGTGTGGCTCGAAAGCCAAAACTGGCTGCTGATTGGCTTTAACAGTACGAAGTCCAGCGTGCCATTCTGTACGTGCTTGACAATACTGTTAAGGTTAGGGGCGAGAAGGTACTAGAAAAGCCTTGCAGTACGGTAAATACTCCCAGCACAACTAAGGCTTCTTCCCATGACCAACCTTGAAAGGTGTAGCCAGTGCGGTAGAACAAAAATAGCCCAAATAAGCTGCCTGCAAGATTGCCTAAGCTAGTAAGTGTTGCTAAGACGAAGTTAGCTCGATACTCCATCTCAGCTGCTAAGAGCCGCACTCCACAATAGCCGCAACACTTCCAAATATTTCACTCCGCTAAAACTCCTTAAAGTGCATCTAAATCAATTCCCAATTTTTTTTGCAGTTTTGTTGCCAAGCGCTCGGCTCGTTGTGCCTCTTGGTTAGCTCTGGCGATCGCCTGTTCTCTCTGCTGATCTAGTTCTACATAGGTAGCGAATTGCCGATCAGGACGATAAATTTCTAATCCAACAGCCGCAAGCTCAAACCGTATACCTAATTGCGGACTTACCCAACCTGTTATTGTTTCAATTTCGCGCAGTTGGTCACTGGACACTTTGCTCAAGTCGGCACAGCCGCCCACGCAAGTATCCTCACCAGAGCGCAACCATCCTGTTAGGTCTTCGTGATCTGGATCGTACATATAATATTCCTCAACTCCATAACGCTCATAGAACTTGAATTTTTGAGCATTTCTGTGAGTCGATTTACCTGGGGAGAGGACTTCAAACACAACTTGCGGAGAAATATTATCTTCTTGCCATTGTTGCTAAGAACCTCTATCTCCTTTTTGGTCTGCCAAACACTACTATTGCATCTAAGGCAATCCGAGCCGGAAGCGCAATTAGTAGCGAAATACTGCCGCAACAGGTGTATCATCCGGCACTTTTCCCGGTTCAACGGCGTACACCGTTCCACCATGAAAGATCGTTTGAATTGCTGCTGCATTTAGCAAATCTTCATCGCCAGGTTGAGCATCATTGTGCATTTCAAGCTCCATTGATTCCGGATCAAAGTGTCCCCATTTTTGTACACCGACCGGAACAAAAAGCTGTTCTACACGACCATAAAACGCGCGCTTGGATTACTTCTTCCAAGTCGTTTGATCCTTTGCCAGCGGCGATCGACTCATGATAGTAATCGATCGCTTTTTGCTGGTCTGCTTTAAATTGTGGCTCCACGATCGCCCAAGCTTCTGCATGAAGTTCTTGCGCCGTTTGCTGCTTTGTGTTGTGTTGAATTCCTTCTTCTACGATGAAATTGTAGGTATTTGCCTCGTGATAAATCGGCAGCAAATAGTTAACGCCAGCTAGCACAAGCGGCGCACGGCGTTTGCGAAAAAAGTCGTGCAGCGCTTTATCCACTAAGTGGAAATATTGCAGCAAATCTTCCTTGACGTTTTCGCGATCAGATCCTTGTCCGTGATACGAGCCAGCTTGTAGGGCTGCACGACCTGCACCACCGCCCATCCGCCGCTGTTCGTCCTTCGCCGTTTCGTCATGCTGCAACGCTTCATCCATGCTCTTCGGCAAGCCTTCGATTTCAACTTCACGAGTTATGCCGTAGCGATTGCCTTCCAAAAAGACGCACATCGCGCTGACCGAGCGTGAGAATATAGAAGCGGTTATCTCCGCTCAACAGCGGAATTAACGGCTTGAGATGAAAGCGATCGCTCACGACCACCAGTTCAATCATTTCGAGCGGCACACGATAGAAGCGGAAGAATCCTTCTGAAATGAATAAAGCTAAACCTGCGTCCTGATGCTGCCAAAAGTCATCTTCATCCAACTCGAGCGCGGGTTGAAGAAATTGCTCTGGATTAGCCGGAGGTGATTCGTATTTTCCTATCTCTGCTTCTGCCTGCCGAATGAGATTCTTAAAGCGGACAGAGTTTTGCTGAATTTCTGACCCAAGCTGCACGGTCGGCATGTAGATCGATACACATAGCCCTTGCGGCTGTTCGACGAGTTCTTTCAGTTCTTCGAGCGAAAGGAAGCTCATATTATTAAGGTGAAATTAAAGAGAGATGAAAGTGAGTTAATCGTAAAAATTTTTCCAAACCGAAGCCCCTGCCGAAAGGTAGAAAAACAGGTCGCTCGTTTAGAAGCCGTTTCTAAACAGCCGTAACGACTGATGCCGAGTAACACGCTTCATGGGTTCTTACGCAATTTTGGTGAAGCGAATGCAGCAGGAATCCAACATACATCCTCCTGATTGATGCTCTAACGCTCTAAAAGAAGACAAGCTTTTGAGCGAGCAGCACAGATTACGCTCCCATCCCTGAATACTGCTTCAATCCCCGTCGCCACAGCCAACGATTCAAGACGAAAAACAGCACACCCCAACCCAATATCACCAAAAACCCTTGCACTAAGTCCACTGGTAGCCCAATTAAAAGTGCTGCGGGAAAATGAACTAGGTATGGGAATGGTGTCCAAAGCACAACTTCCCGCACAGGAGCAGGAAACATTTGCAGTGGAGCAATCAAACCTGAAAGAAATAGGTAAAGCAAAAACCAAAAGCTCTCAATAGCGCTGGCTCGTTCAGTCCAGAAAGCAAATATGGCAAAAGTATATTGGATGAGAAACCGTAGGGTAAATGCTGATATCACGGCGATTAAAAATAATAAAAAATTTCCCAATTTCGGCACCCAAAAAGCCTGAGGATAGAGCATAAAAAATAAAACCACCAGCGCTAACATAAACGGTAGACGAGCGAACCGTTCAGCAAGATGGGATGCGACGTGATGCCACACCGGATCTAGCGGCTGTAGTAACCGAGGGGAAAGTCGCCCCTCTATTACTTCCTTCTCAAACTCCCAAATCACCCAGACTACTGTAAACTGCCTGATAATGAAAACTGTGAGAAAGTAGCGGATAAAATCCAAGGGACTTAGCCCAAACTGTCCACCTTGAGCCGCTTTTGTCCAGACTCCCATCAGAATCAGCGGTAGGCTTCCAGATAAAGCCCATAAAAATAGCTCTGCTCGATATTCCAACATATATGCGTAGTAGGCTACAAGCAAAACTCTGGCTTTTCTAATTACCGAACTCATGAGACACCTCCGGCGCTAAAAACGCGACCAATTACTTCTTCAATCGGCGGATCAGTTACAGTCAAATCTAGTACCTCCAACTCAGCCAAAATCTTCGCTACTGAGCGGGTAAGCGCCTCACGTTGCACACAAAGACGCACTGATTGACCTTCCACTGCTTCAATTTCGCCGTAGAGTGACAACTCAGCCTCAGACATGGGATGAGCGAGTTCCAACTGAACTTCGCGGTAGGGAGCAAAGTTGTCAAGTAACTGATCCAAACCACCGTCGTAAATTAGTTGCCCTTGGTGAATCACAAGTACCCGCTGGCAAAGGGCAGTGATGTCTGCCATGTAGTGGCTAGTTAAAAGAATTGTTGCTCCATAGCGTTTGTTGTACTCGCGCAGGAATTCGCGTACTCCCACTTGGGCATTAACATCGAGTCCTAGCGTTGGTTCGTCTAAAAATAGTACCTTGGGATGGTGTAGAAGTGCTGCCATTAGTTCGGCTTTCATCCGTTCGCCTAAAGAAAGTTTGCGAACAGGCTGGTTGAGCTTGCCGTGAAGTGAAAGCATCTCTGTTAGTTCGCCTACTCGCTCGCCGGATGCCTTATCGGGAATGCCAGAGCGGGCCGCGTGAATCTTTAATGAGTCCAGTGCTGGCAAGTCCCAGATCACCTGCTGCTTTTGACCCATGACGAGGGTAATTTGTTGTAAAAAAGCTGCTTTACGGCGGAAGGGAATGTGTTCAGCTACTCTGACTCGACCCGCTGACGGATGAATAAGACCTGTGAGCATCTTCAATGTGGTGGTTTTTCCCGCACCGTTTGCCCCCAAAAATCCGACAACCTCCCCTGGCTGAATTTGAAAGGAAACTTGTTTTACTGCTTCTATTGAGCGGTAGGTACGGCGTAAAAAGTGGAGTAGAGTTCCCTGAAGACCAGGTTCTTTGACGGCTACTGGATAAACTTTGCTGAGATTCTCAGTTTCGATAATAGGCATAAGGTTGAATTTAATTTAAGATATGCGATCGCTTTCTTAGTTACAAGACTGTAAAATTTGACACTTGAATAGAATCTCAAATAATAATTTAATGATAGGAATCCCCATTGGGTTGCGGCGATCGCTCTCTCAGATATGTTTAGCTAATTACAACTGATTTGAGTTTAGCCGAACCGCCCCGGAATGTAATCAAGCGAGATTAAACAATGGCAGCCATTGTTGCTACCCCAACGGTTTTATGGAGGCAGGTTTTAGGATTGACAGCAGTACAAGGGGCAATTACCTTGGCTTGGGTAATTTATCGTTTGTACCTGCCAGATTTGCTAGCACAGTTTGGTTGGTCGCCATAGCACTATGGCGACCGATCCTTACGACTGGATAGAGCAATCTTTAGCAACGATTCATCGTGCTGATTGGTACCGCTCGGTAAAAACAATCCACGGGCTTCCTGGTGCTACAGTGCAGTTAGAAGGGCGCGAAGTTATCAATTTTGCTAGTAATGATTATTTAGGACTAGCTGGAGACGATCGCCTGATTCAAGCCGCTATTGCTGCAACCAAAGAATTCGGTACTGGTAGCACTGGTTCTAGATTACTAAGTGGGCATCGGGAATTGCACCGAGAATTGGAAAGCGCGATCGCATCCTTAAAACAAACAGAATCTGCTTTAGTATTTAGTTCTGGATATTTGGCGAATTTGGGTGCGATCACTGCAATAGTAGGCAAGCGCGATTTAATTTTATCGGATCAATACAATCACTCCAGTCTCAAAAACGGCGCAATTCTCAGTGGTGCAACCGTCATTGATTACCCTCACTGTGATGTTGAGACTTTAAAAAGCCAGTTGGAGAAACAGCGCCTCCGCTACCGCCGTTGCCTGATTCTGACTGATAGCGTGTTTAGCATGGATGGCGATTTGTGTCCATTACCAACACTGGTGGAGCTAGCTGAACAGTTCAGTTGTATGCTGCTAGTTGATGAAGCTCACGCTACTGGCGTACTTGGGGCAACTGGCGCTGGATGTGTGGAACACTTTGGCTGTACAAAACACCAGTTAATTGAAGTTGGCACCCTGAGCAAAGCCTTGGGGAGTTTGGGGGGTTATGTAGCTGGTTCAACTGCCTTAATTGACTTCCTCCGGAATCGGGCTACTAGCTGGATCTACACAACTGCTCTGACACCAGCTGATACAGCAGCTGCCTTATCAGCAATCAACATCCTCCAACAAGAACCAGAACGCCGTCAGCAAGTGTGGCGCAATGTAGATTACTTGAGACAGCTAATTGCCCAACAGCTACCCAACCTCAAACTACTACCTTCTGAGTCTCCTATTCTCTGCTTTCAGCTTGAAAGTGCAGCAGAGGCTCTATCAGTTGCACAGCAACTCAAAAAATCTGGGATTTTTGCCCCAGCTATCCGCCCCCCCACTGTGCCAACAAGTCGAATTAGAATTTCAATTATGGCAACCCATGAATTGGCTCATATTGAGCGATTAGTGGAAGCTATGAGCTATATCAATTGAATAAAAAAAGACTGTCACTCCAAAAAAGTAACAGACTATATTATATTGTGATGTAACTTACAATCTCACTTAATGAGTTTTTCGTTATTTTATTGCGATGTTGCTGGAGCAACTGTTGCCTTATTTGTCACACTCATAACACCTTTAATTTCTTTTGCCAAAGTGTCAATTTTATTAACGTCGTTTTGAGTAGGAACTGTTCCAGTTACAGTTACAGCACCTTCTTCAGCTTCAACAGCTAGCTGACTAGCTGGTATATTTGCCTCTAACTTACCACGAACTTCACTTTTCAGGTCTGCATCAGCTCTTTGGGCATCATCACCACCAGCATCATTCCGTCCTTCACGCGCTCGAATATCCGATTCAATTTGAGCTTTACGAACTTCACTAGTTGCGTCGTTTTGGGTTTGTTGAGCTGTTTGCGCGTCTGGCGCTGTGGTGGTTTCGTTAGTAGTGTTAGGAACCTCAGAACAATTCTTAGAGGCGTTTTAACAAACAACCCCAATAATATTCAGGATGCCGCTGATTATAAATAGAATGAACTTTTTCACTTTTTTCCACTTAAGAGTTTTAAAGGATTAACTGTTTTGTAATGTTGAGGAGCAATGCTCACAGTAGTTATTACTGCCGCTGGTAAAAATTCTAGAAGCTAAATTTAGTTAAACTTCTAGAACTACAAATCAAAAACTACTAAAGATAGTGTTATATCTCTAGATTGATAAATATTGTCAATCTAAACAGCCAAGTTCCTTTATTTGTGCTGAGTAGTACTGTTCTCTAGGGATAGGCTAAAGATTTTCTTCTCGACGGTGGTCAATAATAATCACTTGAGGATCGTTGCTAGTAGAGGTACTCAGGCTGAACAGAGGGAGTAGAATCAACACTAGAAGTACTAGGCTCGACATAAGTAGCACTAGTAGGAGCTATGATTGAAGCATCAACGACATTAACAGCGCGAGTAGTAGTGCTATCGGGTTGATCGTATATACCAAAGTATTGAATACCCCGACCTGTTAAAATTGTTTCGACTTTGGCAAGTTCAGCTTCGTTTCCATCAACTAATACCAAATATTCGCCTTTAGATACACGCTCATTGTAAACTCTGGCTTGTTCTTCGGGAATTCCTAGACCCACCAGTGCGCCAATTAAGCTACCAGCCGCTGCGCCAATTGCTCCGCCAGCGAGTGTCGTTGCTAGAGTTGTTGCTACTTCACCAGCAAGATAGTCTTGACCCTCGCCAGTTATTGCCAAAGCACCTAGACCTACTAGTAAACCAGTAAATCCCCCTATTGCCCCACCAGTAAGTGCTCCAGTAGCTGCGCCTTCATCGGCTTTATTGCCGACGCGATCGCTGACATCAACGCCAGCTATATCATCTTGTTTATCTGCGTCCCGCGCAATGATAGAAACTTTATTCATCGGAAAGGCAGAATTATGCAGCTCATGGAGTGCATCTTCTGCATCACGGCGACTAGAAAATACACCAACTGCACGTTTATATAGACTTAAAGCCATTTTTTCTTCCTCTGAATTAAAGACTCAACAGAGTTAGTACATCACAAGCTGTTTTTCTTACTAGCATTAGTAGTTTTGCTTTATTTACCTATCATTTCATCGGTCTGAAGGTATAATTTATGCCTATTAACAGAGAGGGTATTAGCACGACATCTTTAAATACTTACTTAAAGTAAGTTGCATATTTAACATTTTTACTAGAAAAATTAGGTGGTTTTAATAAAGTTGAGTGGTGAAGTTTTCCCTTACCTTTGTCATCAATTCTGCCTGTTAAAAGCCTTAAAAGCACAAATAACTTTAGTTTGAAGGCGAAAAATAAGTTGCCGCGCTCTGCTATGATTTAGGCACAATTATGGTGGTTAAACTACTTACCTCGATAAAGGAATTTGGCTACAAGATACTAATCAAACACGGAGTATTAGGCAAGATAGTAATTTGTCAACGGCAATTGCGAACTATAGGTTCGGTTCTACGACTGTTGCCAGTGTCTCAATGCAGATACTCTCATAGTTAGTAAAGTATGCGGAACGTAGGTGCAAGTTGCTAGCTGTTGAAGGGATAAATTCTCGTGCACAAATGGATCTTGCCAACTTTAAGTGAAGTTTTAGCCCTGAGTGAATCGACCTTGTCAAATTCCAGTGACAAGGTAGAGTGGACAGGAGTTAAACAAAATTGTGAGAGTAATATCACAACTCTAGTAGACTCCACGCATAAAAATGCGGTTGAGCGTGTCAAAGCTGAGGTGGAGTGGTCTGGAGCGATCGCAGCCACAGAACAGTTGCTACTACAAAGTATCGATGCAGAAGTTTTAACGGTTAATGGCTCCTTACCACCTGCTCAAGGATTAGTGGTTGCAGGTCCAGTACCAGTATTAAGTAATCAAACATTAATTTCAAACTTACCAACGTGGCTTTTTACGGTAGAGTCGTCACATAAAGCAGGTATCCCATTTCATCTGCCGCCTGCAACAGCAACATCAAAGGCAGATTCGCAACTAGCAGCCCAAATCCCTCCTAATGCCGAGTCGGTATTGCCTCTTTTGGCTGAAGATCCGCTCTCTAATGAACAGTTTTGCTTAGTTTTAACAGCTGAGTTTAGTTTAGTGATGGTTTTGGGAGAAGACATTAATGGTGTGCCAGCGTTTCTGTTTTCTTTCGAGCCAGAGGTAGTTGAACAGGCATGGCGATCGCTCCAAGCGCGAATAGTTCTCACCAATCCTGATCCTCTGGTGAAGTTGGAGGCGCTAGTTGAGCAATATTATCCAGTGGTACCTGATTACCGCACAGTAACGCAGTTTAGCCGCTTGTTACTCAAACGTTTATCGAAGGTACAAGATGCAGTTAGTGAAGTTACGCCAGTAAGTCATAGTTCGCGGCGAGAAGCAAGAAGCGAAGTGAGTAAGCAAGAAGATTCCTTACTCCTGGCAGGGGTTTCAAGTCTAAGCTATTCTGACGAAGTTATCGCACCTCCTGCTTTTTCCAGCCAAGACGATAACTCCTCACCTCGCCCGGATGTAGAATTACTAAAGGCATTTGCTCATGAAGTTCGCACACCCCTAACAACCATTCGCACTCTAACTCGCCTGCTACTCAAGCGCTGCGACTTGGCAATAGACGTGATCAAGCGTTTAAAAATTATTGATCATGAATGTACTGAGCAAATAGATCGGATGGAATTACTTTTCCGGGCGGCAGAACTAGAAACATCAACGGTGAAACCCTCAAGCGCCCACCTCACGGCAATGTCCTTAGATCAGGTATTGCAGCAGAGTATTCCTCGCTGGCAACAGAGTGCGAATCGGCGGAACTTGACTTTAGATGTTGTGCTACCCCAACAGTTACCGATGGTAGTGAGCGATCCGATAATGCTAGATCAGGTACTGACGGGCTTAATCGAGAATTTCACCCGTAGTTTAGCTGCGGGGAGCCATATTCAGGTGCAAGTTATCCCAGCTGGAGATCAACTGAAGTTACAACTGCTAACTCAAGCACAGCCTGGAGAAAGCGGCATGGTAGAATTCCCACTTCCACCAACTCGGAAGTCTCTTGGTCAACTACTGATTTTCCACCCCGAAACAGGTAACATCAGTCTCAATTTTGCAGCGACAAAGCATCTGTTTCAGGCGATCGGTGGCAAGCTAATTGTACGACAGCGACCGCACCAAGGCGAAGTAGTAACTATTTTCCTACCAATGGATGTTAGCCGTACAGATTTCTGTCATCAGGGCAAAGGGTTTATTCACCAATCGGCAAACTAAACCTATTTATAAGCTGTTACTGACTTGTGTACTCAGGTGCGTTGTGGAGTCTAGTAACTGAAAAATCTTAATAGAAAAGATTGTATAATTTTGCCCACACCCTAGACTTAACGACTGCTTATATGATCGGAGCTTGCTACTTGCTGTATGCGCGAAACTCCAGTCCTTCTCGCAAATTTTCTAGAACTTGGATTTTTTCAGCTTGCATCATCTCACGAAATGACTGATAGCGGTAAGCCCCTGGTAGTGTGTTACTGAAAAACCATGCTTCCCATTCTCCTTCTTCTGTAACAATCTGAGAATTAAGAAGATAAATAGCAGAGTCGATACCTTCGCTAATAGCTAGCGCTGTTTTAAGATACTCTCTCCTTAAATTTACGCAGTCCTGCTCCTCGCCATAAACGAAATATTCCTCATCTGGCACTTCATAGGCGTAGTCTGTCCAAGCTGCTATCCATTGAGGATCTTGATCTCGAAACCACTGAACTTGATCACTAGACCAAATTTTTCCGTCCCCTGCATCCATGGCAATCTGTATCCAGCCATTGCTCTCAAACCTGGCAGCCGTAATGAGCGAGTCAGTTGGATTGCAGCGCTACGCCAAGGAAAAGTGTTTGCACCCATGACATTTGTTGGCTCCTGTAACCGCAACTTGTTTGAGATGTGGTTAGAGCAGTGTCTTCTACCGCGATTGCAAAGCGGAGATGTCATCGTCATTGACAATGCAAGTTTCCACCACTCCCAGATAATTGATGAGATTATGGCAGAGGCTGGATGTGAGTTATGGTATCTTCCCCCTTATTCTCCAGACCTCAACAAGATTGAGCATTGGTGGTTTGTGCTCAAGAACTGGATGCGGCAGCGGTGCAATGAATTTGATAGCTTTCACGATTGTGTCGATGCCGCCTTTAAACACTTTCCTAACGTGTTCCCGTAAGGCTATATCTAGTCGCTAATCAGCATACTGTGAGAATTTCTCTCAATGACAATCGAGAAGCGCGATCACTTCCAGTGCGGATCACATCTAGCTGTTCGGTGACTAGCTAGGCATTGCTTAACCTAGTCAACAAATGTTAATTTAATTAGATGCTTGTCTAATTAGATGTTTGTCTAATTAAAGTTTTTATGGAACAACAGGAATTTCACACTCTGTTACGATTTTTTAAGGTTCTGGCTGACGAAACCCGATTGAAGATTTTGGGTATTTTGGCTAATCGGGAGTGCAGCGTAGAAGAACTAGCAGCGCTACTCAAACTAAAGGAACCAACTGTATCGCATCATCTAGCTAAACTGAAGGAGCTACATTTAGTAAATATGCGCTCATTAGGTAATACCCACCTATACCAGCTAAATAACAAAGCGCTGCAAAGCATTAGCAAGGATATTTTTAGTCCCAACCAAATGGCATCTCTAGCCGTTGATGTGGAAGGTGAGGCTTGGGAACGCAAGGTACTGAAAAACTTTTTAGAAGGTGATTACCTTACAAATGATCACGATGTACGTCTTAAAGATATTCCAGCTAGCCGCAAAAAACGCTTGGTGATCCTTAAGTGGTTGGCAGATCAATTTGAGATGGGGGTCAATTACCCAGAGTCCACAGTAAATGACATTTTAAAACGTTACCATCTCGACTACGCTACGCTACGTCGCGAGTTGATCGGGTGTCAGCTAATGCAGCGGGAAAACGGAGTCTACTGGCGCTTGGCAAAAGATTAGCGATTAGCTTCAGCTACCTATAGTAAGTGAAGGATTTTAACCTCCTGTCAGTAAGCCAAACCTTAAAAGCTATTTATTCTACGAGCTATAGACCTTACTTAGGTTGGTAAAGGAACCAGAAGCCTATCTTAATGGTTCTATATACAGTATTTGAGCTAACGTCAGTCTGGGATAAGGAATACTTGAAAGCATTGAGTTTTCCTAGCTTATCCTTTATGGTCTATACATATAAAGTTAACAGTTGAGAATGCTAGCAACAGAAAGCCTTGTTGCAAAATCAGGAATATGTATTAAATGAGCTAGGACTTTACTTTATAAAGTTTACAGCTTTTAGCTTAAACCGAACTCACGTTAATCTAACATTTCTAAACCAGCTAAGCGATCGCAAGCGAGCTTTTCATTTCCGGTTCATTGCTCAATATGTAGCTAGTATCGCGAACATAGTTGCTACAAGTTTTTGAGTAACTCAAAACATTAACCCCTTAAAAAGACTATCCGCTCTTACAGGAGGTCAATTGACCTAAGTAAGAGCGGTGTAGCGGGTCTTCAGATTAGAACCAGACTGCCGGAAGGAACTCCTAGCGAGCCTCGTCAGTTGAGCAAACTTAGTCTCTCAAAAAGACTAAGGCTAACTTTTAGAGAACAGCCCCGGCGCGCAGCCGATTAACTCTAATCTGATGACCCATGAATTTACTACTTTCTATCATGGGCATCACCTCCTTATTGCCTAAGCGGTCTTATTCTCAGAAAAGGCAGAGTATTTAGCTCTGGGTGTTTTTCACCTTTAATCAAGGTAGCTCACGCTCAGGAATATTGACTACAAAAAACCCTGCTTTTTGGCAGGGTGAAGGAACTTAACCGATACTAAAAATGAACTTGCTATTACAGAGCGTTTCCACGGGGTAGGACCTCCTCAGGGAATTGGAATTGCTCGTGGGGTTGATCTTGAGGAGCCATCCAAGCACGGATGCCCTCATTTAAGAGAATATTTTTGTGTAAAACGTCTCAAACTCTGGGTCTTCCGCAGCCCGCAACTCTTGGGATACAAAGTCGTAAGCCCGCAAGTTAAGCGCTAACCCAACTACGCCTACGGCACTCATCCATAAGCCAGTCACAGGCACAAACAGCATAAAGAAGTGCAACCAGCGCTTGTTGGAAAAAGCAATCCCAAATATCTGTGACCAGAACCTGTTTGCTGTCACCATTGAATATGTTTCTTCTGCTTGCGTCGGGTTGAAGGCGCAGAAATGTATTTGAGGCATCCCGTCTTCAAATAGCGTGTTTTCTACTGTTGCTCCATGAATCGCGCACAGTAATGCGCCGCCTAACACTCCTGCTACTCCCATCATGTGGAACGGGTTGAGTGTCCAGTTGTGGAATCCTTGGAAGAATAGTAAGAAGCGGAAGATTGCTGCTACGCCAAAGCTGGGGGCAAAAAACCACCCTGATTGTCCGAGTGGGTACATTAAGAACACACTCACGAATACGGCGATTGGCGCACTAAATGCCAAGGCGTTGTATGGTCTGATGCCTACTAATCTGGCAATTTCAAATTGCCGCAGCATGAATCCAATCAGGGCAAATGCGCCGTGCAAAGCAACAAATGTCCACAATCCCCCTAGCTGTACCCACCTTGTGAAGTCCCATTGCGCTTCTGGTCCCCACAAAAATAGTAGTGAGTGTCCCATGCTGTTTCCTGGGGTACTCACTGCTACTGTTAAGAAGTTACACCCTTCTAGGTAGGATGACGCTATCCCATGGCTGTACCAGGAACTTGCAAATGTTGTTCCTGTGAGCCATCCTCCTAGTGCTAGGTATGCTGTGGGAAATAATAGTATTCCTGACCATCCTACGAATACGAATCTATCTCGCTTTAGCCAGTCGTCTAGAGCGTCAAACCACCCTCTATCGCTCGCTTCGCGTCCAACTGCTATTGTCATTACAGTAGAACTCCAAATTTTATAATTACGGTAATTGAATCAACTGCCTAGTTTAGCTATTTTAGGGCTAAGTGCAGACAGCCAATATGGTTGTCAACCAAGTTTACGATTCTTTACTCATTCTAATCATATTATGTCTAACTAACTCATTATTAGAGGATCTATTTGCATAAATTAAAGAATTCGCTGATTTTGCCTAGCTAGACTTAATGTATTATTACGATTTACAAGTGTAATTACGGAATAGAACAAGGAGAAAACTGACTTTGTTGTAAGGTTACTAGCTAGCTAACGTTAAAATGAGTTTCAACGTTAAATTGCTTTACACACAATGTTCAATATCGACTTGACTTTGAAGAACACACCCTTCCCTCTCCAAGTGCAACGGAAGTCTGAATCAGAGGCTGAAGCTGTATATAAGCAAATTTTAGAAGCGATGCGCTCTGGTAGCTCCGACATTTTGGAATTGACGTGCGATGATAAAACTGAGAAAAAGTTGCTGTTCGAGCAAGTGAAATTTCTGGCGTGCAGATTGCTTTGAAAGCTGGGACAAACTGCTGGCAGGCCTCCAGGCTTCTTTGCGCTATCCGAATGAACTTAACAGCTAATGTGCAGATAGTGAATTTTGCCGTTCAGGTGCAGAATTTATGCTTTAAATGGCATAAAGGAGAGGATGTTTTAAAATCCTGTAATTTAGAAGTACCTCAAGGCGAATTTTGGATGCTCTTAGGTACTAACGGTAGTGGAAAATCAACGCTACTGAAATTACTGGCAGGTTTATTGACTCCTCAGTCTGGTCAGATCCGGATTTTGCACCCAGTTGGGTTTGTCTTTCAAAATCCTGATCATCAACTGGTGATGCCAACTGTTGGTGCTGATGTAGCTTTTGGGCTAGTGGAGGAGAATCTAGCGCCAATCCAGGTACGTCAGCGAGTGTCTGATGCTCTTTGTGCAGTGAATTTGCCAGAACTGCAACGACGACCTATTTATGCGTTGAGTGGGGGTCAGAAGCAGCGGGTAGCGATCGCAGGTGCTTTAGCGCGTCGGTGTGAAGTTTTATTGTTAGATGAACCTACTGCATTGCTTGATCCAGATAGTCAGCTAGACTTGGTAGCTCAAGTAAGACACTTAGTTAAAAGTCGTGGACTAACCGCACTTTGGGTGACGCATCGTTTAGATGAGTTGAACTACTGTGATGGTGCTTTCTTGTTAGAACAAGGCTGTGTAGTAGATCAAGGAGACCCAAAACGTCTTAAGCAACGCTTGATGCAATTTGAAGATGTAGTGTCTTAATCAAAGGAGTAGGGGTGGAGTCATTAGTCACTTTTGTTACATAGTCTGTCTGAAAATGGGCGCACTAGACTAACTAATAACTTTAGATTACTTCTCATAGAGGTTAACTAATAGCTAAGGACTAATGACTCGTAACGCACTCACGATTTAATCTACTGTCTATCAAAATGTTACTGTAGATACTTTGATTAATATTAATGTTATTAATAATTAATGCTAACTTTAGAAAAATTAAATCTAAATTATGTCCCGTCCCTTACCTCAAGCCGTTTTACTAGTAGACGGCTATAACATTGTTGGAGCTTGGCCTTGCCTGAAAAAACCCGTGATCGCGCTGGACTAGAGGCGGCTCGTGGGCAACTAATTGAAGAGATGATAAACTACAGTGCGTTCCAGGGTTTTGAAACTCAAATTGTGTTTGATGCTCAGTATCAAAATACCTGTAGTAATCAAGAAGCAATTAATCAGAATTTATGCGTCCATTACACTGATTTTGGACAAACAGCAGACACTTATATAGAAAAAGCTTGTGCATCTTTTCGGCCCTATCTAAAACAATCTCACCTTTGTCGATTGATTGTCGCTACCTCAGATCGGACACAGCAATTGATGGTACTAGGATATGGTGCTGAATGGATGTCTGCTATGCAACTTTATTACGCAGTGGCATCCACAGTTCGGGCGCGACGACAGTACAAACCCCAAAAACAATCTTCTAGTAGATTTTTAGCCAATTCTATTGATGCCAAGTCTCGGCAGCGTTTAGCTGAGTTGCGAATGGGATTGAAAGATTTATGAGTATGATGAATTGGCTCCTCTAGGAACCTGGTATAAATAGATAAATTATTTTATTAAAAACTTTGCCGAAGCAGTTGCCAAACATCAGGCGTTACCGCTAAGATAAGAATTCGTAATCCTCAGTAGCTCAGTGGTAGAGCGATCGACTGTTAATCGATTGGTCGCAAGTTCGAATCTTGCCTGGGGAGTTTTAATGCGCTTAATAAGGTAGAAGAGGAAAAAGCCCTCTTATGAGCACTAATACCTTTCCTAGCCTTTTAGTAGCGATTCAGTTCCATCTCTCCAAATTTCCGTGCCGCTAATATGGCTAGAAGCATCCGAGGCAAGAAATAGTACTAATTGTGCTACTTGCTCTGACGTTCCCGACTTACCATCAGTTAAGGGGATCTTGCCTTCAGGAAATTCAACAGGTTCACGAATCTGATCTAGATTTCGTTGCTCAGTGCTGTCACTAATATCCGTCTCAATTGCCCCTGGACAAATAGCATTGACGCGGATGCGGTGCTTGGCTAGTTCCAAAGCTACCATTTTTGTAAAGGCAACCTGAGCCGCTTTTGAGCAGGAATAAGCTGTTGCACCAGTATTGCTGAAAATACGCGTGCCATTGACTGAGGACGTAATAATTATTGAGCCGCCCTGTTTTTTCAGGTAAGGCACAGCATATTTAACAGTTAAAAACGTTCCTTTGAGATTGATATTTAATGTTTTATCCCATTCTTCCGGGGCAAGCTCTTCTATCGGCGCCCAGACACCGTTAATGCCTGCGTTTGCAAATACAATATCGAGCCGTCCCCATTGATCTATAATCTGCTGGGTTACTTGCTGCATCTGCTCTGGCTCGGAAATATCAGCAACCAATGGCATCGCTTCGCCTTGTTTTCCCTGGATTTGAGCAATAGTTTTCTTAAGTTCTGACTCTGTGCGCCCTAGCGCAGCAACTCTAGCACCTTTTTGAGCTAACAGTTGTGCTGTGGCTTCACCAATACCGGAACCTGCTCCCGTCACTAAAGCTACTTTACCTGCAAGTTGCATATTTGTTTTAATTGCTTCAAGCTACTAGAGAATGCAAATTTTATATCATAAAGTAACTTAGTTAGTCATACCCCTGCTAGGTGACAGCTAGAACTAAGCTTGATAGATTTATTTTGCAGGATATTGCTAGTACTTTTGCTTTGGATAATTGGCAGTGTATTTTTGAATCAGGCGATCGCTTAATACTCCTTCCTATCTTGAGAATGTGTACTGTATTAATCCTAATTAGTGATTTCCATCAATTGGACTTTGAGTAACTCCTCAATATATGTATTTAATATTAAACGTTATTATCCTGATTTGTTTATTTATCTATATTTGTATTTAGCTATAAATTAAATTCTGTTTGTACATTGATTCCTAACTACTCTTGGGCATCATGCTATGCGATTACATTTCTATAATTACTTCAGTTATCAATTATTTCCTATATCCTGATTAGAAGCAATAAATAGTTTAGGCAGAATGATTGATTTTTCACTCTGCCTTTGCAATTAACAATTTACTTGCTTAAGTTAATCGCACTATTGCTACTATTTAATATCTAGGAGTAGAACCGGGTGTAGTATCAGGTTCAGTGTACCGGACAGGTTCTTTGGGTTTGCGGAATAAATTGGCTAAACCAATTAAACCGAGTAAACCTAACCAACCCAAATTATTATTGTCATTCTTAGTTTCTTGGAAAGGGGTGGTGTCAAATGTAGGGCTAGTTGTATTCTCAGTAGTTGTGTTAGGCTGAGTGTCAGTTTGAGCAGACACAGGTAAAGCTAAAGGTAAAAGGGTTACGCTTGCAGCAAGAACGCTAGCCCCAACAATTTTAGAAAAAGTAGATTTCATGGTTACGACTCCTCTTGATTTTTTTAATCAGTTAGTTTGTAGTGAACAATTAAATGTTCTTGTGACTTTATTTGAGCGAAGTCATGCGGGTGCTCAAAACTAAGCTTACTTGTTTTCAATTTAAATAAAATCAATCTTCGGCAATAAAAATGCTATTTTCTGAAGTCTGACTAAAGAAGGATAGAAAACTTTTTTGTGATTTTGAACACAGAATGTATTGTTTTGTTATGGTGACCCAAACTGCGTGAACTTTTAGTTGTAGACCTTTTAGCTGGCATCAGCAATGCTTTAATTGCGCTTAAGGCTATTCAAGCCCTCGCATACTTGCATTTAGCAACTGAAGTTACAGTCTTTACCTTGCCTCTTAGAGGTAAACTACTGGACAGTAACTTATAGATATACACGTTATCTATGCCCATACAGCCATGCCGCAAAAATCGGTTGAAGTGCTAATAAGTCGCCACAGCTTCGACTTAATGTGTTGGATACTAATTACAACGGCATCGCTCAGGTAACTCAGAACAGTGGCGCGTCACGAATTGTTAGTAATCTATCGGAGAAGTTGGTAAGAGATTACTTTCTCCAAATCCTCCTAACAGAAAGTTTACTTAAGGCGGATGCCATCTCTGCGCTACCCCTTGATCTGACTACAGTGGTCATAATCGGTCTAGACTTTAGTGCTAAAGGCACATTCTGAATGATACAAGCTGTATAACGATTACTTACTTTGAAGGCAACTCACGTTGCCCTGATCGCTGGTAGTTTTTAACTTTAGCAATGTATTGTCGATTATACTTATTGCCTCTGTAATCGTTGGTTGAGCAGAGTATTTAATTCGTGCTAAAGCATTAATTAAAAATTCTAGGGCTAAGTAAACCCATACACTAAATCAAATCTTCTATTCGTAGCTTAGCTGGAATATACTCTAGTCGTTCTAATTCAGTAATCACCTTAGCAATGCTTTCCTCAACACTTTCTTCTGAGGTGTAGCAAACAATGTCAGGATTTAGGGGTTCTTCATAGGGGTCATTAATTCCTGTAAAAGCTGTAATTTCACCATTTCTTGCCATAGCATACAGCCCTTTAACATCCCGCTCCTCACAAACTTCAAGCGGTGCATTTATATAGACCTCTATAAAATTCTCAGTCATCTGACGAACTTCATCCCTTGCATTCCGATAAGGACTAATTGCAGCCACAATTGCCACTACACGATTGCGGCTAAGTAGATTTGAGACAAAACCAAGACGACGGATATTGATTTCGCGGTCTTCTTTGCTAAAACTTAGACCCTTTGAAAGGTTTGTTCTAACTACATCACCATCTAGAAGCTCAACTAGGCAATGGCGTTCTTTGAGTTCGCGCTCTACTCCTTTAGCAATTGTAGTTTTGCCTGAACCACTGAGTCCTGTAAGCCATAATGTTAGACCTTCAGGTGGCTTCAAGGTAGGGAATAAACGTTCATCGTTAGGAGAATCATCAACAACTTCTGAACGGAGCCAATCTTGCACTTTGCGCTTAACAGAGAGCATCTTTGTCAATTCCAGCAGAAGGGATGGACGCTTGAAAGTTTGGGCAGAAATCATTGGAGTTCTCCTGAACTAGTTCTCAGATAGTTAATGAGTCGCAGCTTACTGTAGTGAGCTTAAATTTTACTTAAATCAAAATTAAAAGTCAAATAAATTTTGAATCATTTGTAATACATATCTAGATTTTAAGTCATTCACGTTTCATGGCAGAATGATTAAGTCTGCTGTTCAGAGGGTATTGGCATGGCGACGCGAGCCAGGGATTTAGCGGAACATGACCTGGTAAAGACACTGGTTCAGGGTAACTATTTATTTAAAGGGTTGGATGAAGCTTGGGTG
>JAUJND010000132.1 GCA_030446505.1 Chroococcidiopsidaceae cyanobacterium YX2bin18 | reverse complement strand
GTTACAAGTCACAACCCTAGACTATTCCGAATATGTGGGTCGAATTGTGATTGGCAAAATTCACAACGGTGTGATTCGCATGGGTCAGCAAGCAGCATTAATCACAGAAACTGGTGAAATGGTCAAAGCCAAAATCACTAAGTTGATGGGGTTTGATGGATTGAAGCGAATTGACATGGCAGAAGCATCAGCTGGCAATATCGTAGCAGTCGCTGGTTTTGCTGGAGCAAATATTGGAGAAACGATTACTTGTCCGAATGAACCGCAGGCGCTGCCCTTAATTAAGGTAGATGAGCCGACGTTGCAGATGACGTTTTCTGTGAATGATTCGCCGTTTGCTGGACAAGAAGGCAAATTAGTAACATCACGGCAAGTACGCGATCGCTTATTCCGCGAACTAGAAACTAATGTTGCTCTGCGTGTGGAAGAAACCGACTCGCCAGAAAAATTCCTGGTTTCTGGTCGTGGTGAACTGCACTTAGGGATTTTAATTGAAACAATGCGACGCGAAGGCTACGAGTTTCAAGCATCTCAGCCGCAGGTAATTTACCGGGAAGTTAACGGTCAACCTTGTGAACCTTACGAGTGTCTAGTATTAGATGTCCCTGAAGATAGCGTTGGCAGTTGCATCGAACGGCTAGGTCAACGTCGCGGTGAAATGCAAGATATGCTAGTTGGTGGCAATGGGCGCACCCAGATAGAATTTGTAATTCCCGCTCGTGGTTTAGTTGGCTTCCGGGGCGAATTTATGCGCTTGACAAGGGGTGACGGCATTATGAACCACAGTTTCCTTGATTACCGTCCTATTGGTGGAGAAATTGAAGCCCGCCGTAACGGAGTTTTGATTTCTTTTGAGGAAGGCGTATCTACCTTCTATGCAATGAAGAATGTGGAAGATCGGGGTGTATTTTTTATTACTCCTGGCACCAAGGTTTACAAAGGAATGATTGTCGGAGAAAACAACCGCTCTCAGGACTTGGAACTCAACGTCTGCAAAACGAAGCAGCTGACTAACCATCGTGCTTCTGGCGGTGAGGAGTTGGTGCAGTTGCAAGCACCAATGGAAATGGGTCTGGAGCGTGCTTTAGAGTACATTGGACCTGATGAATTGGTAGAAGTAACGCCTAAATCAATTCGGCTGCGAAAGGTGGCGAAAAAGCTGGTTAAACGTTAATTTGGGCTGAAAATTTAATTGCAAAAACACCAAGATTACTAAAACTCTTGGTGTTTTTGAGTTTTGGCAGTTAAAACTGTCTGTATGGGAATCAACCAACAAATTGCTGATTGGCTAGAAAGCCGCTGGGTAACACCAGCATATAGTGGCTGGCTACTGGGGGGAATCGCCCTTTGTTTTTTTGGAGCCGCTATTAATACAATGGCTGGGTGGCTGTATGTCTTAAGTGGCGTGAGCTTTGCCCTATTAGGGTTGGCAGCTGTACTGCCAGCGCGAGTACTCTTAGGATTAAATATTCGCCGCCACTCTATTGAGCCTGTGAGTGTAGGAGACGAACTGACGATTGAGTTACAAATTGAAAATCAAACAACTCAAGCCAAAACCTTGTTGCAAGTCCAAGATTTGCTGCCCTTCGTTTTAGGTCAACCTGTACAAACACCGATAGAAACTATTGCACCTAAAGATAGTTACAAGTGGGTTTACTACTATCCCACTCAACGCCGGGGTGTCTACCGTTGGCATAACGTACAGTTAAGGACGGCAACACCGCTAGGTTTATTTTGGTGCCGCCGCCACCACCATGTACCAGCAAAGGCAATTGTTTATCCTACAGTGTTACCTTTAACAATCTGTCCTTTGGTAGATGAACTGGGGCAAAAAGATACTGCTCAGGTTTATAGCCAACAGCGCTTCCAGTCAGCAATAGAAGGGCTAACGCGATCGCTGCGTCCTTATCGGATGGGTGATCCAACGCGGCTAATTCATTGGCGAACTAGCGCCCGCTATGGCGAACTACAAGTCCGAGAGTTGGAAGTTATTACTGGGGGTCAAGAAATCATTATCTGCTTAGATACTGGAACTTGGCAGTCTGATAATTTTGAACAAGCAGTGATTGCTGCGGCTTCCTTGTACTTTTATGCACAGCGGCAGCAGTTAAATGTAAAACTTTGGACAGCACTTACAGGTCTAGTACAAGGCGATCGCGTTGTCCTAGAAACCCTAGCAGCAACCGAGCCTGGAGAAGCGAGTGCTAATAACTTACCCACTAATCCTCTACTCTGGCTCAGCCAAAACCCGATTAGTCTCAGCACTCTTCCCAGTGGTAGCCGTTGGGTACTCTGGTCTCATGTTTCATCATTTGAGCCAAAAACATTAGTAAATCAAAATTACCCAGGTTTTCTAATTCAAACCAAGCAACCATTGCAACTTCAGCTACAACAACCGTTAAGGTAGGGTATTACCTGCCCTTTAGATTAGCTACTTGGATGCATTTGTCAGTGGGATCAGCTAGGCACGCTAAAATGCAAAAAACCTCTCTATTTCAATCATTCAATTTTATGCAATCAGCAAATAACGACAAATTATCCAGCGATCACAACCTAGAGGCGATGTGGCATTTTTCCCAAACCTATGCCAAACGTACTGGTACATACTTTTGTGCTGAACCTTCTGTAACTGCTGTCGTAATTGAAGGACTTGCCAAACACAAAGACGACCTTGGTTCCCCCCTATGCCCTTGTCGTCACTACGAAGACAAAAAAGCAGAGGTACACGCCACATTCTGGAACTGCCCGTGTGTACCAATGCGAGAGCGCAAAGAATGCCACTGTATGCTGTTTCTCACGCCGGACAACGAGTTTGCTGGGGAGAAGCAAGAAATTACACTCGAAGAAATCAAAGCTGTTCGAGAAAGCATGGGATGACCGAAGCAGTACCTCACGAGTTCTGGCAGGGTATAGAGCAATTTAATTCTCGGCAGTTCTATGCTTGTCACGACACCTTAGAAGCTCTATGGATGGAAGCTACAGAGCCGCAGAAAACTTTTTATCAAGGAATTTTGCAAATTGCTGTAGCACTTCATCATCTAGGTAACTCCAACTGGCGAGGTGCGGTGATTCTCCTGGGAGAGGGAATTAATCGCTTACAACGCTATCCACCTGCGTATGCTGGAATAGATGTTGACGATTTATTGACTTCTAGTGCGGTAATGTTAACGGCGCTGCAACAAGCAGGACCAGAGAAAATTAGTGATTGGAGCAGCGCTGGCGCGATGCCTAGTAATGAATCCTCATTGCCTAGAATTATATCTGTTGGAGAAGTTAATTGACCTATTCAAACTAGTGTTTAAGTGCTGAAACTTATGAGTAAGGGAAACAGTCAGGTTAATTAAACTAACTAGAATAATTTATCTAACTGTCTTTGTTTAAGCAGCCCAGCGCTACCATTGTTTTTAATTTTATTACTTTGTACAACCTATGATCACCTCATATTCATTGTCCCCCTGGATGCGTTGCTTTGGTGCCTTGATGCTACCAGCTACCCTCGTCAGTGCAATTACTTTTACCGCTCCTTTGCAAAGTGCTAAAGGACAAACTGGTGATGGACGCGCCCTTACGATTAACTCCGACATCCAAGAAGCTAACTCCCAAACCGGTGTCTTCACCGCTCGTGGTAACGTGCAGTTGGCCTACCCCGCCCGCCAAATTCAAGCTACATCCGCTCAAGCGCAATATTTTAGCCGTGAGCGGAGAATGGTTTTGAATGGCAACGTCTATGTCTTGCAGCAGGGCAACAGTATCCGGGGTGAGTCGGTGACATACCTAATTGATGAAGGGCGATTTATTGCTACACCTAAAGCTGGCGCACAGGTAGAATCCATCTATATCGTTGCTGACCCCAATGTCTCAAATTCATCGGCAGCACCAGCAATACCACCCCTAAATCCCCAACCAGCATCCGTCACCCCAGGGACTGCCCCAGCTGCTCCTAACCCATAGAATAGGATTAGCTTTAAACAGTTTCTCCTGCTGGCAGCATATTAAGATTTATGGCAATTTATTGCAATATGTAGAGCTAGAAAAAGAATCTAGCACGAGTAGCTAAAATCTTTAATAATGAAAATTGCCCTGGAGAATATTCACAAATCCTACGGAAAGCGGCTTATTGTTAATCGCGTCAACGTTTCGGTAGCTCAGGGAGAAATTGTGGGGCTACTGGGTCCTAATGGAGCTGGGAAAACGACTACGTTTTATATTGCAACAGGTTTAGAGAGACCAAATCAAGGCAAAGTGTGGCTGAATGACAAAGACATTACTGCACTTCCGATGCATAAACGAGCGCAACTAGGAATTGGGTATCTGGCGCAGGAGCCGAGTATTTTTCGCAACCTGAGTGTTCAAGATAATATCTTGCTAGTTCTAGAGCAAACCAAAGTACCGCGCCGCGAGTGGCAAGCACGTTTGAATACACTACTGCGGGAGTTTCGCTTGGAAAAGGTTGCAACAACAAAAGGAATTCAGGTTTCT
>JAUJND010000011.1 GCA_030446505.1 Chroococcidiopsidaceae cyanobacterium YX2bin18 | reverse complement strand
TCTATAAGGAAGCCGAGAAAGATAATAAGGAAGCCGAGAAAGATAATAAGGAAGTCAAGAAACTTTGGCGTGTTAAACAAGCTGTTAATTTGTGGTTTGCGATAATTGCTTTGATTTTTGTCATTTTAGTATTCAATTTAGAACCGCCTGTGCAGGTTCAGAGGCAGGATGCTCAACTTCGAGAGTTAAAAAGTGAACTCGGATTGCTTTCGCAAAAGCTGGATTCAATTGAATCCCTTCTTCGCTCAAGAAATACTCCCAATAATATAGTGGGCAAACCTCGATAGTAAGTCCGAAAACAATTGCCGAACATCAAGAAAAAGTTATACTTTCGCTATATCAGAACACAGATGTTTTAATAGGTAGAATATTAATTTAGTTCTCCTGAATGTATATAGGTAGATGGGAACTATACCTTTATTCACTCACATATGACAGCCAACAAAGCTGAAGCCTACCTCTGCAATAGTGACATAACACTAGAAAGCCCGAACAAGGCTGCCATAGATTTGATGCTAGAGGTTTACGAAAGCGTCGTGGATGGCACAGATGTCTTCTATTGCAGTGCT
Source organism: Chroococcidiopsidaceae cyanobacterium YX2bin18 (assembly GCA_030446505.1). Classification (GTDB taxonomy): domain Bacteria; phylum Cyanobacteriota; class Cyanobacteriia; order Cyanobacteriales; family Chroococcidiopsidaceae; genus JAHHHE01. The sequence continues at coordinate 63,359 of JAUJND010000011.1, read as the reverse complement.
CCTGTCACATCTGGCAAACGCTACATCAACTGGCTTGACAAGGATTGAAATCCTTTGTGGATAAATTGATAGTGCAGATAAAGACTATCAGGAGTCCCATTTCAAGGAAGTTATTGAACCAATCGTTTACACGCTATGACCATTATTAGGCTGCAGCAGACTCCGTAAGGTGCAATATATGGAATCAACTGCACTTCCTCCTCTACCGATTAGACGCAACGAGACTGGCACTCTTTTTGGGGAGAAAGTGATCGACCATATACATTCTTTAAATGACCAGCAATACAGCAAGGGGTGTGTGTACAGGTTCTGGGTTAACAGAGGGCAAAAAATTCTCTTTTGTGAAATAAATACCTTTAAGCTTGGAGGCAGGCATCAATATGGTAGAAGCTATTATCGTAATGGCAGCAGAGCAATCAACACACTTCCATCTGATATAGGTTCTGACAGACTAAAGGAGTTATCGGCTGACTTATTGGAATTAACTAGTGAAGTCAATTCATTGATTATTCAAGCTCAATTTGCGATTAGTAGTAGCCAAACACATTGCATTACAAAGATGCATTTTGATCGACTTGCTGCAAGAGCAAACGTAGCGCAATTTATTAGCTTTAATCCAGAGCTAGAGCAGCGCTACGCAAGGATTCATAGTTACGAAGCCAATATAATTTGCATCACCTGACAATGCCATTGAAGCGATTTTAGCTCAGTCATCTGAATCTTCAGTGAATGTTCGCAGTTTTGACCCAAGTAATCCAAGAGCAGAGAATTTATTTACGGGCCCAAGGATATCAGCAAATTCAAGGTTTCTGGTGAAGCGGTTAGCTGCTCAGGATTGTACACAATTGTAAATGAAACCATAGATATCTGCGATGGCGTTTCAGGCGTTTTAATGAGTGATGTTATTGAATTTTGCACCTGACGATACTCCGCGCTGCGTAGAGAAGCCTGGTACTGCTGCCTTACCGCGCCAACTTGGACTACGCTTGCTTGAAACGGTTTATGGGTTTATACCTGCTCTCAATTATGCAGCCCAGACTCGTGTTGAGTTCAGCATTCACCCTATATGCCGAGGGTTTCTCCATGACCATACAATCATTTGGGAACTGGAGGATGTTGGAGAAAGTCATTCTAAAGCCGAAATTCACTGGCCCAATCGTTTTAGTCGCTTTATCGGTGACAAGGTGTACGGTCTACTGATAGCTTATCTATTTGAACTACCAGTACCTGAAGCCATTGTCATCAGCAGACGAGTTGCTCCCTTCCGCTTTGGGCAACCGAGTGGAAGTAAAGAAGTATGGATTCGCACTTGTCCGATAGTTCAAGTACCAGGGAAATTTACTACACAGCGCGGTTGGCGTGATCCCTTCAAGCTTATGGCTACTGAAGATCCTGAAGGAGACGCGATCGCTTCTATCATGGCTCAAGCAGGTATTGAAGCAACCTATTCCGGTGCTTTGATAGTTGCTGAGAAGATAGACATGAAGGATAGTGAGGAGATTATCATCGAAGAACACTCAAGACTTTGGTGAAGAATTTATGACAGGTCAGGAAAAAGGGTCTGTACTCTCTGAGATGAGATTGCAGGTTCAGTACAAGCTCTCTATAATCAAGTTGCTGCGAAACTAGGGACCAGTCAGATAGAGTGGGTTGCGGACTCAAAGCAGGTTTGGATTGTCCAACTTCACTCTGGTGCTACAAAAAAGTTCAGGCAGGATGATCTATCCCGGACAGGCTCTGTTCCACCACAAATTTGAAGTGGAGCGAGGACTCGAAGAACTTCGGCGGTTAATATCTCTATTCAAGGCAAAGGTGAAGGATCGTACTGGTTGGGGATGTTGGCATTACTAGTCATTTCGGTGATGTGCTACGGCGTGCTGAAATCCCTCCAAGATTGAGCCAGCGAACCAAGAGAAAGACTCCATTTACCACTAACTGTAATTAAACCAATGACTTATCCTGTTGTTTGGGTACATGGAGACGTTCTGAGTCCTTATGGTCCTGCATTAAAAGTTTACCCCGATGCTCCTGCAATATGGGTTTGGGACGATGCCTTAATTGAGGAGTGGCAACTGAGTCTCAAACGCATCACCTTCATTTATGAATGCCTGCTGGAGTTGCCTGTTGTCATCCGGCGTGGAGATGTATGGGGGTTCGAAATCGTTAGTCCCCGATTTAAAGATATCTGCAATCGAAGCTCTGTGCCTGTGGAAGTGTTAGCAGTAGGGCACGGCTACATCGGCCTCAAGCGATTCTAGTCAAAGTAACGACATTTATTTGGCAGAAGCGGTCGCCAAGTTATAGGACCCAGTCCCCGATTTGAAGACATCTGCAATCATTCAAGCAATGGTGCCAGATGAAAAAAGCATGCTCTGTGTCAACACAATTGTGGTGGCTGAAGCGGCAGGCTGCTACCAGGCAAAGTCGGATCGCACAGCCGACAAAATCACGGATTTTTTGAGTACGACGGAGATTATATCAGCGCTCGAACCATCTCACGAGCATTGGACAAAATCGGCTTGAGTCACGCGGCTACCGCGAACGGAATGGAAAGTCGCTGAACGGCAGACATTCCCTGAAATTTATATGTGGATGAATCTCCGAACGCGATTTTGTTACTGCGCTTTGATCACGAAGGCGTAACATGATTGCAGCTGCCAACGTCAAAAAGCACCTTCACGCTGGAAGGTGCTTGCCTATCGTGTTCGAGGGAACATCCTTAGTGCCTGTGTGCTGGAACCAGGACAGGTGGTGATTCTCGATAACGCTTTTTGGTGGGCGCACCTCTGATTGAGTCTGCCTGCTTCTGGAGTAACTTATTCTCTTACGGGATTACTGATGTCGCCGCCGGGTTCGCAAGGGTTTAGCTCTGGCTCCCTTCGGCAAACCATAGAATCATTTCTTGATGTGCTACGTAACACTACTGACTATAGCTATAGTAGATATGTTCGCTGGCAATCGAACTTTACTACCAGATCGAAATCGTTTTAAATTTGTCCTGAATTGATATAGGCTTTTCACCTTGAATTGATGGCGCGGAACACTGCCATAAATGCCTTTGGGGAACGCCGTACCCACAGATTTCATCCGTTTTTTACCTTTCGCCTGCTTCTGGAGTAGCTTTTTCTTACGGCTGATGTCGCCGCCGTAGCATTTAGCTGGCACGTCTTTCCGTCCCATGTTCACTAGTACTACCAATCGTCGCTTGAATCGGCACCTTGAATTGATGGCGCCTGAATCGGTTCCTTGAGTTTTCTGCCACAATCATCCCGATGCACAATCATCGCTAAAGAATCAACAGGGTCATTATTGATCATAATATCCAACCGCACCAAGGGATTCTCGCGGTAGCCAATCAGATGATATTCCATACTGGCGTAGCCGCGCGATCGCGACTTGAGTTGATCAAAAAGTCCGTCACCACTTCAGCCAGCGGTAACTCATATGTCAGCGTTGTCCGCCCTTGAGTAAGATACTTCATATCCTTGAAAACACCCCGCCGATTTTGGCACAACTCCATCAAAGTGCCGACATACGCTTCCGGTGTAATCATGTCCACTTTGACATAAGGCTCTTCAATTTTTTCCCGTTCATTAGGAGACGGTAAGTGACTGGGATTATCGACATACAGCACTTGTCCCTTGACAGTTGTTACTTGATACACTACTGAAGGAGCCGTGATAATCAAATCCAGGTTGTATTCTCGCCAGTCGCTCCTGCACAATTTCCATGTGCAGCAACCCTAAGAATCCACAACGGAAGCCAAACCCCATTGCGCTTGAAGTTTCCGGTTCATACTGTAGCGCTGCATCGTTCAGTTTCAGCTTTTCTAAGGCATCCCGCAAATCTTCAAACTGATCCGGCATCAATGGGAAACATCCCACAAAAACCATCGGCTTGGCTTCTGTGTAACCAGGCAACGCCGCGGGCTGGTTTGGCGGCTAAGGTAATTGTGTCTCCCACCCTGGCATCGGCTACGGCTTTAATTGCCGCCGCCACGTAGCCTACTTCCCCAGCATGGAGTTCCTCGACTTGCTTTTGGGTGGGAGATAGAACACCTAATTCGTCAATCTCAAATTCTTTACCGAAGCCATCAGACGAATGCGATCGCCTCTTTTTAACTGTGCCATCCATCACCCGAAAATAAACAATCACTCCCCGGTAGATGTCGTAGTAGCTGTCAAAAATCAATGCCCGTAACGGTTCGCTCACAGTGTCTTGTGGCAGCGGCACTCTAGACACAATCGCTTCTAAAATCTCGTCAATCCCAATTCCTCTTTTGCCGAAGCTAAAATCGCCCCACTGCAATCAAGTCCAATGATTTCTTCAATCTCGCCAATTACGCGCTCTGGTTCTGCCCCTGGTAGATCAATTTTATTTAAAACTGGAATAATTTCTAAATTATTTTCTAATGCTAAGTAGACATTCGCCAGCGTTTGTGCTTCTACACCTTGGGATGCGTCTACTACCAAAAGCGCACCTTCACAAGCAGCTAGCGATCGCGATACTTCGTAAGAAAAATCCACATGACCAGGCGTATCAATTAAATTTAAAACATAAGACTGACCATCCTTAGCCTGATAATTCATCCGCGCCGCTTGCAGCTTAATTGTGATGCCGCGCTCCCGTTCCAAATCCATGTTGTCCAAAAACTGTTCCTTCATCTGCCGCACATCCACTGTGCCAGTAGTTTGCAACAGGCGATCTGCCAGGGTAGATTTCCCGTGATCGATGTGAGCAATAATAGAAAAGTTCCGAATGCGAGAGACGGGAACGTCAGTCATATTCTTTGATTTAGCAGCAAGCTATTGTTAAGAGATTGAGATACTTAACGCATTTTAATGCTTTCTGAGCGAAGACGTGGCGGGGGCTTAAAAGCTGTTAACGTTCACTGAGCTACCAGCTTTTGATTTGCTACCCACAAGGAGCAGTACATCACCCATTAGTTAGGAATTATTACTCTTTTTCCTAAAATTATTAAACTAAAGACTGATAGCTAATGGTCCACAGCAAAGATGAAGGTCCATGTCTGTTCTACATTCCTTACTCAAAAGCGTACAATAAATACTAGCAAGAACAACTTACACAACAGCTGCACAGGCGGAGTTGCCTATCAACATTACTAATGAAATTTCTTTGCTCCACACTGATCATGTTTTACTACTTATGAATGAGAATGCTATGGATTCCGACGCTTATCCTGACAAGGTAGAAATTGCTATCCATCTGGATTCTGAACTATTAGATCAAATCCAGCACCTGACGAACGAGCCTAGTAAAGTAATTGAAGTTGCTATTCGACAGTGGCTGCGGGGTGAAACGCAACGGGATGATGAACTAACTCGCACTCTTGGACGAACGCCTGTACCGCCTCGTGGTGAATGGAATGATTAAATTAATCTATAACTAGTCATTCATGGGGTTTTAGAAAGCCAGTAATTTCCGTATTCCCGAAATTAGTGATGTTGTGCCAAACTCTAAGCAGCTTGTTTTCCCAGCTTTGCTTGTCGTTTGTCTAGGTTACGCGAGTAATGAATGTCACTGCTAATTCCCAACTGCCGCTTTCTGGATCAAATGTGGATATTGCTACCAGTCCTTCTAGTTTATTGCCACTACTAGGGGCATTGGTCTTTACGCAGGACTCATTGGGTCGTTACCTATCTTTTTATTGGCAGGAAGCTGAGCAGCAGGGTTTGACACACACTCAAGTAGTAGGACTTGCTCAGTGAGACGTTTGGTCCGGTGGAAACGGTTCTCTATCTAGAGCGGCTTCAAAGGATTCTAGGAACTCTAGTTCCTGAAAAATTCCAGTGTCTATTTTGTTATAGGCAAAGTTTTTTAAGTTTGAGCTAATTTTTACCCCATTTTTACAGTCAAATGGCACTGAGTCTACTGTTTTTGTAATGGGACTGCAACTTGAGTCAGCACTAGAAGAACCGATAGTTAGCTTCCAAGAGTCAGAAACTGTTGCCCATTCTATGATGGTACGTTCGGGTCAATCAAAGAAATTGCTGACCAAAATTGCGCGGAATATTCGGCGCACCTTAAATTTAAATATTATTTGGCAACAAACTGTCGATAGTTTGGGAGAAGCTTTGGGCGCAAGCCACTGCATCATCTGTTCCTACAAACCTAATTGCCCACAGGTACAGGTAGTAGCTGAGTACGCATCCGTTCCTGTCCAGCCAATGCTAGGTCTAGAACTCTCAATTGCAAATCAGCCGGCATTTTGCCAGGCGCTAGAGACGTTGGAACCAATTATAGTCCAAGGACAGCCTGCTAAATTGCAGCAGTCGCTGGTAGTGGTTGCTACTTGCTATCAAGACCAACCGAATGCATTAATTATTCTTCAGCCCAGCGTTGAGCTAATCGGGTCTACTGGTCTTTGCCAATGGACAGTAGCGGAAATTGAAATGGTGCGGGATTTGGCAGAGCAAGTCGGCACCGCGATCGCTCATGCCACCCTTTATCAAGAATTAGAAGAAGCGCGTCTTCAAGCTGAAGAAGCCTCACGCCTTAAAAGCGAGTTTCTAGCAAATACCTCCCACGAACTCCGCACTCCCCTCAATGGAATGCTCGGATTCCTCAAGCTGATCTTAGAAGGCATGGCAGATGACCCAGAAGAGCAACATGAGTTTATTGAGGAGGCTTACCGCTCTGCCCTACACTTGCTCAACATTATCAATGATATCTTGGACATCGCCAAGATTGAAGCGGGCAAAATGGAGCTAGAACTCGGACAAGTCAAGCTAGATGAACTATTCACTGCTATGGAAGATTTTACGGCGAGCCAGGCTGAGCAGAAGAACTTGAGCTTAGGCATTCAAATGCCTGACACTGCTGATGAAATTGTTGTATACGGTAATTACCAACGACTGCTACAAGTGATGCTGAATCTAGTTGGTAACGCGCTCAAATTTACCCATGAAGGCGGCATAACCATCAGTGCTGATGTAGTTCGCAAAAAATTCTTGTTTCAAAACCAGGAGTTCCCTGGCATAGTCAAAGTTCGGGTAGCAGATACTGGTATCGGAGTTTCTTTGGACAAACAAGACAAAATGTTTCAATCGTTCAGTCAAGTCGATGGCTCCCGTACCCGGCAATACGGCGGTACTGGCTTAGGGCTGACAATTTCCCAAAAGCTTGTGGAGGCAATGGGAGGTACAGTTAATTTTTACAGCATGGGCGAAGGACTTGGTTCAACAGTCACGTTCACTGTGCCACTGTATCAAGAACCCGTGATGGTTTCAGCCCCAACAGACGATTCGTTTGAGATGTAACTATTGTATTTTCTTGTCAGTTCTGCGGGAGATGCTCCAACTAGGATGCACTCTCACATGACTCCTCCCAACTCCTGATTAAGCTGTGTAGACTAAACTGTAAAGAAGTTGAAATCAGAAGGGTTGCATGATAGAGCAAATGAATGCCCGCGATTTATTCCGAGCTGCTTACGAAAATCGTTACACCTGGGACGAGAACTTTCCTGGCTATAGTGCTGATGTGCAACTCAAGCAGGGAGATGAAGTATATAACGGCAAAATTCGGATTAACCGCGATCTGAGTGTGGAAGTTAGTGGGATAGAAGATGAACAAGTGCAAGAGAGCATTTATACTCAGCTGCGCGATGTTGTAACTCATCGCAAGCGATCGCGATTTGACCAGTCACATGGTAAAAATGAGTTCAGCTTGGGCAAAAGTGACGAATCTGGCGCGGTTGAAATCTTGGTTAAGGGCGATGCGATGGGTTCTAATTACAAAATTCGGGGAACCGAGATTTGCCAAGTAAGCCGTGTTATGGGTCGAATGGCTTTTGTTATTGATACCCAAGAAAGCTTAGACACAGGTAATGGCTATGTTTCGACACGCTATGATGTCGTGTTTCGCAATCCGCAAACGAATGAAGTCACCAAAGTTCTGAATTTTAATGACTCCTTCCAGGAAGTTGGCAACTATTACGTGATGAGCAACCAAGTTGTCTGCTCATATGAAAATGGCGAACGTACCACAACTGAGTTCAATTTTTCTAATATTTTGTTGCTTGAACCAGTAGCTGTTTAATTGTAAGTCGGTTTCTTACACCTTATACGAACAGCAATAGGCTCTAGGATAGACTTAAGCGCATAAAAATCTTGCAAGTGAAAGAGGTCTTAAATAATGGAACTTACAAACGACAACGTGGAAACAGTTTTGGATGAATTGCGTCCTTACCTGATCTCCGATGGCGGTAATGTGGAGCTAGTCGAGCTTGATGGTCCGGTTGTAAAGTTACGGCTTCAGGGCGCTTGTGGTTCCTGCCCCAGTTCAACGATGACGCTGAGAATGGGTATTGAGCGCCGACTGCGTGAAATGATTCCTGAAATTGCTGAAGTTGAACAAGTCATGTAATAGTTTTAAGTTGTGAGTTTTGGGCTTGCTCAACGCAGCAGCCGGAGCCTCCTCCGGCTGACCGTTGGGTTTTGAATTAAATCCTCTTAACTCAGAAGTCAAAATTCAGAACTCATAACTATTTTATGTCTCATCCCCTTTACGTTGCTTTTATCTGGCATCAGCACCAGCCACTATACAAAAGTCGTGATAGTAGTGGGTCTGTTTCCCCTGGTCAGTACCGCTTACCTTGGGTGCGACTGCATGGTACGAAAGATTACCTAGATTTAGTCTTACTCCTAGAGCGTTATCCCAAGTTGCATCAAACGGTAAATTTAGTTCCCTCTCTAATATTGCAACTTGAAGATTACATTGCTGGCACTGCATTTGACCCGTATCTGGCAGTGAGTTTGACTCCAACAGAACAGTTGGATAGCAAACAACGGCAATTCATCGTAGAACATTTTTTTGATGCTAATCACCATACGCTGATTGACCCTCATCCTCGTTATGCTCAACTGTACCAACAACGGCAGGAGCAGGGGCAAGCGTGGTGCTTAGAAAATTGGCAGTTGCAAGATTACAGTGACTTACTAGCTTGGCATAACTTAGCTTGGATTGATCCGCTGTTTTGGGATGACCCGGAAATAGCAGCGTGGTTAAAGCAGGGTCGAGATTTTAGTTTGAGCGATCGCCAGCGCATTTATACCAAACAGCGACAAATTTTGAGCCGGATTATTCCTCAACATCGGCAAATGCAGCTGGCGGGGCAATTAGAGGTGACAACTACGCCTTATACTCACCCAATCATGCCGCTGCTAGCCGATACTAATTCCGGTCAAGTGGCAGTGCCTCAGATGTCTTTGCCACAGCGGTTTCAGTGGGCTGAAGATATTCCCCGACACTTGCAAAAAGCCTGGGATTTATATCAAGATCGCTTTGGGCAGGAACCGCGTGGGTTGTGGCCTTCGGAACAGTCGGTCAGTCCTGAAGTTTTACCTTACATTGCTCAACAGGGATTTAAGTGGATCTGTTCAGATGAAGCTGTGTTGGGTTGGACGCTGAAGCACTTTTTCCATCGGGATGGGGCTGGCAATGTCTTAGAACCAGAGATACTATATCAACCTTATCGGCTGGAAACGCCTCACGGTGATTTGGCAATAGTTTTTAGAGACCACCGCTTATCAGACTTAATTGGCTTTACCTACGGCTCGATGCCGCCAAAGCGGGCGGCGGCTGATTTGGTGGGGCATTTAGAAGCGATCGCCCAATCCTTAAAACAGCGTCAACCAGACCAACCCTGGTTAGTTACTATTGCTCTTGATGGCGAGAATTGCTGGGAGTTTTATCCTGAAGATGGCAAGCCGTTTCTGGAGAACCTGTATCAAACCCTGAGCGAGCATACCCAACTCAAACTCGTAACCGTTTCTGAATTTCTCGACTCTTTCCCAGCCACAGCAACACTACCATCTGACAAACTACATAGCGGTTCTTGGGTAGATGGGAGTTTCACTACTTGGATTGGTGACCCCGCTAAAAATCGCGCTTGGGATCTCTTGGCAGAGGCAAGGGCTGTGTTGGGCAATCATCCAGAGGCAACTGAAGAAAATAATCCCGCAGCGTGGGAAGCCCTATATGCAGCAGAGGGTTCCGACTGGTTTTGGTGGTTTGGTGAAGGTCACTCCTCAAATCAGGATGCGATCTTTGACCAGCTGTTTCGGGAACACCTGTGTGGCATCTACCAGGCATTGAATGAACCAATTCCCCCTCATCTATACCAACCAGTGGAAGCCCATGAAATGCGAGCTGACCACCGACCACAAAGCTTTATTCATCCAGTTATTAATGGGATGGGTGATGAGCAAGATTGGGACAAAGCGGGTCGCCTGGAAGTAGGCGGAGCGCGAGGAACGATGCATAATAGCAGTGCTATCCAGCGTTTGTGGTATGGGGTAGATCATCTGAACTTTTATCTGCGGCTGGACTTCCAGACGGGTGTACAACCAGGTCGGGATTTCCCACCCCAGTTGAATTTGCTGTGGTTCTATCCTGAGCGGACAATGCATAATAGCCCAATGCCTCTGGAGAATTTACCGGATGCACCGCCGATGAACTATATGTTTCATCATCAGCTAGAAATTAATTTGCTGACTCAATCAGTTCAGTTTCAAGAGGCTGGAGAGCATCTTCAATGGCATCCTCGTGTTAGTCGCTCCCAGGTAGCTATTGAGCGTTGCTTGGAGGTAGCCGTACCCTGGGCAGATTTGCAGGTTCCGCCCGATTATCCATTGCGACTGACTTTGATTCTCTCGGATGCAGGGCGTTTCCAGAGTTATCTGCCTGAGAATGGTTTAATTCCAATTGAGGTGCCGTAGTGGTAGGGATATGACTTTTGAGCAATTGTTGAAAGTTGCTTGAGCTAGAACGCGATCGCACCTTCAGGAGTTACGCACTCTGATGCTAGAAGTCTTGTCCCCTATCCCACCTTAAAATGGGGGAACTATCTTTAATAGAGTTCTTTCAAAAGGTCAGGCAGAACGAGCAAGTTCGTAATTATAGATGCCTGCAATTAGGTTGAAGCGCAAGCCAAAGCGTCTGCGTCGGTTGCGATAACGTTCAGCCAGAATCCGAAACCGCTTGAGATATCCGTTGACATGCTCAATCACCACCCGCAGTTGGGCAAGCTGGCGATTCTCATGGCGCTGCTGAACACTCAAGGGTGTGTTCGGTCGCTTTTTGTGGGGGATACAACTATTGGGATGCAGCTTTGCCAAGCCTTGATAACCTCGGTCAGCCAAACACTGCCGTTGTGGATGCACTCGCACACCACTGCCTTTGAATAGTCGAAAATCATGGACTCGACCTTTGCCGTGAGCCGTACAGATAATATGACCCGTCGCCTGATTAACCACTACTTGAGACTTGAGTGTGTGCCGTTTTTCTTGCCGGAGTAGTAAGCTCGCTGTTTTTTTGGGGACGCTCAATCGGATGCTCGACCACATCCACCACAACCATCACTAACTCATGCTCAGGCTCTAAAAGCTGCTTGCGTCCTGGCAAGCGAAACAGTTGTGAGTGGATTAGCTCTGTTTCCGTACGCTGAACAATGCGATAGACTGTCGCTTCACTCACTCCCCATGATTGAGCGATGTGAAAATAGGTGCGGTACTCCCGTAAGTATTCCAAGGTAAGCAAGACTTGGTCAGCGATGGATAACTTGCTTGGTCTGCCTGGTGACTGATGGGCTCTGGCTTGTGTAATCACACTTACCATTTGCTCAAAAGTTTCAGGTTGCACACCGCAGGCTCGTCTAAATTGAGCAGGCTTGAGATGTTTAATTTGTTCGTAGGTTGGCATGGGTAGTGGTTTTACACTACCTCTGACATAAATCCCTACCCTTTTGCAAGAGGTCTAATTAATTCAGGCAAGAGTTTTATTTGCCAATAGCACCACGGACAAGAATCACAGTACTTTCTACACGGCTGGCGATCGCTGCCGGAATATTTCCTTTAATTGCCTGCTGAAGTAGTCCCTCACGACTCGCTCCTAGCACAACGACATCGAAATGATTTTTTTTGACCAAATTAATTACACCTTCTGAGACAGAACTAGCGTGAACTGGAGCAGTAGTTACTGAACCGGAGAAGTTGCGGCGACGCAGTAGATAGCGCATAGCTTGTGACAAAACCGTGATGTCAGCGGTCTCTGATGGCTGGAAAACCTGGCAAAGCTGGATAGATGGTGCATCGCCTAAAGTTACCAAAGCTGGTAGAAGTTGAATCACAACTTGAGAATTAGGACCACCCGCCATCGGCACTAGCCAGCGATTGAACTGAGGAGTAGGAGTAGGGAAATAGAGAATTCTCCTGTCTTTTTTGATTTTGTCTTTCTCCTCACCCAGTTTCAACAACACAACATCACAAGTTGCCTGTCGAATTACTGTATCTACAACACTGCCAAAGATCCGACCAGGTGTAATAGTGTTACCTTTCCAACCCATGAGAATTAAATCAATGTGCCGTTCTTTAATAATCTCCAAAATTGCCTGCGCCGGATCATGGGCAACTCGAATTTGGGTATGGATAGGAATTTGCCACGTCCGTGCCAAAATTTCAGCTTGACGTAACAGACGACGACTTTTTGCAGTCTTTACCTGTGTCTCAGCAGGCGAAGTGTGGCGAGGGACAAGAATCACTTGCAGACATTCCAGTTCATAGTGGCGATCGCGGGCAATAGCAGCCAAACTGTAACAGCGATCCAGCTGTATGGGGATTAGCCAGCGGCACGAGTAACCGCCCTTGCCCTACGCTCGGCGATTGCGTTTGGTAAACTACATACGAAGGCTCTGGTTGGGGTCCGATTTGACCAGTTTTACCATTCAGTTTATCTGCTTCCGCCTGAATAATATCCGCTCGCGTAATAATGCCAATTAGCTTGCGTCCGGCAATTACTGGTAAGCGGCTGAGTTGATAATGATCTAGCAGATAAAGAACATTACCCAGGCTGAGGTAGACTGACAGTTACAGGTCGCGGTGTCATAATTTCGCTTAAGGGAGTATCCCCAGCGTTGGCGTAACCCTCGCGCATTTTAGTCAAATCTGTCTGGGTGACAATGCCCACAAGCTTGCCATCGTCTACTACTGGAAAACCACGATGATGAGAGCGAGAAAACGCTTGCATCACTTCATCCACACTCATCTGCGCTGCCAGAGTTTCAACTCTTGGCTGCATTACGTCTTTTGCTGTTAGTTCTGCTAATAGTCCTGCGGGGCAGTTTGTTTTTCCAAGTAAAGACGCCATTTAACTGCAAAATCCGGTTATACAGCGATCCAGGAGCGATACTTTCACCGACTAGATATGCCGTTACCGAGCCAATCATTAACGGCAGCACTAAATTAAAGTCGGTAGTCATTTCAAACACAATCACGATCAGCAGTAATCGGCACTTTGGAAACCACACTGAAAAATGCCCCATTCCTGTTAAGGCATATGTAGTAGGCGAACCGATTCCGGTTGTTGTGCTTACCTACACCCACAAGGTAGCCAAGCGCTGATCCTAGGATTAGACTGGGAGCAAATAACCCTCCCGGCGCTCCAGAGCCGAAGGCAATTAGAGAAGAGATAAACTGAGCAACAAAGGCCGATCGCTGCTAAGTACCAACTAGCATTACCAGTAATCAAAAACTCTCGTAAACCCGTATTGTCTCGAAAGGAAGCTGGTAGCAGTGCCATTAAAACACCGGAGACGGTAACCCAGCTAACCCACCCGTACAGGTAACCTAATGTGTAATTGGCGGTAAAAATTTCAGGCTGGCAATAAGTCCGTGATTAAACAATGAACCCAACAACCCTGCTAAGAGACCCAACACCAGAAAGAAGGGAAGTTCGGCAACCGAAAAGCTACTAGAGTAGGCAGTCAACTCTGGGTTGATTTGTAAAGTTACGACCCCAGCACCCGCGAGACAACTGCGCCAATAAAGAGGCAATTATGGCAGCAGTACCCATTGTTAGCCTGGATACATCATGTAGTAGCTCTTCAACGACAAATAAAACACCTGCAAGTGGGGCATTGAAAGCAATCTGCTAATCCAGCACCAGCACTGGCTGCAATCATCTGTCGTCGATGATCAGGTGATGTGGAAACCAGCGACTAATCCCAGCGGCTAGAGCAGCTCCTATATGGACTGTTGGTCCTTGCCGCCCCAAAGTTAGTCCTGAACCTAGTGCTAGGATCGCCGCAACTAACTTGACGCTGGCGATGCGCCAAGAGAGTTGGATCGGCACTTGAGCCAGGTTTGCCTTGACTTGAGGAATGCCGCTACCTGATGCTTCTGGTGCTAACTGCTCAACCAGCAAGCCAGCGAGAAAACCCAGCAAAAATCCGACTGCTGGTAGTACAAGCCAGGGTATGAAAAGTTGAGAAGCATGGACTCGCCACGCACCCAACCATCCCGCTCCGACTTTCAGCAAGACGGCGGATAGTGCCGCAACCAAACCAATCAGAACTGCATAGGCGATCGCGCTTGCACGACTAGGGCGTAACCATTGCCGAAAGCGCTGGTTTAGAGCAGGAGCAAACATAGACCTATGATTAACTTAAAGAAGCGCTCTCAGATACTAAGGCACAATACCTCTAAGTTGATGCGTCTATTGCTGATTTTGTGCCTCTAGCGCCTAATGCCGCCAAATTCTGGCACTATTATCTCCTTTGTCACTACCACTAGCCAAAAGCTGTCCATCCGAGTTGAAGGCAACAGAATTAACTACTCCTGAATGCCCTTCAAGGGTACGAATAAGTTTTCCCTGGCTTAAATTCCATAACTTGATAGTTCTATCATCACTACCACTAGCAAGAGTTTTACTATTACGGTCGAAAGCAACAGAATTAACCAAATTTGTATGCCCGACAAGAGTTCCAGTCAACTTTCCCGTATCCGTATTCCAGAACTTAATTGTCTTGTCTCCACTACCACTAGCAATAATTTTTCCATCAGGGCTAAAAGTAACAGTTCTAACCGGAGCTGTATGCCCTTGAATTGTGTTGAGCAGTTTTCCAGTCTGCAAATCCCACAGCCTAATTGTCTTATCTTTGCCAGCACTAGCTATCTTTTGTCCATCTGGGCTGACAGCAGTAGCAAAAACTCCTTCTTTATGCCCCTTAAAAGTCTGAAGCAATTGCCCTTTTGGATTCCATGATTTGATAACACCATTCCAACCACTACTAACGAGTGTCTGTCCATTTGGACTAAAGGTTACAGCCCGAACATTTTTTTGCTGCGGTTGAATTGTGCGGACTAGTTCTCCAGTTTCGGAATTCCAGAGCTTGACTGTCTGATCTTTGCCACTAGTAGCGAGCTGCTGTCCATCTGGGCTAAAAGCAACTGATAAAACTGGGGCAGTATGCCCCTTAAGCTTATGTAGCACTTCTCCAGTCTTGAGATTCCACAAATTGATTGTTGTATCGTCGCTAGCAGTAGCAATGATTTGCTGAGTAGGACTCATGGCAACCGCCCAAATGCCTTTGGCATGACCCTTCAATGTTTGAGTTTGGACGTTTTCCCAGTTAGCTCTAGCTTCAATTTGGGCTTGCCTCTGATAAAGCCCATAAGCGGCACCAGATAGCGCCAGAACAGTAGCAATGCCTACTCCAATCCGAAAACCAGAGTTTTTCTTAACGGGAACCTGATTGATAGTTCTTTGATGTTCTTTTTCTAACATTTGAATTCTCAGATCACTATTATTAACTTGCTGATATAGTGCAACTTCAGTTTTATTTTCTCCTCAAAAAATACGCAGTTTCGCTCTTGAGTGAGGTATTAATTATATTTATTATTTTATACATATTGCCAGCGAAGCTAACATACTGCTCAAAAACGCGGCAGTGGGAAGTTACTTTTAAATTGTATTGATCGTTTTAATTGCAACGTAGATCTAATCCTCAGAATTCAACTACGTGACTTCTAAACAAAATTACCAAAACTATGAGTTACACCTTATTTGTCTGCGATCGCTACACCATCTATTACCGGAAAAGGTAGGGGGAGTGGAGGAAGTAGGGGAAGTAGGGGGAGTTCATAGTTAGCCACTCCCCCTACCACGCGGTCTGAAGAAGAACGGATTTATCCATGGAGAGCAAGAATTATTTGTACCGAGACTGCTTGCAGCGAGATACAAAACGTCCGCCATTCTTCTGGAGTCAAACTCTCTTGTGCGTGTGGCGGCTCCGCCTTACTACAGGTTCCCCTAGATTTATCTATGGGGTTTGCTCCCCCTACGCCTCTTCTCCCCCTACTCCCCCTACTCTCTTCTTTCACTGACTGAATGAGTTTTGCTATACCTCAGATTCAGCGGTCAATTGCTTAAATTACTAATGCCACTAACCCCACTATTCCGCCTGCAAGGACTAACCAAGCTGAGTTGACCTTGAACCGAAAAACAACAATTGCACTGATAAGTGCCAAAACTACGGTCAATAAGTCCACCAGTGCAGCCTGTCCTAGAGTATAAGTTACTGCTGCCATCAGTCCTAATGAAGCTGCATTTATTCCATCCAAAGCACTACTCACCCAAATAGATTGGCGCAACTTGGGAACCCAGGGGTTAATTATGGCTACTAAAACAAAAGCGGGTAGGAAAATGCCAATGGTTCCCGCGATCGCACCTGCGTTACCTGCTAACAGATAGCCAATGAAGGTTGCTGTAGTAAATACAGGACCAGGCGTAAACTGACCAATAGCGATCGCATCTAAGAGTTGCTGGGAGGTAAGCCACTGGTTGCGTTCCACTAGATCTCGTTGCAAGAAGGCAAGCAGAACATAGCCACTTCCGTAAAGTACTGAACCAGTTTTGAGGAAGAACAGGAATACGTTGAGCCAATTTGCTGGGGGTGCGATCGGGGTACCAACTGCTAGAACTCCAGAAATAGGTAGTAGCCAAACTCCTGCTATGCCATTTCTACTGCGCCGCAGGTTTACTAGCATTACCCCTAACCCTGCTAGTAGTAGCAACAAAATTTCGTTTATACCCAGGAAAAAGGCAGCAATTACTCCTACCCCAACCACAATAGTAGGAATATCTTTGATAGCTTTCTTACTCAACTGCCACAATGCCTGGATTACAATCGCAATAATCACGGGTTTGATGCCGTACAGTACCCACTCAAGCTCAGGAAGTTTCTGGTAGCGGACATAGATAGCTGCCAGAGTCCAAACAATAAGCATGGCGGGCAGAATGAAGCATGAGCCAGCAATAATTAAGCCACGCCAGCCGCCTCTTTCATAACCAATATGGATAGCTAGCTCGGTAGAATTGGGACCAGGAATTAGGTTAGTAACACCCAGCAAGTCTAGGAGCTTTTCTTCACTCAACCACTGGCGGCGCTTAACAACCTCCAAATTGATCATCCCAACATGAGCCGCTGGTCCACCGAAGGCAATTGTGCCTAATTTCAAAAAAACGAGTGCTACTTCTTTAAGCCGTTGCTTTTGTTGCAGTGGACTAAGTTCGGCATAGGGTATTGCCTGAACCAACTGCTCTTCACTTTGCTGCGACACTGATTGTTTCTTGCTACCTCAATTTTTTATCGGGGATGATTTCTAGTCCACGCGAGCGCTCAAAGGGATAAATTCGATTACTACTACTACGCCTATCACGTCAAATATTACTTGAGTATTAAACCATTTGCTGCCCTACACTCTCTCCAGAAATCACTAAGACGAGTTGTCCTAGTTGGGAAGCAAAGATGATTCCAATGAGCGCACTTGTGATGTTAACCAAAAAATGAAACCCACCAGTCCGCAAAGGTGGACGACTACCAATAGTAGATACAAGCGTATCGCGCGAGTACCAACTTCTGCACCTAGTATCAAGGCAATACCCGCAGATAGGGAAACCAAACCTGAACCTGCCACGGTAATGGCGATCGCTACAGTGGCAGAAGATTGAATTAATCAGGTCAACAACGCCCTAATTAAAATACCCAGAATCGGACTCCCTATCGCCATCAAATTAATCAAAGGCTGGTAGTCTCGAAATAGTCTCATTGCTTCGTCATTTGCTAATCAAGCTAAATTCTTCAAACTCTGGTTGACCATAAATCATCTGTCGATCTACCGCAGAAAGAATTTTATTATTAGAGCGCTCAGAATTAAGGCAACGACAAACTAGCTGTGCTACATCGGCACGATGTATTGTTCCACCAATTCGCGGATCTTCTGTTAAAATTCCATTGCCAGTTGCTGGTTCCGACTTTAGCCCACCAGGTCGGATGATGGTGTAAGTTAGTCCACTCTCAATTAAATATTTTTCGGCTTTCTCTTTCTCTACTAAGACTGAACCCAGTGTTTGGAGAGCTTGGGGAGGCAAGGCAACTGCACTATTTCCACTACCTATTGAAGAAATTAAAATAAATTTTTGCACACTAGCTTTAACAGCAGCATCAACCAAGTTTTTATTACCTAGATAATCCGCCCTCTCGCCTTCTTTGGGTAAACCGCCAATTGTACTAATTACTGCGTGGAGTAGCTCATCCCCCAGCATTGCTCGTTCCACATCTCCAACATTTAGGGCATCTCCAATTACAACCTTAATTCCCATCGCCTCTAGTTCTGGACGAGCCACTTCTGTTCTTAAAAGTGCTTTCACTTGCCACTGTTGTTCCAACAAACACTTAGCAATTTCTCGTCCAACGCCTCGGCTGGCTCCAGCGAGCAATATATAAGATGCATCTTTCATTTTGAGTAACTATCAACTTTTGCGAGCGACAATAACTAACCAAGACTGATCTTCACAGGGCAAACCAGGGGGTCGATAGTAGTGCTGGAGAATCTCAAATCCAGCTTGCTCTACACAGGGAGCGATATTTGGATACTCCCAACCTGCGACATAGCGATATCCAGTTGGACGTGAAATGAAACCTTCGCCATCTCCACGACAGATCGACATCACAATTGCTCCACCAGGAACAAGCGATCGCCACAAGTCCCCAAGCACCCTCACCATCTCAGCACGGGGAACGTGAATTAGCGCAGCATTTGCAAAGATACCATCAAAACTTTCTGGCGGCAATTCAAGGTTAAGAAACGACTGTTGCCAGACCTCACAGCCAGTTGATTGTGCCATCTCAACAAACGCTGGTGTTGCATCCAAACCAATAACCGTGTGACCCTGACGCTGGAATGCAACTAAGTCCCGCCCTGGTCCGCAACCCAAATCAAGGATTTTACCCGGATTTCTAGGCATGGCTGCTACCAAAGCATCACGGTTTTGAGAGACATCATGCTCCCAAGTGCCTTCTCGGAAAGATTCCGCTGTTGTTTGATATTCAGCGATTGTTATTTTTTCGTGTTGCTCCACACTGCTTAGACCTTGTAAACTAACCCAACGCAACTATTATCCCTACAAAAAGCGTGAATTTTAGTTCAATGTCTGACACCACTACTAATCAACATCCCAGCGAGTCAACAGTATCTACCAAGCAACAGCTATTTCCCGGAGAAGTTTTCGCAAACACCACTGATTTTGATACTGGGATTCGGCAACTATTGCCGCGCTACGATGAAATGCTGAATGTAATTACTCAATGTTTACCTACCACGAATATTCGCATTCTAGAACTCGGTTGCGGCACTGGCGAACTTAGCTTAAAGGTACTTAATCGCTGTCCAGAAGTTCAGCTAGTTGCGATAGATTACTCACCACGAATGCTACAGTATGCCAAAAGAAAAATTGAGGCTGCTGGGTATATAGATCGCTGGACTGGAATAGAAGCAGACTTTGGTGCCTGGGCTAACAACTCAGATAAATTAAAAATTGGTTCTGGCTTTGATGCCTGTGTATCATCTTTGGCAATTCACCATCTCACAGATGAGATGAAGTTGAGATTATTTCAGCGGATTCGGGCAAGCCTTACTCCTAACGGTTGGTTTTGGAATGCCGATCCACTTCTTCCTGAATCACCCGCTCTAGCAGAGGTTTACCAAGCCATAAGAGAGGAGTGGGTTACCCAGCAGGGAACGACAGTAGCAGAAATTCGTACCCGGATGGGAACTAGTAATACTCAAGGTACTCCAAGCAAGACCAGCTAGCTACGTTGTCCACACATTTGCAAATGCTGACAACAGCTGACTTTCATCTGTTAGCTGTGCCTTGGAAGTATTATGGGTTGGCAGTGTTTGGCGGCTCAGTTGGATGAAAGCAAATCAAAAGATAAAACTTAGCAAGCTTCGTGCTGATACAGAATAGACTCTGTAAGAGTTGACTAAGTTTTAAGTTAAGGTTTCCCAGCCAGTTCCTTTGTATCCATAGTCAAAGATTTCTGGATGCAAAATTTCTGCCAGGATTTCTTGGGAGTCTACCAGGCGTGGACCTGGACGGTTAAAGTACGAGTTGCCATCGGTGATGTAAACTCTTCCTATTTGTACGGCGTGCAATTTTTGCCACTCTAGACGCTGGGTTAACAAAGTTGCCTCTTGACGAGTGCGATCTAAATCGAAACCGCAAGGCATGAATACGATTACATCTGGATCTGTCACTACCAGTGTTTCCCATCCTAGCTGCGGGGCAGGTTGACCTACGCTACAAAAAAGCGGTTGTCCTCCTGCCGAGGTGACTAATTCTGGAACCCAATTCGCAGCAGTCATCAGAGGATCAATCCACTCGATGCAAGCAACAGATGGACGTTCTAGTGCCGAGAGTCCCTGTGTCTTTTGCTCACAAATTTTGACACGAGCCTCTAAGTCTTTTAGTAACCCTAACGAGTCAACGCCTAGCGCACCGGCAACTCGATCAATATCAGTCCAAACATCAGACATAATATTCGGCTGCAAAGAAATAATCTGCGGTTGGCTGTGGGTAAGGGTAGCAACGGCTTTCTCAACATCTTGAAGGCTGACTGCACAAACATCACACTGGTCTTGGGTAAGAATGTGAGTTGGTTGCAACTTTTCTAAAACATCTGTTTTGATTTGGTAGATGCTCAAAGCAGATTGCAATATGTTATTGACCTCGTTATGAATTTCCGCACTGGGGGCGCTGGAGTTCAATCGGGCTTCGGTGCATACGGGGCGGTCTTGAATTTCTGGGGATAGTCGCATTCGTGCGATCGCCCCACAATATCATTTGTTAGTCCTAGTGCCGCTAAAATCTCAGTAGCACTAGGAATCAGCGAGACAATTCTCAAATTTTGATCACGCATAAATTTATTTTCCATCTATCTAATTGCAACAAATTATTACTTACTATTGACTAATTTTCTTTGGTGATTTAGCTAACAAACTGTGGCAAACAGTTCAAAGATTAGTAGTAATTTTATCGGAAATTTAGTTGGCTAAAAAATAGTTTAATTTCTATCTTTTTCCTAAAAATCAGCCGTTGGTATTACCTATATTGCACCATCAGTACTCTTAAATACTTTGCTGTTATTTAAATAGCACTAACCAAGTTGTTACTCTTGTAGCTTATCTAAACTTAGCTGGAAAAAGTTGTTATCAAGTCTTAAGACATATTTAAGCAAAAATAAAGTTTTAGAAAAACTATGTGCTAATTGCAACAACATTGTCAGCAAGTATCGAGTTTAGCGTTTATGTTAATAAATTTTGCTAAAAGATAAGTATTTTGTAATACATCTAAACTTTACATAATAATGCTATCTTATCAACCAGTTGGTGTAAAACATTTCTGCTAAGTTACGAGATTATTCGTTGGCTTCTAGTTCACATTTTCACAACTGCCCTCAAAATTGAAATCGGTATAGACAAGAAATTATGTCCTCCGGCTTTTAGTTTTGATTTGATGTGTAACAATATATGACCTTAGAACCTCTCAAAATTTTGCTAGTGGCAGGCAACCCACAGATGCACGTTTGGTTCAAGAAATGCTATGGGAAATACATAAGACGCGGTTTGAGCTAACTCATGTGACGAGGCTGGAGGCAGCTTGGCTTACCAAACAAAAAAGCCATTTGATGTGATTTTGTTTGTGTTACCCTCAGATACCCAAAGCTTGGAATTAGTCAAGGAATTGCATAGCATTCATCTTCAAGTGCCGATTGTGGTAGTGAGCACTCTTAAAGATGAACTAATTGCCCTTAAAGCAGTAGAAATTTGGGCGCAGGACTATTTAATTAAGGAGCAGACAAATGCTCATCTCTTGGTTCGGACACTACAATACGCGATTGAGCGCCAAAAGTTATGCTCGCAACTCCAACAAACCAAACAATTGTTGCAGCAAACGGAACGTGAGCGCCTGTTGGCAGAAATGGCGCTACAAATCCGGCGATCGCCAGCTCTTAGTTGCAGTGTTCCCAACGCAATTTGGGAGCGCTATTTTAAGTTGATTAAAACTGATTGCAATAAATGCTCTTGGGTAGTGAACAAGGTCTACGAGCAAGTTCCGATTTCGCTTGCGGGCAAATGGGATTACATCGGTTTTGATAACTACGATGTAGAACCCCAGTGGACAGACGAAAAAGCAATTCTGACCGATGGGAGTATTAGTGGCGCTATTATCCCTCAACTAACTGAGGACGCTCTGCGGGAAAGTGAGGAGCGATTTCGCGTAATGGCAGACAGCGCACCTGTTTTGCTGTGGATGTCAGATAGTGAGGCTGTTTGTACGTTCTTCAACAAGCCTTGGTTAGATTTTACGGGAAGAACTCTAGAACAAGAACTAGGCATTGGCTGGACAGAAGGTGTGCATCCAGAAGATCAAGAGCGCTGCTTAGATACCTATCTGTCAGCATTCAATACTCACCAGAATTTTAGAATGGAATACCGCTTGAGGCACGCCAAGGGTGAGTATCGTTGGCTTTTAGCTACAGGTGTTCCCAGGTTTACACCCAGTGGCAGCTTTTATGGTTACATTGGTTCTTGTGTAGACATTACTGAGCACAAGCAAATAGAAACTGAACTTCGTGACAATAAGGAGGCAGCTGAGGCTGGGAGTCGAGCAAAAAGCGAATTTTTAGCGGCAATGAGCCACGAACTACGCACACCTCTAAATGCAATTTTGGGGTTGTCCCATTTGCTGGATCTAGAAATATTTGGCTCTCTTAATGCTAAGCAAAAGGAATATGTCACCTGTATTCATAGCAGTGGTGAACATCTCCTGGCACTAATTAACGATATTCTTGACCTGTCTAAAGTGGAAGCAGGCAAAGAGGAACTGAGCTGTATACCTCTGCAAGTGCGGGAGTTATCTGATTACTGCATTAGAATTGTCCGCGAACGAGCTTTTGAAAAGGGACTCAAGTTGACAATTCAAATTGATCCTCAAGCGGATATCTGCATTGGTGACCAGCGACGAGTTACGCAAATGCTGCTGAACTTACTGATTAATGCCATTAAGTTTACCCCATCCGGTACTGTGTCACTCCAAATCCAAAAAGTACCCCAAGGCATTGCTTTTATAGTGGCAGATACGGGCATTGGTATTGCCCCAGAACAGTTGAAGTTGCTGTTTCAACCATTTAAACAGCTAGATAGTATGCTCAATCGCCATTACGAAGGAACTGGTCTGGGTTTAGCGTTAACGCGCAAGTTAGCTCGTTTGCATGGTGGGGATGTGACAGTGCAATCAACTTTGGGAGAAGGCAGCCAGTTCACACTCTTGCTTCCAGGCACACTTCAGCAGCCAGTTACAGATGCAAGTACCCCAGATGTTAGAGGTAGTTGAGCGATTAATTTCTGTGGTTAAGTTCCCTCTTTTGAGGAAGCTGGTATTTGAACAATTCCAAATACGTTCTCCTTTGGGATACTTAACTGAAGAATTCCCAAGAGGATACAAATGCTCGCTAAACAAAGGCTGTCTTTCATGTGTGCATAGGAGTTAGCTCCCAACAGGCTTTATATTTAAAGTACGAGAGATCCAGTTGGCAAATTCATACTTCATTCAGCAACACCCTTAATTACGGCAATACAATCAATTTCTACCAGTACATCCTTGGGTAGACGCGAAACCTGGACACAGGCACGAGCTGGAGCAATTGCCTCGTCAAAATACTGGGCATAAACTACATTCATAGCGGCAAAATCATCCATGTCTGCTAGAAAAACAGTGGTTTTTACAACATCCTGAAATTTAGCTCCAGACGCGATTAGAATAGCCCCAAGATTTGCCATAACTTGTTGAGTTTGCTTTGCCACATCTGCGATTCCAACAATTTCACCAGTGTTGGGAGCAAGAGGAATTTGACCAGCAACGAAAATAAACTGACCACTAGCGGCGATCGCTTGGTTATATGGTCCCACTGGTGCGGGAGCATGAGCTGTCCGAATAATTTTGCGGTTCATTCTTAATTTAAGTTCAGACTAATTGTTAAAACGGGGTCTTAATCCGTAGTGTCGATAAAGCCAATAATCTCGGAGAATGCGATCGTGGTCAAAGCATAGATTAACTGGTATCCGCCACGATTCAAAAATACCTATTGTCTTAGCATCATCTCCAGCCTTGGGTTCTCCCGTTGCTGTTGCCAAAAATACAACACTCATTGTGTGCTGACGTGGATCACGGTTGGGTTCAGAATACACCTGGAATTGTTCAATTAACTCAATCTGTAAACCTGTTTCTTCCTCAGCTTCCCGTCGTGCTGCCACCTCAGCGGATTCGCCATAATCAATAAAACCACCCGGAATCGCCCATCCCAGGGGTAAATTTTGGCGCTCAATTAATATAATCGGTCGATGTGATCGGTTAACCAGTTCGATAATGATGTCAACTGTAGGAGCAGGATTTCGGTAATTCATACTTGATATTTTGCACCAGATCGTAGCCTTTGAATCTAGTCAACTATCTTTTAAATGTTTTCCAAGCTTGGGGAGTGTGGCAGCATTCTTTATTCTTTAGCGCGATCGCCTGATTCCCAATTTCATCGGTTCTTTTAACCAGAAGCCCACTCGACGCTTCTCAGTGTTTATACACCGAGTCATCATCTCTTAGTCAGAAAACTCGTAAATTTACCATGTGTTAACGGGTATATATCGCTTTATTCTGAATCAGGGAACTTCAAGAGCTATTAAGTCTACCAGTGGTAAAACAGCCAGAAATTGCAACACTTTACGTGAAACCCGTTTCTCGACTGAGGCTAACGCTGTCTTCAGTTTGGGGTCAAGCTGGAAATTTTTTACAAAATTGCTTGTGCCTACCTGCTGAAAAGGAAATGGAAAAAATATATGAATGTTATTGATGAATTATTAAGTCGATATGCAACTAATGGTGCGATCACAAAGAAAATAAAAATTTACGCTATAGATCAGACCAAGATTCAAGGACAGTTAATCATTGAAGACAAAAATTACGATGCGCGAGTATCTGATTGTCTTAACGATTCCCGCTCTTTTCTCCCCATGCTTAATGCTGAAATCTATGTCAGTGAAAAGCTAGTAGGTAAGCATAACTTCATTTGCATCAATAAGCAGATCATTGCCTATTTAATCGAGGAATCATGCCAGGAGCCGCTCTTGATTCGATGCCCTTAATATCATCAATATACTTTCAGTTCCTAGGGGTCTTACGCTGCTGGTGAAGGTGAGACACGGCAACTCAATGGTCATTCATTCGTGAGTAACTTAGCAGGCAGAAAATTAAAGCAATTACCTATACTAACATCGCCATGATAACTACCTATAGCAATACCTATAATGTACCTCTTGTTGTCCTTTCAATCGTAATTGCGAGCATTGCTTCTTACACTGCCTTGAACCTAGCTGGGCGAGTTACGGTTGCCCAAGGGAGCGCTCGCAAGCTCTGGTTAGTTGGAGGCGCGATCGCTATGGGAGTGGGTATCTGGTCCATGCACTTTATTGCCATGCTGGCATATCAATTGCCCATCCCAATGACCTATGACATTCCAACGGTGCTGATTTCAATGGCGGCAGCTGTTCTTGCTTCTGGGCTGGCTCTTTTTGTAGTCAGCCGTCAGAAGATGGGATGGCTACAGTTGTTGCTGGGAAGCATTTTCATGGGACTAGGGATTGCTTCTATGCACTACATTGGCATGGGGGCGATGCGGGTGGGGGTGATCGCCCAGTACGACCAAAGAGTGATTGGACTCTCGGTAGCGATCGCTATTTGTGTATCCGCAGTTGCCCTCTGGTTGGCATTCCAACTTCGCGCCCAGACTACCCTGATTGGGAATATGCGAAAGCTCGGCAGTGCGATCATTATGGGGAATGCGGTTGCTGGTATGCACTATACAGGAATGGCAGCCGTCAGCTTTCAGCCACTTCCTACGGATATTCCCTTTGGGGTCGTGGACCAGCCATCCCATGCAATGGATAATTCTATGCTGGCTTTTGAGATTGGCATGGCGACGTTGGTTATCTTGACTCTGGCGGTGCTTGCTGCCCTTTTCGATCAGCGCATCACTGCCGAAACTGCGAAAGCCGAAGCCCTGCGTCAAAGCGAAGAGCGCTTCCGCTCCCTGGTACAAAACTCATCTGATGTAATTGCAGTTACAGCAGCCGATAGCACCATTTGCTACGTAAGTTCGTCCGTCAAACAGATTTTAGGGTATGAAGCCGAGGATTGGCTCGGCAAAAAAGCTTTTGAATGCGTGCATCCTGACGATCAAACCAAGGCAGAGAACCTGTTAACGAAAGCCCTTGATTGTTCAGCTACCAAAATTAAATCTGAGTTTCGGCTACGGCACACAGATAATTCCTGGCGAGAGTTTGAGGTCATTGCTAATAATCTTCTTGCTGAGCCAAGTGTTGCTGGTATCAGCATCACCTACCACGATATCACCAAACGCAAGCGAGCAGAGGCAGCCTTGCAGGAAAGCAAAAGACAGCTTCAAGAGCAGAACGCGGTACTGATGGAACTGGAAAGGCGCAAGACATTCAGCGATGGAAGAGATTTAAATGCTGCTGTCCGGGAAATTACAGAGGTTGCCACCAACACCCTAAAAATTGAACGCGCCAGTGTGTGGTTATACAACGGCGATCGCCAAAGATTCAATGCCTCGACTTGTATGAATGGATCAAAAGTGCTCATTCGCAAGGCATTGAGCTAGCAGTAGTAGAGTACCCTGCTTATTTCCAAGCGTTGACAGAGGAGCGCACGATCGCGGCGCATAATGCCCATACTGACCCTAAAACCAAAGAATTCTCCCAGTTTTATCTTTCTCCCTTCGGCATTAGCTCTATGCTGGATGCACCAATTTGGGTGGCTGGTGAAATGGTAGGAGTTGTCTGTCACGAACATATAGGGTCTGCCCGCGAGTGGACATTAGAGGAACAGAATTTCGCTGGTTCCATAGCAGATTTAGTTTCCCTAAGAATAAAAGGGTGGCAGCGCCAGCAAGCAGAGGTAGCATTGCGGCAAGCAGAAGCGAAGTACCGCAGTATTTTCGAGAACACTGCCGAGGGCATCTTCCAAACTACAGTCGATGGTCGCTACATTAGTGCTAATCCTGCCCTATCCCGGATGTATGGTTACGAATCTCCTGAGGAATTAATAGCCAACCTCTGCAACATTGAGCAGCAACTTTATGTTGCGCCGAGTCGTCGTGCTGAGTTTGTGCGCCTAATGCAACAGGATAATGCCGTTTCCGGGTTTGAGTCGCAGGCGTATCGTCAAGACGGCAGCATAATCTGGATTTCGGAAAACGCTCGTACTGTTAAGGATGCAAGCGGGACTCTCCTTTGCTACGAAGGCACTGTTGAAGATACTACCAAACGCAAGCAGGCTGAAGCAGAACTGCACAAAGCCAAAGAATCTGCTGAAGCTGCTAACCGGGCTAAGTCTGAATTCCTGGCAAATATGAGCCACGAGATTCGCACTCCTATGAATGGGGTAATTGGCATGACAGGATTGCTCCTCAATACAGAGCTAACACCTCAGCAGCAGGATTTTGTTGAAACAATTCGCAGCAGTAGCGATGCTCTACTCACAATCATTAATGACATTCTGGACTTTTCCAAAATTGAGTCAGGCAAGTTTGATTTGGAACAGCATCCCTTTGACCTGCGAACCTGCATTGAGGAATCCTTCGATTTACTGGCTCCCAAGGCAGCGGAAAAAGGTCTTGAGTTGGCATACCTCATTGCTCCGCAAGTCCCCAAAACGATTTTGGGAGATGTGACTCGGCTGCGCCAAATTTTGGTAAATCTGCTCAGTAATGCAGTCAAATTCACAGAGGTTGGGGAAGTCGTGGTTTCAGTAACCGTCCATCCAGTGGAGGCAATATCTCTGGAGAGACTACAAGAACGCCAAGATGAATTGCTTCCACCAGAGATCCCATGGGACAAATACGAACTCTGTTTTGCCGTCAAAGATACTGGCATCGGCATTCCTGAAGACAAGCTAGACCGCCTGTTTCAGTCTTTCAATCAAGTTGATTCCTCCATTACCCGGAATTATGGCGGCACAGGGCTAGGGCTTGTGATCAGTAAACGCTTAAGCGAAATGATGGGCGGCAGAATGTGGGTCGAGAGTCAAGTGGGTCAAGGCTCTACCTTCTTTTTTACTGTGATCGCTGAATCAGTTCCCGAATTATTACAGGTTGACATCGATAATCCCCAACCGCAGTTAGCCGAGAAGCGATTGCTGATTGTGGACGATAACGCCACTAACCGCAAAATTGTGCTCTTACAAGCGCAGTCTTGGGGGATGCTGACTCGTGCGGCTCAATCCGGTACTGAAGCCCTGGACTGGATTTGCCAGGGAGATCCCTTTGACATCGCGATTCTGGATATGCAGATGCCGCAGATGGATGGTCTGACCCTGGCATCAAAAATCCGCAAGCAGCCAAACTGCCAAGAGTTACCTTTAGTGATGTTGACTTCCATGGGCGGGCAAGAGATGGGTACCCAAGCTGCCGAAGTGCATTTCGCTGCCTTCCTGAACAAGCCAGTTAAACAATCCTCGCTCTACAATGTCTTGAGCCGGGCATTAGGCGAACAGTCCATCAAGGTGAAACAAGATACACCTAAAGCAGGGCATAAACAAGATATCCCCCGGCTCGCTGAACAGCTTCCCCTAATGATTCTGCTAGCTGAGGACAATGTAGTGAACCAGAAAGTAGCACTACTGATCTTGCAGCGGATGGGGTATCGGGCAGATGTAGCTGGCAATGGTCTGGAAGTACTGCAAGCTCTACACCGTCAGTCCTATGACGTAGTGCTAATGGACGTGCAGATGCCAGAAATGGACGGATTAACAGCCACTCGTCGTATTTGCCAGGAATGGTCGCAGTCCCAACGCCCCCGGATTATTGCCATGACTGCCAATGCAATGCAGGGCGATCGCGAGGTTTGCATTGATGCAGGTATGGATGACTACCTCAGCAAGCCTATCCGCGTGGAGGAACTAGTCCAGGCTCTGAGTAAGTGTCAGACAGGTAGTGTTCAGGGTTCATCAGCGCTTAAGGATCGGGCAACCGCAAAAATCAACAACGGACAACAGAAAATGGACAAGACAGCGATTGATCGCGAGGCACTAGAATCCTTACGGGACATGGCGGGTGAAAATGCCTCAGAAATGTTAATTGAGGTGATTGATAGCTACCTCGAAGATGCTCCCAAACTCCTGCATACTATCAGTACAGCGATTGCTCAGGGGGATGCAGCGGCACTGCGACAAGCAGCTCACACCTTGAATTCAACCAGTGCTACCCTCGGTGCTACAACTCTCTCTAAGTTTTGTAAAGAGCTAGAAGCAATAGGTCGCGCTGGAACGGTTGAAGGTGCATCAGAGAGACTGCCGCAGCTGGCGGCAGAATCTGAAAGAGTTAAGGCAGCTTTGCAAGTAGAGCGTCAACAATGTCAGGGATGAACACTTCCGTCCAGAACCAAAAAGACCCTCCTTTAATCCTGATAGTCGACGACGACAAGTCGATGCGGATTCTGCTGCGTCAGGCAATGAAAAAAGAAGGTTACCAAGTAGCAGAGGCAAAGGATGGAGAGGAGTGTCTAGCTGTTTACGAGCGCCTCCAACCAGATATCGTGCTGCTGGATGCGATGATGCCAGTGATGGACGGCTTCACCTGCTGCACCCAACTGCAAGCCCTGTTTGAAGGCGAGATGCCATCCGGCACGCTGCGCGATCGCACACCCGTATTGATGATCACTGGTCTTGACGATCAAGCGTCGGTTGATCGCGCCTTCGAGGTGGGTGCGAGCGATTATGTTACCAAGCCCATCCATTGGGCGGTGCTGCGTCAGCGCGTGCGTCGTCTCCTTCAACAATCCCAACTCTACAAACAGTTAGAGTTAGCGAACCAAGCGTTGCAGCGCCTAGCTACCTCAGATGGCTTAACTCAGATAGCAAACCGTCGCCGATTTGACGAATACCTTGACCAAGAGTGGCGGCGGATGGTGAGGGAAAAAGCACCTCTATCTCTAATTCTGTGTGATGTCGATTTTTTCAAAACTTACAACGACACCTATGGTCATCAAGCAGGAGATAAGTGTTTGCAACAGGTGGCTAAAGCGCTCAGTCTTTGTGTAAGTCGTCCTGCTGATTTGGTTGCACGTTATGGGGGAGAAGAATTTGCAGTGATCCTACCAAACACTAATGCTGAGGGTGCTGTCCAAATTGCCGAGAAAGTCCGCTTTAAGATCAAAGCTCTAGAAATTGCCCATGCAAATTCTCAAGTTAGCACGTGCCTTACTCTCAGTTTAGGAGTTGCTAGCATCGTGCCAAGTCATGAATCCTCGCCTGCCATGCTGATCTCTGCGGCTGATCAGGCACTGTATCAGGCAAAAGCAGAGGGGCGCGATGCCGTAAGGCTTGCTCGCGTTGTCATGTCGGCTATTTCCCCGGATTTAATCATTCAGGGGCGGATAGCGCCAGGAAATTGAGGTGTATTGAACTTACTCTACGTAGTAACCCCTACTATGGGTAGGTTTTAAAGCATCCGCAGCGTGATAAATTCGTAAAGTTTGCTGATGCTACAACATAATCTATGCCTTTTCCCAGATCCAGTGGCATTTTGCTACACCCTACTTCCTTTCCCAGTCGCTTTGGCATTGGGGATTTAGGATTAGAAGCATATCGATTTATTGATTTTTTGGTAGAGAGCTACCAGCAATATTGGCAAGTTTTGCCCTTGGGCCCAACTGGGTATGGTAATTCTCCTTATGCTTCTTATTCGGCAATGGCGGGTAATCCGCTTCTAATTAGCCTAGAACAACTACGTGACCAAGGAATGCTAGCTGAGGAGGAATTTGCTAATTTACCAGCATTTCCTGTCGAAAAAGTCGACTTTGAGCAAGTCGTGTTACTAAAAATGCCGTTGCTAAAGAAAGCCTGCAAAAACTTCAAAGCAAACACAACGCCTGTACAGCAAAAGGAGTTTGCGGGTTTTTGTGAAACCAAGGCTTACTGGCTAGATGACTATGCATTATTTATGGCGCTCAAAGATAGCTATGAAGGAGCAAGCTGGTATAGTTGGGAGCGAGAAATTGCCAAGCGTCAGCCTGAAGCGATGGAGCAGGCACGACAACGGTTGGAAGATGAAATCTTTTACTACAAATACATCCAGTTTGAATTTTTCCGTCAGTGGTCAGAGTTAAAGCGTTACGCTAATATGCGCGGTGTCCAAATTATTGGCGATATTCCGATTTACGTCGCTCATGATAGTGCTGATGTCTGGGCGCATCCAGAAATGTTTTGCTTAGACGAAACGGGCGCAGCAGCACTAATGGCGGGAGTACCGCCAGACTACTTTAGCGAAACTGGTCAATTATGGGGCAACCCAGTTTATAACTGGGAGAAATTGCAACAGTTGGACTTTAACTGGTGGGTGCAGCGCTTCCAGGCGATGCTAGATTATATAGACATCATTCGTATTGACCACTTCCGAGGGTTCCAAGCTTATTGGGCGGTAGAGCAAGGAGAAACAAATGCCATCAATGGAAAGTGGATTGAAGCGCCTGGGGAAGCTTTGTTTAATTCTCTCAATCACAAGCTAGGCAAGCTACCCGTCCTAGCTGAAGATTTGGGAGTAATTACACCTCAAGTAGAGGCACTGCGAGACAAGTTTGAATTTCCCGGAATGAAGATTTTGCAGTTTGCCTTTGGTGGAGATGCTAGTAATCCTTTTTTACCCTTCAATTATTCACGCAACTGTGTAGTGTATACTGGCACCCACGATAATGACACAACTGTGGGCTGGTTTAATAAGTTGCCAGATTACGAAAAAGAAGCCGCTCTCCGCTACTTAGGTTATCCCAGTCCTGAAGGCATCCACTGGGATTTTATCCGGTTAGCTTTGAGTTCTGTAGCGAACCAAGCAATTATTCCCCTTCAAGATCTGTTGGGGCTAGGGACAGAGGCACGGATAAATTACCCTAGTAAACCAGAGGGCAATTGGGATTGGCGGTATCAGTCTCATGCTCTGACAGACCACTTGCGATCGCACCTCAAAACTCTAACCAAAACCTACGGTCGCACTCCAATCAATCCTCATTGAAACCTTGGATCCGCAACAAAGATCACTTCTTGCACTTCCCCAGGATTTCCTAACTCTTTGGCTTGCTCCTGGTTAAAAGTAACTAACACACCACCAGCATTCCCGGCTCGTACTTTTAGTTGTTGCTGTGCTACCCAAGTACGGCGAGTTCCTTGGGGCAATAAGCCCTCAAACAGCAGAGTTCCGTCAGCTACTACCCGAATCCAGGAGTCCGCTTTCAAGGTAACTTTAACCTGAACTGGTTTGGGATGACTAGCAACGTTGGGTGTGGCACCGACAGCTTTTGCTTCTAAATGGTTTGGCAGGATTTGCTCTCGTTTTGCAGCCGATGAAGCCGCTGGTTGTGATTGGGATTGAAGTTGACTGCTACTAACTTGTAATTCGGAACGGCTTAACATCCGAGATAGAGCATTCACAGCGCAGATAATCACAAATATATAGATCAAGTAAAGATGAATTGGGCGTAACTGAGCCGTAGGCAACTTCTGCCAAACAGGTTTAATCCTCAATCGGCGATCGCCAATAGGAAAGTTGCGGGATAATTCTGCACCATTTAATCCCAGCGCCTCTGCATATTGTTTGATGAACCCTTGAATATAAATTGGCTCAGGCAGTTCATCCAGTTCGCCTTCTTCGAGTGCCTGCAACATCCGCTGCTGAATTCGGGTTTTTGCCGCTAGATTTTCTAAGGACAGAGCCTGTTCTTGACGCTTTAGGCGTAGTTGCTTGCCCAGTTCTGCTAGTGTTTCGTCTCGATGTTGCTCAAGCAGACTTGTAGAACTCACCCTGATTCTTCCTACCGTAATATTTCATATTCTATTGCACTTCTTAAAAACCACTAACTGGCTCCTGAACAGCTTTAAGGTTGATTTGCTCTTGCAAAAAGAGTAGTTCAAAATCTTTTAAATAACGATACTGACCCTTGGGCAATGGGGTACTTCCTGGCAATTGTAAACCAATCAAACCAATGGCAGTCCGATGTAGCTGAATTACAGGATATCCTAACTGTTGAGCTACTCGGCGAATCTGGCGATTTCTTCCCTCTTGGATAATAATCTCCAACAACGTTCGGGAACCACGCTGCAATAGCCGCACTTGCGCTGGGCGTGTTTTCCTGCCCTCCAAAATAACGCCCTGCCGCCAAAGTTCTAGCACTGATTCTGGCGGATGACCTTCAACCCAAACATGATAAGTCTTAGGAATGCTATGACGAGGATGGGTAAGACCTTTGTCAGCAACTATGCTCTAGTCGTGTCTACATCCAGGCGAACAACAGGGTGGATTAACTGATCGATTTGTATTTCTGGAGTTAGGAGATCTATAACAGTGGTGCGCCATTGGTGTTCATTACAATTTGAAACTACTCCGGCTGGTTTATGAAGTAATATATAGACCAATTTCGGACGCTTGGCGGGTTGAATGCTCTTGCCATCAACTTTAATTGTGTCATTTCCTGGATCAGCTTTTTGCCCTAGCTTAACCACAGTGCCATTGCACTGCACCCGCCCAGCCAAAATCATAGCTTCTGCCCTACGACGCGAGGCAATTCCCCACTCGGAAAGAATTTTTTGAACCCGTTCCTCCATAACTAGTTAACTTAATGAGTTAATCAGCCAAATGTTGGCATTACTTTAAATATATGTCCAAAATATTACAGAAATAATTAAGACTGTTATAGATGCTCGTTTATTTCATTATTAACCTTTGAACACCGATAACCAAGCTGGCGCAAAACCAGAGACAACAGAACCTGGATCACATAGTCTTATTAGCAGAGTGCTGTCGCCTGCTGTGCGGTTGTGGTTGCGTTCGCAAGTTGATCTTGTGTCCAACCTGGAAGTGAAAATTTCCGGGAGCGATCGCCAAATCCTCACAGGTCAGATCCCACGTATGTCCGTTTCAGCTACCCACGCTGTCTATCAAGGGCTGTATCTCAGCCAAATTCAGCTAGTAGGAAAAAATATTCGCACCAACTTGGGCCAAGTACTACGCGGTCAGCCGCTGCGACTTTTGGAACCTGTACCAGTTTTTGGCGAGTTACTGTTACAAGAATCCGATCTCACTGCTTCTCTCCAGTCTCCCTTGTTAACTAATGCTTTAACTGATCTATTCAGAACACTACTCCCAGCATCCTCAGTACATAGGCACAGCTGGCACAAAATTACTATTAATAATGGTCAGCTAATTATTAGTGCTACCTTGGCAACTGATAGTAGTAACCCAACGCCATTAATAATTCGCACTAATTTAGAGTTAGCAAGCTGCCATGAATTGCAACTACAACCCCAGATTCAAACTCAGCCAGGGGTTCCCTTAATACTAGATAATTTCAAGCTGGATTTAGGAACGGAAGTTGCTATTGAGGAATTGACATTGAGTTCAGGTCAAATCCTGTGTCGTGGTCGGATTAACATTATTCCTTAAGATGTACAGTAAAGAAGTTTGCAGCAGGTATTGGATAAAATTCTGGTGAGACGTGATGCCTGCGGCGGGCTAAGCCTACGCAGTTGAAATTTTTTTAGAGCTCGCATTGCATTGATTAATTCAACCATGCAGTCATTAAATAGAATCCCAGAGTTGTTTCGTCTTCGCTTGCACCTGCACCCAATCTGCTGATGTCAACATCCCCAGCCTACGCTCTACCAAACGTTTCTCCAGTGTTGCTAACTTATGCACCCGAACTACTGACGGTAGCAGCAAACCAGCTTGTTGCCATTCTACAAGCTCGACATCGAAAACTTTCTGAGGTATCTGACTGGTTATGCGAGCAACAATAATGTCTTCATCCCCTGTATCCAACAAGACCAGCGCTGGACGGCGCTTTGTTCCTGTGCTATCAGCAAAAGGGAATGACAGCAAGATGACTTCTCCCGACTGATAACTCTGCATCACTTAAATGCTGTCGTAGATATTGTCTGCCTGCTCATAGCCAGCGAGGAATTGCTCTGCTGTTAGCCGAGACCAATCTACTTGCTCTAAAGTATCTGTCTGTTCGCTAACTAGAACGATAACCCTCACAACTTGATTACTTGGCAAGAGTTGTAGCACTGAGTCTGGAAGTTCAATCCCCTCAGACGTAACTTTGGCGATCGCTTCGTATGCTTTCACTTTCCACTCCTAAAATATTGTGTGAAGTTCTATTTAGATCTGATCGTGATCATCTCATTAGCTAGCCTACACAATTCGTACACTAGAGGTTTAATAGTTGTTTTTGCGTCGTTTGATCCACCATTTGAAGGGGCATTACTCTCTGGTCTTTTAAGGAAATGGTGAATTTGGGTCTTTCCCTTGCTGCCTTATCTCATATCCTTCAATAAATTGCCTAATTGCGATTTTTTGATTTTCTGTTAACTTACTGTTATCGACTAAACTCCTAACACGGTCAATAATTTTGTCTGGCTCAAGGTAAGGTACAAACCATTGAGGATCAAGTTTAAAATGTTCGGCATATTTGTGAAAGTTTTCTATAAGTTCTGCTAACTTTCTATCTTCTTTAATAATTCTCTGAACCCACTGCCTAACTTCATCTTCGCCAGACAAATGCTGCCAAAAATGAATAAAGGTGCGTAATTTTGGTGCTTGTAGCAGACAGTCTTGCTGTGCAGCCTCACGTACTTTCTCTAAGGCAAGTTCTTCGAGTTCCTGAAGTTGCTGTGTATTGATAAGTCTTTCATCTTCTGGTTTAGGTCTATTGTAT
This sequence comes from Chroococcidiopsidaceae cyanobacterium YX2bin18, assembly GCA_030446505.1. Lineage (GTDB taxonomy): Bacteria > Cyanobacteriota > Cyanobacteriia > Cyanobacteriales > Chroococcidiopsidaceae > JAHHHE01. The sequence continues at coordinate 27,387 of JAUJND010000011.1, read as the reverse complement.
CCATACTTACCATGCTGCTGTCCCAAAGATATTACTTCCAATACTATTGTTGCAATTGCCTTGCCATTTGATATTGCCTTGCTTAACTCCTCAAATCTTAATGGAGCTTGAAGCCGCACTAAAAGTTGTCCAATAAGCATTTCTATTCGTATTTGATTACCTGGATCGAGAAAAGCACTTAGTTCATCTTCTAAACGCCAAAGCTGATCACCCACTTCAAATAAAGCTTGTAAAATAGAGGGAATATAATCCACAGGGATTTCCTCATCTGCATAGTCTCTAAGACGTTCCAGAAATTCTCTAACTCTAGTTGTGTCATTAGGGCGAATTTGATTGGCAAGCTCCACAAGTTTTGCAGCAAATCCTCCAGAATCACTTGCTAAAGCCAGCATAGCTTGCATCTCTGCGTGGGATATACCACCTTCAGGTATTGCTAGGCGAAAGTAAATAGGGAAAATTTCTGCACTGCATATATTTAGTTGCTTACGCTGTTGTGCTATTAGTTCTTTCGGGTAATAAACACTATTCTTATTAAAAGCATCTTCTACTCTTGGGAAAAGATATGTTTTAACCGTTTGATTAGTTCTCTATCTTTTTCCTGAACTTGGCTAATCCATGAATTATGAAAGGTTTTGAAACTATCTTCTAAAAAGAAATTTGATGAATCCTCGTGAATACCCCACGTAAACTCGCCAGGATTTTTGCGGACAATATCGTACACAGATGGGTAAAAGACTCGAAGAGCCTCGATTGCTATAAAATCAGCAGCATTCACCTCACCTTTTACTACTGGGTATGTCACCCTCAAGGTGTTTGTTAGACGTACGATGTCGCGTGGTGTTTTAATGAAGTGGTCTATCCCTGCAAAGTAAATTTTGCTCCAATATGTTTTATCAAATAGCTGCTCTGGGGTGTCGGCGAGTATTGAATTGAGTTGTTCATTGAGTAGCCTGCGGAGCGATATTTTATCGGGAAGAGGTAACTCAAAGGGAACTTGAACAATTTTCTCTAGGTATGCCTCTCCAGGTATTTTCTGTGTCTCTGCAAGTGCTTTTACGACAACCTCTTTGTCAAATAGCAAAAGATATACAATATTAGGGAAATTAGCAACTGCTTTGATAACGCGAAACAATTGCCTAATTTCTTCAGCAGTTAGTCTATCAATATCGTCAATGACAACTAATATCCGCTGTTGCTGCTTTTTAAGTATTTTGTTAATGTCTTCTTTTAATTTGTAGACATCCTTTGGTTGCCTGCTAGCTTTAGCGGTCTGGACAATTACCTTAAGCCATTTAGGAAGCAATTCAGTATGAGGAATAGACAAAAGGATAGGAATTTCAGAGACTGCCTCACCATAGATGGTTATCTGCTCTATCAAGTCTCTCCATTTAGATGGTAATTTTTTGCTTAAGTCAGCTTGCAATGGGATCTCTTAAGGGGTTGTCTGCCGATAGGACATTGAAATTCTCAGTTCCTACTTCGCGTCACTTTCCATCTGTGCCATAAGGCATTTCTCCTTGCTCGTATCGCCATAATGACACAGTAAGTTCAAGCCTTGCCGTCTCTTGATATCCCAGCTAGTTGCGTTGATTTCCAGCCCTGGTTGAAATTTTCAAGCCCTACTAGCGATCGCACCACTGTTAAAAATAGAAACAGCACACATTAAAAAAGATATGCGCTGCTAGACTAATGTGATTTTAGTAGTGGGAATTTGTTAGCTACACAGTGCCACCAATTTTAGGAGGCGAAAGCGTCAGCCGTTAGCATTTATTTGAGGAAAATATTGTCAGAGCTTTAATGTACAGACGAGATTTATCCCGCCTGTACAAACTACAAACAGTATAAAGTATTAGACCTAACCTAACCAACGAGCAGCATCTTTAGCATGATAGGTCAGAATCAAATCAGCACCAGCGCGTTTAAAGCCAGTTAAAGTTTCCATCACTACGCGCTCTTCGTCAATCCAATTATTAAGGGCAGCGGCTTTAATCATCGAATATTCCCCTGACACATTGTAAGCTGCAACTGGTAAGTTGGTTGCTTCCTTAACGCGCCAGATAATATCCATATACGCCAATGCTGGCTTAACCATCAGCATATCTGCACCTTCAGCGATATCGAGTTGAATTTCTTTCAAGGCTTCACGAGCATTACCTGGGTCCATTTGGTAAGTACGGCGATCGCCAAATTGCGCACCGACTCAGCTGCATCACGGAAAGGTCCATAGTAAGCCGAAGCATACTTAGCAGCATAGGACAAAATCGGCGTATCTTGATAACCCGCTTCATCCAACCCAGTCCGAATCGCCTGCACAAATCCGTCCATCATTCCCGAAGGAGCGATAATATCTGCGCCTGCTTTTACCTGAGAAACCGCTGTTTTCTTCAACAATTCCAGCGTTGGGTCATTTAAGACACGTCCGGTTAAGTCGCCAACTTCCAAATACCCACAGTGACCATGAGAAGTGTATTCACACAAGCAGGTATCCGCAATCACAATCAAATCTGGTACGCCTCTTTTACAGCAGTAGCGGCTTTTTGGACAATGCCGCAGTCATGCCACGCACCAGTTGCATCTGTGTCCTTATCTTCGGGAATGCCAAATAGAATAATTCCCGGAATGCCGAGGTCGTAAACTTCTTTTGCCTCTTGCACAATTTTATCTACCGACAACTGGTAAACCCCAGGCATGGATTTGACTTCTTTAGCAATCCCCTCACCAGGTACAGCAAACAAAGGATATATTAAATCACTCGTTGTTAAAACAGTTTCACGTACCATCCGACGCAGTTGGGGATGGGTTCTCAGGCGGCGAGGGCGAAGAATTGGAAACATAATGTTTTATAAAAAGTGAAAAGCTAATTGCTGAGGCTGATATCCTGAACTATGATAAGTCTACAAGCCCACTAATTAGCTAATTGGTGGGCTGTTACACAACGAAATAATATATCTTTACGCAATTGTCCAAGATGAAAAGCTAAAAGTATCTTCAAGGTGTAGCAACTACGGCTGGATTTATTGCCTCTTGAAGAATAGTCTTAGTAATTGTGTTGACTACATCCTTGCTTTTCCAGTAGCTGCCATGGGCATCGCCGCCGTTTACTAAAAGAGATATTGGTGTCTGAGCCAAAGGTAGCATCACAATATCGGATACGTCAGAATTGCTAGTAACTACGTCTTCAATATCAAGGAATTTCTTCTGTCGATCCACTAGATCCGGGATGATGTTAGCCAAGGGCCATGCTATGGGATCGCCGGGATGCATCAAGTTTCGCCAACGCAATTGCTTTTGTCCCCGTGCCTGAAACAGCCTATCTAGCAATAACTCCAAACCAGGGGCAATGTCGTGAGTTGATCCTCTTACGTCAGTTGTGTCACTCACTAAGTTGATCAGGTTGAATAAGGCAATAGGTGAACCCATAGTATGAATACTAGCGACACGAATGCCTTGACTAGATGAAGGTTCTACGCCAAAGATTCCTTGACGAATGACTTGGACACTACGGCGAGCTTCAGCAGGTGTTTTAGGGTCATCCCAACGGGCAGCAAACAAAATATCAAATAAGATCACAGTACCCCAACTGTGGCTAACCAAGTGCAGACGGTCTTCTTTCGATGGCTGCTGAGGTAATTCCTTCTTTATTTGTTCTGCCAGTGCTTTGATTACATTAGAACCAACGTGACGGCTGATGTATAAAGCAGCATCACCCACGAATTGCATAATTTGGTTTGAGCGGAAATCTTGGAACCACAGATGCTTCCATGTACTAGATTGCTGGAATTTTTCTAAAAGTTTTTGTTCTTCTTCTAAATTTACCTTGCCCCAGTAGAGGGGGATTTGTTTGAGCATCAGGTTGGGTGATTTACTTTTGACCTCTTTTTCGATTAGGCGGATCAGGTCATCAGCATAGGTTTTATTTTCACTTCTCTGGCGAGTGTTAACACCGTGGATGAATAGAACATAGTCTGTAGCCATTACAACACCTCAAAACTTAAGTGAGTGAGAATGTCTGATAATGGCTAAGACTTCACTATAATTGCTGTAGTTTTCCAAAAAGTTTGCAAAAATCAAACTAAATTAGCTTAACTTCAAAGACGATGTTGACTACAGGTAGAGACAGTGATCGCCAGCAGTTGAAATCAGTGTAGGTATCTTCCTACACCAGCCGGAAAATGAAGGGATAGCGGAACGCTTGATCAGGATTGCTAAGAGTTGAAGTTATTGCCCAAATTGACAATGCCCAATGTACAAGAAAAAATATAGGCGGCAGGATAAACCCTAATAACCCAAAAGTTAAAACCACCAGCACTGTAATAATGGCTCCATATAACCATACGTTAAAATGGAAATTGATAGCTTCTTTAGCATTTTCCTTGACAACTGGATCTTCAGATACAAACAAAACTGCAATCGGTACCCCTATAGACAGAATTGCAGTACTAAAAAAGATCGAGCCATGACATAGTGCTCCTAAAAGCTTCCGTTTGTCTGCGTCGTACATACAACCACCTTTATCATTGAATTAGAACTTTTATTTGCTTACGACTTATCTTTTAGATAGTTATCCTTCAAATAAGCGTAATTTTAGTAAATTCTAGGTTTTAATCCCTGTAACATCCTACAAATAAGCTTCATGATATCCACTGATCTTCAGGCTGAATTGCAAACAGCAGTTGAGCATCGTCGCAATTTTGCAATTATTTCCCACCCGGACGCTGGTAAAACAACATTGACAGAAAAGCTCTTGCTTTATGGAGGAGCGATTCATGAAGCAGGGGCAGTCAAGGCGCGACGGGCGCAGCGTAAGGCTACCTCGGATTGGATGGCAATGGAACAACAGCGGGGAATTTCAATAACTTCAACAGTGTTGCAGTTTGAATACCAAGATTGTCAGATAAATTTATTGGATACCCCAGGACACCAAGACTTTAGTGAAGACACTTATCGTACCCTAGCAGCAGCTGATAATGCAGTGATGCTGATTGATGCTGCCAAAGGATTGGAACCACAGACGCGAAAGTTGTTTGAAGTCACTGCCGAATGCGATCGCCTCCCGATTTTCACTTTTGTCAACAAACTTGATCGCCCTGGACGTGAACCTCTGGAACTGTTGGACGAAATTGAACAGGAATTGGGCTTACAGACTTACGCGGTTAACTGGCGATTGGTATGGGCGATCGCTTCAAGGGCGTATTTGACCGTCGCCAACAACAAATTCACTTATTTGAACGTAGCGCTCATGGCAGCCGCGAGGCAATTGATACAGTAGTCCAACTAGGTGACCCTAAAATTGAACAACTGTTAGATCAAGAACTGTACCACCAACTCAAAAACGATTTGGAACTCTTAGAAGGGCTAGGACCAGAACTAGATCATCAGTTAGTTCATGAAGGCAAAATGACACCAGTGTTTTTTGGTAGTGCCATGACTAACTTTGTGTAGAGCCATTTTTGAACACCTTTCTTGACTACGCCCTCAAACCTGCTGCCCACAATAGTAGTGTGGGAGAAATGCTACCAACTTACCCAGAATTTTCCGGATTTGTGTTCAAACTTCAGGCAAACATGGACCCGAAGCACCGCGATCGCGTAGCATTTGTCCGCGTCTGTACTGGCAAGTTTGAAAAAGACATGACGGTAAATCATGCCCGTACAGGAAAGACTGTACGTCTGTCCCGACCGCAAAAACTATTTGCTCAAGACCGGGAATCGATTGATTTTGCTTATCCAGGTGATGTTATTGGCTTGAATAATCCTGGTGTATTTGCAATTGGCGATACAATTTACACTGGGCAAAAACTGGAGTATGCAGGTATTCCAGCTTTTTCACCAGAAATATTTGCCATATTAAGGAACCCCAACCCCTCAAAGTTCAAGCAATTTCATAAAGGTGTTTCTGAGTTGCGGGAAGAAGGCGCAGTCCAGATTATGTACTCAGCGGATGAAGCGAAACGTGACCCAATTATGGCAGCAGTGGGGCAACTGCAATTTGAGGTAGTGCAGTTTCGCTTACAAAATGAGTATGGTGTAGAAACGCAGCTGGAGTTTTTGCCCTATACAGTCGCCCGTTGGGTTGCTGGTGGTTGGGAGGCACTACAAAAGGTGGGGCGTTTGTTCAACACCGTGACGATGAAGGACAGTTGGGGACGACCAGTATTGCTGTTCCGTAATGAATGGAATTGCAACCAAATACAGTCAGACCATCCAGAGTTGCAGTTAAATGCAATCGCCCCTGTAGGTTCTGGTCAAGAACCAATAAGCGAATAGCTATTAGCAAGCGAATTCAAGCTCAAAAATTGGCTTGCTGATAACTGAAAATTGAACCAAGAGTCTGAGGATCGGACAGAGACAATTTTATGGCGACTGTCCCTGACTCATCTCTAGAAGCTGGACTTGCAGCGCTAAAGCAAGGGGATTACTCAACAGCGATCGCACACCTTGAAGCTATTTGTCAAACCCAACAAAATCAACCATCCCAGGTTAAAGCGCAGATGGGATTAGTTGTGGCTTATGAACACACAGGTGAAACCAGCCGCGCCCTTGCCCTTTGTCAGACACTCAGTAACAGCACTAATCATAAAGTCAGAGAGTGGGCGGTTCGCAATCATGCTGAATTAACTAACCGCTACCTAGAAGCAACTACCACTGCACCAGAAAATGACGTAACTGGATTTGTTGCCTTTGATAGCCAGCCTGTTAAAAGTCAAAAGTCAAAAGTTAGCACTCAGGAGTCAGAAAAATCTCCCCTGCTCCCCTGCTCCCCTACTCCCCCATCCCTACAGTGGCGACAGGCAGGACGAGCTAAACGATGGACACCTCTTGCTCTTAACTTAATACCACTTTGGTTGCTACAGTTCGGCACCGCTACGCTGCTATTTTGGCTAATTCGGGAACTACTCAAGTTCATAATGGCTGGCACGAACACTCTTTTAGTTAAGCTGCCTTACTTAGAGCCGTTTCAACTTTTCTACCGCGATCCAACGCAGTTCGTCTTGCTAACATTGGGCATTATGCTAATTTTGTAGCCTTGGCTGTGGGACAACTTACTACGGCTGTATGGTCTTCAACCGCTATCAATAAATACACTCTCCAGCCACAGCCCAGAAGCAAGTCGAGTGCTACAACGTTATTGCCGACAGCGGCATTGGGTACCTCATCTGGGTATTTTGCCCACATCAGCACCCTTGGCATTTACCTATGGGAATTTGCGCCGCACGGCAAGAATTGTAGTTAGTCAGGCGTTGTTGGAGCAGCTTGCAGATGATGAAATTGCTACGATTTACGCAGGTCAGCTAGGGCATATTGCTCACTGGGATTTTGTCATCATCTCCTTGGTAACTCTTGTAACTCAACTGCCGTACATCATTTATCAACAAGTATCTCAGTGGGGAGACCGAACAAATGTAAGTTTACGTTTAACTGCGGCAGCGATTAGTTCTCTGGCGTATGGTATTTGGTGGCTCCTAAGCGGTTGTGCTGTATGGCTATCTCAACTGCGGCTGTACTACAGCGATCGCCTCGCTGCTGAAATCACTGGCAATCCCAATGCTCTGAGCCGGGCTTTACTTAAAATATCCCAAGGCATTGTCTTAGATATCAAACAACAGGGACATACTACTTGGCTTTTAGAAAGCTTAAATTTGTTGACCCCAGTAGGCTACTGCCAAGCAATTACTTTGGGCAACTGCTACTCAGTCACTCAATTTGAACGTATCCTTGCTTGGGACTGTCTAAATCCCAATCGCTACTGGCTAACTATTAATAATTCCCATCCCTTAATTGGCGATCGCCTGCAACGCCTTAACCAAATAGCTCACCACTGGTATCTAGAAACCGAACTAAATCTAGTCAGCAATAAGCACTCAGGAGTCAGCTTCAACTCAAAACTTTTATTACAGGGTGCTCCCTTCTTTGGCATTGCACTGGGCTTCGCCTTCGGGTGCTTGACTTGGCTGATTGGCGGAATTGGAATTCTGCTACAAAGTTCTCAACTAAGTTGGATGTACGGTGACTGGGTAATTATTAAAGGTTGCCTACCCATTGGTTTTAGCATTGGCACCTTTAGTCGCATAAATTCCTTATTCCCGAATATCAAACTTGACACCAGGCAAATCGAGTCTAACTTACCCGATCTCCTAGCAAACCCTACTGTCTTACCGATTGACAGCAAGCCCGTTCATCTCCAAGGTAAGCTCTTGGGTCGTCGCGGCATCAGCAATTGGCTAGGGCAAGACTTGATTTTGCACTCTCCTACTGGTTTAGTTAAATTACACAATTTTTCATGGCTAGAACTTGTTGGCAATTCTCCTCAACCGCCTAGTCCCAAAAACCTAATAGGTCAAACTCTGATCACTACAGGCTGGTTCCGGCGTGGGGCAACTTCTTGGCTCGATATTGATACATGGTGTCAGGGGGACAAAATTAGTCGCAGTGCTCACCCTGTCTGGTCTACCCTTTTAGCAAGTACGATGGCGGCTTGGGGAGTGTACATTATTTTGTGGGGTGGGCAATAGAACTGCATTCAGGCATAAAAACGTAAATAAAATATGCAATTTTAAATTTTATTTGTTTTAATCTTCCTGGTGTTGTAATAGAGATTTAGATATTCACCTCTAATTAAATATTAATTGTTCCAAATTGCGGCCAAAACAGTTAAAATGAGATCTTAAAGATTAAACTGGGTTTAATAATTGTAGATCCTAATATAGGGCTTAGAATTACTTTGAATATCTTGATATTAGTTTTTAAGCATTTCAACGTAAAAATTCAATCAGACCCTAGCTAGTTTCTATTTCTTGCCCCAGAGGATCTTTACATCTCCCTACCTTAAGCGGATATCTTGGTTAGATACCGAGTTATAAATATTACTAAAGGTGGAAATGTGCCAGTTAGAGTATTTCTCCAACCTAGACTGTGATATTGTAAGAAATAGTTTTAAAGTTTCAGCAATTTAGACGTACCATCGGTAGTATCAACGTTACTAAGTGGTAAAATATATACTTAAAAGCTATTTTTCAGCAAAATTGTTCACAAAATATCAATAACCTTTGCTCAAGTGTTGAACTAAATTGTAAAAGTTGGCAATTCAAAGTAAGAAATTGGTCTAGGGTAGTGCGTGTCAATTTGATTTGTTTTCAGCTAATCTCAAATGAACGAGTTTCTTAATAATTCATTGAACCTATAGTCTGGAGGTATCTTCCATGTCAATTCGTCTATATATTGGCAATCTGCCAAAAGAAGAAGTAGAGCGTCAAGACCTGCAAGCGGTTTTTGCAGAAGAAGGTGATGCTGTGACTACCAAAGTTATTAAAGACCGGAAAACAGGTAAGTGCCGTGGCTTTGGGTTTGTAACAGTCAACGACGACGACGAAAAAGCCGACCAAATCATTGAGAAATACAATGGTTATATGTTCAAAGATACACCTCTAAAAATTGAGAAAGCTTTGCCTCGCGCTAAGGGTCAAGAAGACGAGGAGCAAGAACGCCCAAGCGTTAATGCTGACAGTAACACGAGTAGCAGCAATGAAGAAAAGGGCAGCAGTCGTCGTGGTAATAAAAAGCCGCGTCGTTCTGGTAGTGCCGTTGCTACTACAGCTTCAACTGATTCAGAAGGTATTAGACCCGATCCACGTTGGGCTTCGGAACTCGAAAAACTCAAGCAGATGTTAGCTACTCAGACTACTAATGGTTAAGGCAGATTAGGAACTAGAGGCTAAGGACTAGCAAAGACGAAATAGAGAAAGTAATGCAATAGCTTTAGCTTTTAGCCTTAATGTTTTGAGACAACCTAAGCGTAAAATTCACTGTTTTAATAACAGGATGATTGGTAGATACCAATATGTGACAGGGGATAAGTTTGATAAACAAACTTAGTTTCTCAAGCGATCGCATTGCATAATTTGTTCATCGATTTCAGAAGTTCTACTAGGTCGCAATCAGTATTTTATAATTTAGCCAGAAACTACTAAATTTAGCGTGATCGCCTTAGCCTTTTAGCTTTAGTCCTTGCCTAAAAATCCACTGCATTGCACCAGGAAATAAGTTATAAGCTGCCTTTGAAACATTTGCAGAGCCAACTAATACTTCAGAACGCTGATTTTTTACTGCGTCCCAAATAGCTTTTGCCACATCTTCAGGCTTATCTACTACAGGCGTACTTATTACTAGATCGAGTTGCTCTCGACGAGCTTGAGCATCCTGATCATCCTTGCCTCGAAAGATTGCCCGTTCCATCAGGCTACTCTTAATTACACTCGGATAAATCCCACAGACATGAATGCCTTTTGGTTTTAATTCTGAGTGCAATGCTTCTGTTAAGCCAGTAACGGCAAACTTACTAGTACAGTAAGGAACTAGGTAAGGCACAGGCACTTTACCGCCAATAGAACTTAGATTAACGATGGTTCCGCTTTTTTGTTCGAGAAAATGAGGCAGTAGCGCCTGAATAGTGTGAATGTACCCCCACAAATTAGTATCTATCGCTTGATGCCAATCCTCAAGTGAAAATTTTTCAGCTGGTCCTGATATATAAATGCCTGCATTATTAATTAGTACATCAATAGTGCCATAACGAGCTAACGCTTTATCTATAAGGGTTTTCACTTGCTCAGCATCCCTAACATCGGTGGGGATGCTCAGTGCTGTACGACCAAGGGCTTGCACTTCTTGCTCTACATCTGTTAATAGTTCAGCCCGACGAGCCGCAAGTACGAGGTCATAGCCTTTACGAGCAAATAAAAGAGCGGTTGCTTTGCCAATGCCTTGAGAAGCACCCGTAATCAAAACTGTGGGAGCCATATTTTAAGTAACAGGACGTTGTATTAATTAAGATTAGGCTTTATACAGCCTGTTCTCTACCTCTCTCCCTTGGCAGAAATATCAGCTGACGCTTCAAGTAGTACTGTATCCTGTCACTATGCAATATTAAGCAAAGGTGTACCTACAGAGACTACCAACTATTTATCTTGCAATGAGCGAATAAACTCTCTAATGACATCTGTCTTCGACCGCTGATACTTTTCACAGTAACGTTCCAGTATTTCCAGTTCAATATCTGGAACTCTCAAATTTAATTGCTTTGAAGCCATTAGTATAAACCAGCACTATACCTATACTTTACACTATTCAGGTATAAATTGTAACCTTGATTATTCCATCATTGGCAAAAATAGCGATATGACTTTAAGAATATCCAGTGTTAGAGCCTAAACTGAATGTCAATTCTCAGCAAACAGTTCAAGCTAATTATTAAAAAAATATTGTTGGTAAATAAAATATAAATTCTAACCTTGGTAAGAAGTAACTTTTTTAGGTATCTCATTGTCAGGGTTAGACACACTATCACAGCTTCATTAGTCTGCCTGCAATGCGATCGCCTAAGCTAATAATGTCTTGTATGTCAAAAGGTATAAAAGATTAAAAGTTATGGCGCAGTCGTGATCAGGAGCCAGAGAAGTTGTAATCATTCTGGAGACTTGTAAGTATTTTGTACCCATAGACAGAAGTTGCGTAATACTTAGCACCTACTATGAAAAATGTACATAGCTGCCATTCTTCTCATAACTCAATACTAAGCACAGATGACAAAAGCAACTTTTAATAATAAGTTTACTTTTCTTAACAATATGCTACAATCTTCTAAAGTATCCTTGCAATCAATAAAAACCGCACGAATAGTGAGAAGTAACAATAATATTGTGGGAATTCTAATCGCTTTTGCCGTTATTGGCATCTGGGCAACTAGTCTTACTTTTCTTCTTTCACTTGATATTTCTAATATCCCTATTTTATGGATATTGCCAGCAATGATATGGCAAATGTTTCTGTATACAGGGCTATTTATTACTGCTCATGACGCTATGCATGGGGCAGTATTTCCTCAAAATCATAAAATTAACAATTTGGTAGGCTCGATAGTATTATTACTTTATGGGCTTTTTTCTTACAAAGAATTATTGAAAAAACACTGGCAACATCACCATAATCCTGCTAGTGATATCGATCCTGACTTTCATAACAGCAAGCACAAAAACTTTTTTGCCTGGTATTTTCATTTTATGGTGGGATACTGGAGTTGGATAAGACTTATTTGCTTGATTACTTTGTTTGAAATTATTAGTTACACAATCCATACACCCGAAAAAAATTTAACACTATTCTGGATTATTCCTTCAATATTAAGTTCAGCACAACTCTTTTATTTTGGTACTTTCCTACCTCACCGCGAACCAGAAGGTGGTTATAAGAATATTCACCGCGCCGAGACTAATGCACTGCCAGTTTTGTTGTCATTTATTACCTGCTATCATTTCGGATACCACGAAGAACATCATGAGTATCCTCATCTTCCTTGGTGGCAATTACCAGAAGTCTACAAAATGCAGAAAGAAGTTTCTTAACTTGAAATGCCGTCTTGGTTATAGGCTAAAGCCTCCAATATTGGAGGCTTTATAATTATTGTGCGGGAATGCAATTAGAGGAAAAATGACAACACCAAGCATCCGGGTTGCTTTAACAATTGCCGGATCAGATAGTGGGGGTGGCGCGGGGATTCAGGCAGATTTACGCACCTTTGCTTTTCACTGTGTCCACGGTACCAGCGCCTTAACTTGTGTAACAGCACAAAATACTCTAGAAGTCACAAGGGTTGATGCCCTGCCACCAGCAGCTGTTGTAGCTCAAATTCAGGCAGTAGTTGAGGATATCGGTGTACAAGCGGTTAAAACTGGAATGTTACTGAACAAAGAAATTATTAAGGCTGTAGCAGAACAATAGAAGCTTTAGCGATTGATAATTTGGTAGTTGATCCGGTAATGGTATCGCGTGCAAATGCTCAGTTGATAGATGATACGGCAGTAGCAACACTCCGGGATATGCTGATACCTTTAGCAGCTATAGTGACACCTAACCGATATGAAGCTCAGTTATTAAGTGGCTTAGAAATTAATACTCTTGATGACATGAAAGCCGCTGCGGAGCGAATTCACCAACTGGGGGCAAAGGCTGTATTAGTTAAAGGCGGAGGAATGGCAGGGAGTTTGCGCGGTGTAGATATTTGGTTTGATGGTCAGCATTTGGAAACTCTAACTACAACTACGGTAGATACGACTAACACTCATGGTACAGGTTGTACACTTGCGGCGGCGATCGCAGCAAATCTCGCACTCTCCCATGAGCAGTTAACGCTTCGTGCGCCTGGCAAAGGAATACGTTACCACTGCCCTGAAGTATGCCCTTGCCATTGGTAAAGGGCAAGGACCCGTAGGACACTTTTTTCCGCTGTGTGGACGTGGTTGAGCAGTTTTTGGGCATAATCTTACAAGGCAGAAACAAGATTAGGTTTCAAAGCCCAAAAACAATTAGCGATCGCGATCTTACTAATTATGCTCACAGCTTTTGACGCTGGCTATTTAATTGGGCGTTTCCTCTGACAAAATTGCTGAGCCGCTAGGGAATGCAGATATCCTTACTCATATAACATTTCAGTAGGTGAGTAAACTTTTATACTCTTTTAAAAGTATTGTGTCTAAGTTAATAAAACAATGAAGAACTAATTCCCTTAGATAAAATGTATTATTTGTAACTAAAACACTGCAACTGTTGAATGATATCTAAACTAAGGGTGCTATTTATCTTTTGCTCGATTAACTTTCTTCTACGCACCTAACACTTAGAGGGAGATGTTTAAGGTAAATGAGCGTACTTAAAACTCCCAAAGTTACTGAGAACAATGCCAGTGGTGTATCTTTCTTAAGCACGCTATCCGGTATTCTAACAGTACCCAAGATAGTGCAATAGAGGAGGAATATTGACAGATTAGTAACTTTGTTCACAGTAAACGGTGATTTGATAGGTAATTGGTGAATTAGAAAGACACTATTTTCATCCCTATGATGGTGTCTTGCAATGTCAATGCAGATAAATACATTAAACAAAAAGTAAGGAGTGAAGAAGTTGAAAAAGGTTGAAGCAATTATCCGGGCCATTTAAACTAGACGAAGTCAAAATTGCGTTAGTAAACGCTGGTATTGTGGGAATGACTGTTTCTGAAGTCCGGGATTTGGGCGGCAGAAAGGTCAAACTGAACGCTATCGAGGTTCGGAGTATACTGTTGAGAGTTTTGCAAAAACTTAAGGTTGAAATCGTCGTTGAGGACAGTCAGGTTGATATGGTAGTGGACAAAGTGATTGCCGCTGCTCGGACAGGTGAAATTGGTGATGGTAAAATTTTCGTTTCGCCTATCGAGCAAGTGATTCGGATTCGGACTGGGAAAAGAATCTGGAAGCCGTTTAAAACAAGGATAGGAGATAGGAGATAGGATAGAATATTTGATTCATTATCCTCTACTCCTGCTCCCATGCCTTCCTTGTTTACTTTAAAACTAGCGGAAGTTGGGGGAGTAAGTTTTGGAAGGCTTGACCACGATGGCTAATTTTGTGCTTCAACTCTGGCGGCATTTCTGCAAAGGTCATTTGGTAGGCTGGGACATAGAAAATTGGGTCATAGCCAAATCCAGCAGTTCCCTGGGGTGATTGAAGAATTTGTCCAACACAAACGCCCTCTGCTTGCAGCGCAATAGTACCATCGGGACGCGCGATCGCAATGGCACAGACAAATTGAGCTGTCCGATTTGCTGCATTACCTAATTCGTTCAATAGCCGCGAAATCCGCTCTTGATCAGTTTTACCGTAACGAGCGGAGCACAGACCGGGAGCCCCCTCTCAAACAGCAACTTCTACACCAGAATCATCTGCGATCGCCCAGTTTTCCGTCGCTTGTGCTATCTGAGATGCCTTAAGGCAAGCATTAGCAGCAAAGGTATTGCCTGTTTCTTCTATCTCTAGTTGATCTGGTTTGAGCGTTAATTCCCAATCCAAATTTGCCAAGTAAGCTTGCATTTCTTGTAGTTTACCCGGATTACCAGTGGCAACCACAAGTGTTTTTGAATTTTGGTTATTGGATTTTGAATTCATTTTTCATTTTCCCTAGCCCCCGTTATGATGGTGCTGACTTTTTGATAACTTGCGACGGTAAGCATATTGACCGTATACATTCACAAGATAAGGCATTAAGTAACTAAGGAATACAGAAATCCAGCGCTCACGATTCATCTCTCCACGGAACAATGCCGATCCATGATTAATTAAAAATAATAAAGACCCGACAATCAAAGCCGTCTTTAATCCTGTAAGCAAAAATTCTTGGTCGAATAAACTGCCAAGATAATCTTTGATTACATTCATTCTGCCCACCGTTTAGCCCAGTCCAAGGTTTGATGCACCTGCTTTAGGGTGGCAGCTTCACAATATAGTCGCAAAACTGGTTCAGTACCGCTAAACCGAATCATCAACCAGCTATTATCAGCTAAACGGAATTTATAGCCATCAATAGTCAGACAATCGACTACAGACTGTCCAGCAATTTCTTTTAAAGGCTGAGTTTCTAATTGTTCTACAAGACGCGATTGCACGTCCATACTGGCAAGCGGCAGATCGATCCGGTCATAAACAGAGGTGAAGTTAGTTTGTGACTGCAAGCGGCGATACAGGTCACTTAAATCAAGCTCAGATTGGGCGATCGCTTCTAGGAGATATAAAGCAGACAATAAAGCATCTCGCTCTGGGATGTAGTCAGCATAGCCAATTCCCCCCGACTCCTCGCCCCCTAGCAACACTCTAGTTGTCAGCATCCGATCAGCAATGTACTTATAACCAATCGGCGTTTCATATAGCGGCAACTGGTACATGGCAGCAATGCGCGGAATTATATCAGAACCACTAACAGTTTTAACGACTTCCCCTGTCAATCCCCGCCGTGCCGCTAAATGTTCAATCAACACAGGAATTAAAACTTGCGGGCTGAGAAAGTTACCCTGCCCATCAACAGCAGCAATGCGATCACCATCGCCATCAAACACCAGCCCTACAACTAAACCTGACTCCGCCTTGCGCCGATAAGTCCGCATTGAGCGAAATAGACAAGAAAGGTAGCGAGGCAATGGTTCCGGCGCACCTCCACCAAACAGGGGATCGCGATTGCTGTTAATTTCTAAGATTGCCACTTCCAGTAGTTGTGCCAACCCACCAGCCGCAGCACCATGCATCACATCTGCAAAAACTGTTAGTTTTCCTGCCGCGATCGCTTCTCGAATTTGAGCAACATCAACTTTTGCCCGCAGTGTTTCACAGTAACTTGGCCAAGGATTAAATATTTCTAACTTGCCAGCAGTGGTAGTTGGGGAGGGAGCTTCAGTCAATAATGCTTCAATTTGCTGAGTAACTTCCGGGGGAACCGAGCCACCAAAAGCTCCTTTGACTTTTAATCCCGAATAACTGCCAGGATTGTGACTAGCTGTAATTACCAGTGCGCCCAAAGCATTGTATTGCTTGGCTGCCCAACTAAAAGCCGGAGTCGGAGCATAAGTTTCTGCAAGCAGCACATTAAATCCTGCGGCGCTAACAGCTTCTGCTGCTGTCTGGGCAAATGCTTCCGCCATAAAACGGCGATCGTATCCTACAATAACCGTATTGCTACCTTCACCATAGGTTTGTGACAAGACCCGTGCGGCAATTGGCGCAACTAAGGCTAGGCGCTCGAATGTGAAATTGTCAGCAATTATGCCCCGCCAGCCGTCTGTACCAAACTTAATTTCGTTACTGGCTATCGGCATTAGAGTTTACCTTACAGTTCTAAGGCAGAATTCTAACATCTTTGCCCCGTGATAACCCGATTAGATAAATTTCCTAAAGCTAGTAATATAAAAGTCTTGTGGATAGAAAATTATTTTTAAAGTACTCAATGTGATCGCCTATAGTGTTACCGAACCCGCTACGGAACGTTCTGCAAAATTCAGGATAAATTAATATAATTACAAGAGCGACAAGGTATTCCTCGCCGCTCCACTACCGAGCCACATTCCCAATCTAGATGAACCAAGAACGCACAATTAACTTTATCTAGCGTGGCTCTTTTATGCTTAACCCAACTCTAACCTTATCTAATTCGTTGGTGTTAATAAATATCCATCAGCAATTATCAAACCACCTTCTTGATAAAACTCATTCGCTGCTCATCATCAAGTGACTTAAGTGTGCTTAATAATTCTGTTACTTCCGAAGAAGGACTAAAGTTACCGGGTATACCAACAATACTGCTCCCTAATTTTTGCGCTATTTGATACCAAAACAATAATTTTGATTGAGTGTCCAAAGCATTATATTCTCCTGTAGAAATAGTTTCGCCACCTCCTGTAACAATTTCAGTTAGCGCCTTACTAGGATTTGGATCTAGAGCTACTTCGCCCTGATCATTTTTGCCTGCTGTAAGTAGATCTCGTAGAGCATCCACTTGTCTATCTTGGGGCTTTTGTTCAATTTGTGATACTAACCCAGAAACTTGTGATGAAGGTGTTCCTAAAGTATCTGCTGGAACGGAGCCAGCTACTTCTCCATAAATTGAAGCTAACGCCGCCAACTGATCGTCAATAGATAATTTTTTAAGAGCTTCTACAGCTTGTTGCACAGGTTCAAGTTTCTCAGTATTGAACATATAAACTCCTTAAAATTAATAAATGTCTTGTTACCTATAAATGAGGCAACAGAAGTGTAAATCTTGGCAAGAGTAATAGATGAGACTAGCTATTAAGAGTTGCAAGTTTAATGACTTACGTATCGCTTCTAGCACATCTTTATTTCTTTATTTAAAGTTAGTCTAATATTTGATATAAATTCACTAACCCTAAGAGGTAATTAGTATTTATCCAACACCATTTTATTACACCATACTACTTAGCAAAGAAACTAAACTCTCAAAATCCATTGATTTGAGCGAGTTTAAGAATTGCGCTAATTGAGAGGACACAGTATATTCATTAGGAATCGCGGCGATTACGCTTCCCATTTTTTGGGCTAGTTGATACCACATAGATAACCTTGAGTTAGTATCTAAAGATAGGTACTCAAGTGTTATTGGAGAACTTCCTGCTCCGGCAAGTATATCTCGTAGTGCTAGTAGCTGTTCTTCCTGAGACATCCGCTCGATTTGATGCACAAGTTCTACTGCAACTTCTGGAGAAGTCCCTTGAGAGTTGCTGATGTAATTGAGCCAGAAACTTCGGTGTAAATTAATGCTAACGCTACTAAACGATCATCCACAGGTAAAGCTTTTAAAAGTTGCTACAGATTGATTATGGGTATCCATAATAGTAAAATTTTATTAAGGTCTAATAAACTAAACTACGGCTTTTAATTACTTGAAAAATTTAAGAGACAAATGCAGCCTCACGTTAATACACGCTGTTAATTTTTTAAGCAGGTATAAAATACATGAGGCAGCATAATGCTGAATTGCTATCAGCAATACTTTTAAAAACTGGCGATTAAAGCCATATATGCCACTAATCTCCTAAATTTAGATTTCAGAGCCTTGCTTTGCTTCGGCACTCATGGGAGATACGTAGTCACGGAAAAGAGTAATTTGTTCCTCATATGCCAAGCCTTTAACTTGGTTCAATATTTCTTCAGCTTGGGAAGAAAGTTTATAGTCTGAGGGCATAGGAATAATAGTAGCGCTATCCATACCCTGTGACAGACGATACCAGAAAAGTAGCTTAGTGGTGTCGCTCATTGAACCATACATCCGGCTATATTCATTATCAGCCTTATTAATTAAGTCGCGCTGAAGCTGTAGTTGTTGTTCATGAGACATATCTTTTACTTGATTATATAAAGCCCTCAGCTATATCAGTACCAACTGTGCTAGCTCCGGGGGCTGCGGGTGTAACTGAGCCACCCATTTTCTTATAAATAAAGTAAAACAAACCTAGTTGTTCATCGACATCTAAGCTTTGCATAGCTTTGACAGATTGACTGAGACTTTCATCATTACTTTGAGTAAATGTCATAGCGACCTCCGAGCCTTTTTACGACAGTTTAGTTTCCTTATTCTTGAGGAAACATAATTTTTCTTAATTGGATATGGAAACTGAAAAAAGTGTTACAGCTTACCTTTTACCAATCTATGAACGTTACCAAAACGGATAATTCAATTGCGACCCGCCAGAGATAGAGGTGAAAAACCATACTGAAGATGGAGGTATTAGCTTGACCTAATAAAAGTCATAAGATTTTGCAATTTAAAGGAGGTTTCAAAGTAAGCAGGCGTTTGCATGGCTAAATATGCACTGCTGTACCTGCAAATCATGACAACATTATTTCCGCTGTCTGTTGGAACTAAGCTTTAACGGAACATACAATATTCCTTAAAAACACTCAAACGATTAAGTAGTAAGTATTGACTTACTCCGCACTGTTTTACACGCGCTGAGCACCTGGGCGACCGTCCTCGACGACGAACGAGGCAAAGGTATGCACAGGTGCGTCTGGACGGCTCACCGTCGTTACGATCCGAAGGTCTGTCTGCCAGCGCTTGCGGTTGAGGTTAACTCGGAAGTAACCACGGCGATCGCCATCGAAAAACTTGATGTGCGGGTTCTCTGGAATCTTTGGACCGTAGTAGGTATCGTACCCGTTATCGTCACCGCCAGTGCTGATTGCCGTAACAACGAACTCCGTTGCTACCGTCGGCGATTTTGGGTTCTTGAAGTCTAGCTTGAGATCGTTGACGAAGGTGGAGTGCCAGTCACCAGTAATCACAACTGGATTAGCAGTTTTGCGATTTGCAATGTGGCTTAGGAGGCGGTTACGCGCCAGGGGATATCCGTCCCAAGAGTCGTTCCAGAATATCTCGCCCGGTCCACTCGTGTGATCCAACTCTGCCATCAGCACCTGTTGAGGGATTACGTTCCAGCGAGTTTCGGCGCGGTCGAGGTTGCCAAACAGCCAGCGTTCTTGTTCCGCACCGAGCACTGTCTTCGACGGGTCTAGCGCTGCGTCGCACCGAAGGGTTTCACCATCGTCACAGGGGTGATCACTACGATACTGACGCGTATCAAGCACACTAAACTGAGCCAGATCGCCGAAAATTAGGCGGCGGTAAAGGCGCGCGTCTGGTCCTTGAGGCAGTGAAAATTGACGCAGTGGCATATGCTCGTAGTAAGCTTGATAAGCAGCTGCGCGGCGGCGGCGAAACTGTTTGACTGGATCTTTGACTGGATCTTTGTCTTGAGAGATCAGGTCAGTGTAGTCGTTGTCCACCTCGTGGTCGTCCCAGGTTACTACAAAAGGAAACAACGCATGAGCTTTTTGCAGATCTGGGTCGGTTTTATATAAAGCATACTGGAGGCGATAACGATCAAGTGTTACCGTTTCCTCCTCAAACTGTTTAGGCAAAGGCACGTTACGTACACCGCCTCTAGAGTCGATGCCGTACTCGTAAATGTAGTCACCCAGATGAAAGACCACGTCTAAATCTTCCTCAGCCATGCGGCGGTAGGCGGAGAAGTAACCATCATCCCACTTCTGGCAACTGCAAAATGCGAAGTTAAGCTGATTAAGAAAGTCGCCACGCGCTGGAGTGGTACGGGTGCGACCAATTGGGCTAACTTCATTGCTTACCTTGAATTGATACCAATACCAGCGACCAGGCTCAAGATCATGCAAACTAACATGAACAGAATGGGCAAGTTCTGGGGTGGCGATCGCACTTCCTACTCTGATAACCTGTCTCATATTTTCATCAGCTGCAATCTGCCACTGTACTGGCACATTTTGCTGGGGCATACCGCCGCCATTAAGCGGATCGGGAGCCAGCCTAGTCCACAGTGTGAACCCATTTGGACGTGGATCACCTGAAGCAACACCGAGACTAAACGGATAGCCAGAGAACTTTGGAGAGGCAACCACTCTGCTATTCCACTGGCTAGCGATCGCTAAACCAGTTAAAGTTCCAGCGCCAAGCAATAAGCGTCGTCGTTTGATCTGACTTGATAGCAACTGATCGAAATTGAAGCGATCCATATCCAATAAACCCCTGGAGAGTTCTTCTTAAAGGTTAGAAAACTCACAATCATAGTAAGTGACGACTGATATTCTGTTTTTCCAGCACATCGCCAGCCATTTCCCAAATAGTTTCAAGCTTCAGGAGAACCGCTTTGTTTGTAGAACACGCTTTGCTTGGAAGGACAGGCACTACCCCTGCGAAATATCAATAACTATTCGTTTCACCTACTCGTCTGTGTTCGCTAAATGTAGCAATAAGAACATAGCAAACGAGCATTAACTACTGGTCAAGGTATTGTTAAAGTTTACTTAACTCTTTATTGGGAATGATATTAGAGGGTTGTATTGCAAAAACTATTAAATTAAAGGTTTGTAATACTAGTGCAGTGAATTGTTTATTTAGCTTTACTATTACTAGCCCTACTTTCTCCAAGGCTTAACGCCTTAGCCCACTAAATATTCTCTAAGCTTGACTTGTTGTCCGCAACCTTAAAAAGTAATTGCTGCAATACCATCCAATAATGTCTTTTTTCAATACAAAAATTTAGGTTGGCGGGCTTTATACGTCTGCCAACCTTAAAGGAATTCAATCTCGGCGATCTTGATAATCTTCAGATGACATGGGATCTAAATCCCAACGACGATCATCGCGTTCCTCTAAAATCTCATTTGTACGCAGGAAAGCATTGTCATCCATTTCCAAGCCAACAGCAGCGCCTATTTCATCAACAATATCTTGATCTGGAGTGGCGACGGTTCCACCAACAGCTTCGTCACCTACCATAGCAGCCTGTTCCCAAGCTGCATCTATATCTCCCCCAGTTAAGACTGGGCTATTACCGACTTCATCTACGTCTAAATCACCCTGATGCCAAACAGCATCCTCCTCCGCAGCAGTTAAACCTGGGGTAGTTATTGTATATTCTGCAACCTCATCTGGCATACTTCCCTGTCCGACATTAAATTCTGGCTGTGGCTGAACACCAGTTCCGTAAGATTCAGTGATTTCTTGCGGCAAATCCTCGGCTGGGGATGTGTTCTCTGCTTCTAAATTGCTATCTGCTACTAATTCGTCGTGTGCCATAACCCTTACCGTTAACGCATTTCCACCTTAGCGCTTTGATATATAGCCAACTTACTCCCCTAGATGTATTCCTAACAATAGAAAATATTTTAATTTATCCCTCTGGTGTGACGAGAAGCTATGGTTCGACTACATATCCTGTAGGAAGTGATTTAGTGTGATCGCGGCATTATTGAGTTCCAATAGCGAAGCCACATTTAGTACAGGTGCAGTAGTAAGTTATTTGATTGCTATTGGTTACAAACAGCGATTTTGATTTAGGAGATAGGGAGTGAAGTACGACCAGTTTATTAAGCGCGTTCAAGAGGAGGCTCAACTTGATTCCCGCGAAGATGCCGAACGTGCTACCCGCGCAACATTAGAAACAATTAAAGAACGCATTGTTGGTAATGAAGCAAGCCAACTAGCAGCACAGTTGCCAAAAGAATTAGGGCAGTATCTGCATGGACGCGAGGGGGAAGATGGTCAATACTTCAAACTTGACGAATTTTGTCAGCGTGTGAGTGCGAAAGAGAGTGTAGAACAGAGCGTTGCCGTAGCTCATGCCAAAGCGGTGTTTGCTGTACTGCAACAAGCAGTCACGTCGGGTGAATTTGCAGACGTGCGCTCAAATTTTTCAGAAGATTACGAAGAGTTATTTGCTCTAAAGAGTGAATAGTTAGGACGCAAAAAACTGTAAGACAAATGACTGGTGCAGTAGCTAGAATGTAAGGCTTTCAGTAAACCATAATCAGGAGAGTCAGTATGGCATCAACATCACAAGATAAGCAGAATCAAGATGAAAGCAACGAAACAGGACGTTGGGCATCGCTAATTGGTGGCGGGGCAATGGTACTGATGGGGCTAAGGCAGCGCTCTTTACGTGGTGCTTTAACCGCGATCGCTGGAGGTACTTTAGCTTATCAAGCGGCAACCAAAAAAGGTGGTATTCAAGAAGCATTGGGCATGGATAAAACAATTACAGTTGAAAAAACAGTAACGATCAATAAGCCAGCCGCCGAACTTTATCGCTTCTGGCGCAACTTGGAAAACTTGCCGCACTTCATGAAGCATCTCAAATCAGTAACTGTAATTAGTGACAAGCGATCGCACTGGGTAGCGAATGCGCCGATGGGAGCAAGTGTTGAATGGGATGCAGACATTATTGAAGAGCGGGAAAATGAGTTTATTTCCTGGGCTTCAGTTGAAGGTGCAGACGTTGATAACTCTGGTTTTGTCCGGTTTAAGCCTGCACCAGCAGATCGCGGTACAGAAGTCAAGGTTGTAATGGAATATGCGCCTCCTGGTGGAGCGGTTACAGCGGCGATCGCCAAAATTTTCGGCGAAGAACCAGAACAGCAAATCGGTGATGAATTGCGTCGCTTCAAAATGCTGATGGAAGCAGGCGAAATTGCTACAACCGAAGGCCAGCCAAAAGGTAGTTAATTGTCTGTCCTCTGCCCATAACTCATGATTAAGGACTAATAACTAATGAAAGCTGTTTGCTGGCAAGGCGCTAATCAGGTGCAGGTAGAAACAGTGCCAGATCCGAAGCTCCTCAACCCGCGCGATGCGATTCTTAAAGTTACATCAACAGCGATTTGTGGCTCTGATCTGCACATTTACGGCGGCTATATTCCCACAGTCCAAAAAGGTGACATTATTGGTCACGAGTTTATGGGGGAAATTGTCGAAGTTGGTAGTGGAGTCAATAATTTAAAAGTAGGCGATCGCGTTGTCGTACCTTCCACAATCGGCTGTGGCAACTGCTTCTACTGCCAACGAGATATGTGGTCGCTGTGTGATAACTCAAACCCGAAAGGCTGGATGGAAGAAAAATTGTGGGGTAGTATCACATCAGCAATCTATGGCTACTCCCACTTATTAGGCGGCTATGCAGGCGCTCAAGCTGAATACGTGCGTGTGCCTTTTGCGGATGTTGGTGTCGTCAAAGTCCCCAAAGACATACCAGATGAGAAGCTGTTATTTATTTCTGATGCTATTCCCACTGGCTACATGGGCGCAGAGTTATGCAATATTCAACCAGGGGATACTGTAGCTGTCTGGGGTTGCGGTGCTGTGGGTATATTTGCGATGATCAGTGCCTACATGATGGGTGCAGAGCGGGTTATTGCGATTGACCGCTTTCCAGAACGCTTGGAAATGGCAAGAAAATATGCCAAAGCCGAAGTTATTAACTACGAAGAAGTTAGTGCTGGCGATGCACTTAAGGAAATGACGGGTGGACGTGGGCCAGATTGCTGTCTTGACGCAGTAGGCTTGGAAGCACATGGCGTAGGTATAGAAGATTTTTATGACCAGACAAAACAAAAGTTAAAGCTGGAAACAGACCGTCCTCACGTTTTACGAGAAATGATGGTCGCTTGTCGTAAAGGCGGCACACTCTCAATTATGGGTGTTTACGGTGGCTTCGTGGACAAACTGCCCATTGGTGCAGTCATGAATAAGGGCTTGACAATGAGAGCAGGGCAAATGCATGGTCAGAAGTATATGCATAAGTTACTGGATCTGGTTTTAAATGGAGAACTCGATCCATCTTTTGTTGTTACCCATCAATTACCGCTAGAACAAGCGCCCCACGCCTACAAGATTTTTCAGCAGAAACAAGACAACTGCGTCAAGGTTGTACTCAAACCATAAAATAATCCTTTGTCCTTAGTTATTAGCAATCACAGATAGATGCGCCTTGCTTGGCTTCCCGCGAAATTATGTACTAATGACTAATGACCAATGACTAATGACCAATAACTAAGGAATAATACTATGAAAGCAGTTTGCTGGCACGGCACTACCGATGTACGGGTCGATACAGTACCCGATCCCAAAATCATTAATCCGCGTGATGCAATTATTAAGATTACGTCGACGGCAATTTGCGGTTCTGATTTACATCTTTATGACGGCTACAACCCAACAATGAAATCAGGCGACATCCTGGGTCATGAATTCATGGGCGAGGTTGTGGAATTGGGCAGCGCTGTCAAGAATGTCAATATAGGCGATCGCGTTGTCGTCCCCTTCACCATTTCCTGTGGCTCGTGTTTTTTCTGCAACCGCGATTTATGGTCGCTGTGTGATAACTCTAACCCCAACGCTTGGATGGTGGAAAAAATCATGGGTTATTCCCCAGCTGGTCTTTTCGGGTACTCCCATATGACGGGTGGCTACGCTGGCGGTCAAGCTGAATATGCCCGTGTTCCTTTTGCAGATACTGGTTTGTTCAAGATTCCTGATGGACTAACAGATGAGCAAGTCTTATTCCTCACAGATATTTTACCCACCGGATATATGGCAGCAGAAAACTGCGATATTCAGCCTGGGGATACTGTGGCAATTTGGGGTTGCGGACCAGTCGGACAGTTTGGCATTAGAAGCGCCTATATGCTAGGTGCAGAGCGGGTAATTGCAATTGACCGAGTTCCGGAACGTTTGAAAATGGCAAAGGAACAAAGTAAGGCAGAAGTCATTAACTATGAGGAAGTAGATGCAGGTGAAGCCCTGAAGGAAATGACGGGGGGGCGCGGTCCTGATTCCTGCATGGATGCTGTGGGAATGGAGGCACACGGTACGGGTTTAGAAGGATTCTACGACGAGGCAAAGCAAGCACTGCGTCTGGAAACAGATAGACCTACTGCTCTACGGCAAGCGATCGTTGCCTGTCGCAAGGGTGGCACCGTGTCAGTACCTGGTGTTTACACTGGCTTTGTAGATAAAATGCCGCTGGGTGCTTTCATGAACAAAGGCTTAACTATGAAAACGGGGCAAACGCACGTTCATCGGTACTTTCGCCCGTTACTTGAACGCATCCAAAATGGTGAAATTGATCCCTCTTACATAATTACTCATCGCCTGAAATTAGAGGAAGCACCGCACGCCTACGAAATCTTTAAGCATAAAAAAGACAACTGTATCAAAGTTGTACTTAAACCATAAGCAGTCGTAGGAGCAAGTGGCAGTGTCAAGTTAATGCTTTTGCAGCAAAGTTATTGTGAACAGCGATCGCCTTACTGGCGAAAAAATCGGTCTTTCGGGCGAGTATTACTAACCTGATTTTCACCAAGCAGTGCCAATAGTAATTAACTTGATAATGCCGCTGGTGGCTCTTAGGAGCACCAATGCTGGTGCTAACTTGCCTATGTACACAAACATAGTTTGAAAGTAAAAGAAGTAGAAAATCGTTGACAATTCAGCGACTAGACCTTTGGCTGTCGTAACGGGTGCCTCTAGCGGCATTGCTTATGTTGCTCTCCAGTTCGCTCAAAACGGTATTCTAAAATAATTCTTTACTTAAAAATGCGAGCTAGCATCAAAAGTCAATGCTTGACCTCTGACTTCTGGATTAAGCTGTCCTCTGTCATAAACAAGCTGACCACCAACAATAGTCATCACAGTCCATCCAGTTAAATTCCAGCCTTCAAAAGGACTCCAACCGCATTTAGTTATTAATTCCTCACGGAGGACGGGGCGGTAGGTGTTCAAATCTACGAGGATTAAATCGGCATCATAACCTGGAGTAATCGCCCCCTTTTTTGGAATCCCATAAGCTTTAGCGACAGCGGTAGACATCCAGTGGGATACTTGAGCAACTGTACAACGTCCCTGCATTGCTTGAGTCAGCATCAGAGATAGCGATGTCTCAACCCCAGGCATTCCAGAGGGCGTATTGGGATACTCTTGGGCTTTCTCTTCTAGGGTATGAGGTGCATGATCTGTCGCGATGAAGTCAATCACGCCATCAAGTAAAGCTTGCCAGAGAACTTGATTGTCGTGGGGCGATCGCAACGGTGGATTCATCTGCGCTAATGTGCCGATCTTTTCGTAAGCACTGGTATTCAGCAATAAATGCTGTGGTGTTACTTCAGCTGTTACCCAACTAGGTTTATCCTTCGAGAGTAACTCAGCTTCTTCCGCTGTTGACATATGTAAAATATGCAGACGACGCTGGTACTTCTTAGACAGTCCTAATGCTTGCTGAGTTGCCAACAGCGCTGCCAGATTATCTTGAATTTTTGAATGAATAGCAGGATCTTTAATTCCACTAAATTCTTGCCGCCGTTGGTTAATTCGGGCTTGATCTTCAGCGTGAACCGCAATCAAGCGATCGCCCTTGGCAAAGATATCTGCCAATACTGTATCTTGAGCAACTAATAATTGCCCATGCATCGAACCCATAAAAATCTTAATTCCCGGTGTCGGCTTTGCTTCCAGCAAATCTGGCAAATTGTCTGCCGTCGCCCCAATAAAAAAGCCATAATTAACCAGGCACTTCTGAGATGCTCGTTGCAGCTTGTCATCCAGAGTTTGCTGGGTAGTCGTTAGAGGACGAGTATTGGGCATTTCCAGAAATGAAGTTACACCACCTTTGGCACAGGCACAGGATGCTGTAAATAAGTCTTCCTTATGTTCC
>JAUJND010000131.1 GCA_030446505.1 Chroococcidiopsidaceae cyanobacterium YX2bin18 | reverse complement strand
AGGCACTATGATTACAACTTAGCTATTTTTCTTCCGTTCCTGCTTTGATTTTCCTTGAGGCGGAGTCCGATGGGAACCAAAATATTTTTCACTTCGGTAACGAAGCCAAACCCTTAGAACTTGCGGAATTTGCTCCTTCTGCTCCTGCGTCAAAGTATTGTAGAGTTCTAGGGCTCGATCGCGCTCATGACGGCAGGCTGCATTGTTATGTGCATCCCAGTAACTCCTTGCTAATCGAATCCGGCGGCAAACTTCTTTCACCAGTGCCTCGCCAGATAGTGGAGTATCTTTCTTAGCCATTGACTTGAAAAAATGCATGGACTACTTCTTTAATTATTGTAGTTTTACTGACTAAAGGAGTTATACAAACGGCGCACTCCAGCACGAGCAATTTTCCTTGTTAAAAGGCGATCTGCCTTTGGTAGTAAAGCTTAGTATCGCCACTTATAAATCAGCGCTTACTCTAACTGCTACCTTGGTCTAGTCTTTACTAGCGCATCTCACCAGAACGCCATATTCACTAGAATATAAAAGCAGATTTTTCGCTCAACTGCGCTGCACCTTGTAACTAAAGATTACCGCTTTCAATTGCGATCGCCATTTTGCCAAATCGAGTTTCTTGATGCAGATCGTTTGTTCGCATCAAGTCTTGGAGATATTGACGAGTCGCGTTAGTGCCTCCTAGTTGGACTGCTGCAAACCGAACTACACCACTTGTTAAGTAGGGTCTGTAATAGTTGCCTAGATTACCAATTAAATTTGCCTCAAGTTCAACGCCGCTAAAATCTACTTTGTCACTGCTGCTACCCTAAATACCTTTGGCACCAAGTAATTAAACTTGAGATGATAAGGTTTGTAGTTTAAAATACCTATCTGCTGAAACATTTAGCTTTTTATATAAAAATACTTCTGCTTCTAGCTTAGAGGTGACAAATATGCACTTATTTTTCCTCATTCCATTAATGACTGGTCTGGCATCAGGCTATATCTTTAAAAATTGTGCTGACGAAATGGCGTATCTCACGGGCGTAATTACAGTCATCAGCTTAACTTTGAGTTTGGTCTTAGCACCTTGGCAGATTCAGCTTTTAATTCTGATGCTTGTCATGGCTAGCACTAAACGACTATTGCGGCAAAATCAGTACATGATGGAGTCTGAGGAAAAGAGGAGAAACTGAATGAGCGGGATATCAACTACCAACGTACTTCTTGCAGCAAGCAGTAGAATATTCTCACGAACCTTGCATCTGGGGTATTGAAATGCCGTGCCGATTGAAACCCAACTAGCTTTCGCTCAAGCTTAACTCTGTTGCGCTTTAGCGGCTTTGCAACCCGTGCGTGAGCAATTGCCTGTGTCACTCAGGTTCCAACCATTGGCAAAAATTGCCAATCGCGCAGAATAGCTTTTATAAACTAGATATAGGACGGTTTAGCTGATTGGAATTTCTACTTTTCAGCCTAATTTACCCTTCCTTTTCTTATCCTGTACTCACGTTTTTTAACTGTTTCAGGACTTACGCAGTTGGACGCGGTAATGTCATTCTGAGCGGTAGCGAAGAATCTCTGGGATGCTTCACTGCGTTCAGCATGACATTCAACTGCGTAACTCCTAGGTTTCTCAACTCATTGTTAACCCATCTGAAGTTAAGTTGCGTTTGTTTGCACGAATGAACTGTATTCACTGGTAAGCAGCAAAATCAAGTATCAGTTGAATAAGCAGGCGATCGCGCTGGGTTATCCGAATTACAAATGAGAAGCAAACAATTAGGCAGACGGCAAGCCTTTCTAAAGCGGAATCGCCTTTTGGTATTTTGGATTGCTGTTCTAGTGAGCATCACACTACTGTTTATTGCGCGATCGCTAGCCCAACAACCAGTTACCCTCAACCTGTTAATGACTGCCCCCGATGCCCAACCTTGGCAACAGGGCATAGTCAAAGACTTCGAGACCGAAAATCCCGGCATTCGCATCAATGTCCTTGAAGGACCAAATGCCACAAATCTAATTGAAGACCTTTATACTTCCGCTTTTTTGTTGGGTGACTCTCCTTACGATTTAATTAACATGGATGTGATCTGGGCATCCAAGTTTGCCGCCGCTGGATGGTTGCTAGACCTCAGCGATCAAGTTACGCCAGAAGAGTTAGCAGCATTTTCACCCAAAGATGTAGAAGGGGGACGTTACGAAGGTAGGTTATATCGCCTGCCAATTCGTTCTGATGTCGGAATGCTCTACTACAGATCAGACTTACTCGAAGCAGCCGGATTCGAGCCGCCAGAGACATTTTCAGACTTGATTAAAATTTCTCAAGTATTGCAGCAGCAAAAGACGAATTGGGGCTATCTCTGGCAAGGACGGCAATATGAAGGGCTGGTGGCAATGTTTGTCGAAGTCCTCGAAGGCTATGGCGGCTTTTGGGTAAATCAGGACACGCTAGAAGTTGGATTAGATCGACTTGAAACCTTACAAGCGATCGCATTTCTGCGCGACACCATCAAACAGGGCATTTCCCCACCTGGAGTAACAACCTACCAAGAAGAAGAAACCCGGCGCTTATTCCAAAGTGGTCAAGCAGCGTTTCTACGCAGCTGGCCTTATGTTTGGCCCTTAGCCAATGCAGACACTTCGCCACTCAAAGGCAAAATTGGCATTAAACCAATGGTTCATGCTCCCGGACAGACTGGGGGAGCTTGCTTAGGGGGCTGGGGTTTAGGAATTGCTAAATCCACTAGGCATCCAGAAGCAGCGTGGAAAGCAATTCAATACTTTACTAGTAAAGAAGCACAGCGCCGATTTATTTTACAGGCGGGTTATGTACCAAGTCGGCGAGAATTATTTACAGATCCAGAAATTGTGGCTAAATACCCCCACTTTCCGCAGTTATTGGAAGTGGTGCAGAAAGCAGTTTTACGTCCCCCAATTGCCCAATATGCCCAGGCATCAGATATTTTACAGCGCTACTTGAGTGCAGCGCTAAGTAATCGCATGAGTCCTGAAAGAGCAATGAAAGCTGCTGCCCAAGAAACACGCCGACTTCTGGAAACCAATGACTAACCTAAATCCAATCCAAAGTCGAGAGCAACGAACGGGCTGGCTGTTATTATTACCCGCATTACTGCTACTGTTATTTGTCTTTGCTTACCCGATCGCCCGTGCTTTTTGGTTAAGTTTGTTTACTCAAAATTTAGGAACAAAGCTGCAACCCGTCTTCTCTGGTTTGGACAATTATCTGCGGATGGCGGGGGATGGTCGTTTCTGGCAGACTTTTGGGACGACGACTGTGTTCACAACTGTATCCGTTGTCCTAGAGCTACTACTGGGAATGGGAATCGCTCTGGTACTGAATCAGCAGTTCAAGGGACGTGGCTTGGTGCGGACAACTGCTATTTTACCTTGGGCTTTACCCACAGCTTTGATTGGTCTAGCGTGGGCGTGGATTTTCAACGACCAGTTTGGGGTTGTAAATGACATTCTGCTAAGGCTGGGTTTGATTTCAACTGGGATTAACTGGCTAGGAGATCCAACGCTAGCAATGATCGCCGTGATCTTGGCTGATGTTTGGAAAACTACGCCGTTTATCAGTATTCTGCTTTTGGCTGGCTTGCAATCGATTTCGCCCGACCTTTATGAAGCTCACGCAATTGATGGAGCAACACCTTGGCAAAGCTTCCGCCAGATTACCCTACCGCTACTGCTACCGCAAATTTTGATTGCCGCGTTGTTTCGGTTTGCTCAGGCTTTCGGAATTTTTGACTTAATTGCAGTAATGACTGGGGGTGGTCCTGGGGGCGCAACTGAAGTGGTGTCGCTATACATCTACTCCACCGTGATGCGCTACTTAGATTTTGGTTATGGTGCGGCGCTGGTTGTGGTGACATTTCTATTGCTAATTGCAGTAGTGGCGATCGCCCTTTTCTTGCTCAATAAGTCTCGTAGCATTGGACTTAAGCTATGACTACAATCCCTACTAAAAAAGTAAATATTACTTGGCAAAAAATTTTACTGTGGTTGGCGATCGCACTAGTAGTTTTATTTTGCCTAGCGCCTGTTTTGTGGCAAATCCTCACCTCATTTAAACTAAATGAAGATATTGCTGCCGTTCCTACTAAATATTTCCCCAGTCGTTACACGCTCAATCATTACATTGAGTTATTCACGCGCCGCCCGTTTTGGCGCTACATCTTAAATAGTGCTTTTGTCTCAATTATTTCTACATTTGTGTCTTTAGTAGTCGGCGCACCCGCTGCCTATGCTTTGGCACGATTACGCCCTTGGGGTGGACAAATTATTCTTGCAGGCGTTTTGATCGTGACTTTATTCCCTGGAATTCTATTATTCTTGGGACTATTAGAAATTATCCAGGCGTTGAAATTGGGCAACAATTACCTAGCTTTAATTATTCCCTACACAGCAATAAATTTACCCCTAACAATTTTGGTATTACGCAGCTTTTTTCAGCAATTACCAAAAGACTTGGAAGATGCTGCTAAAGTTGATGGCTACAACACCTGGCAAATGTTATTGCAAATAGTCTTACCAATGACATTACCTGCTTTAATAACTA
>JAUJND010000130.1 GCA_030446505.1 Chroococcidiopsidaceae cyanobacterium YX2bin18 | reverse complement strand
ATAGGCATAACTCCAGCCCCGCATTGATTGCACCGCTGTAGAATTGCACCACGCCGCGATCCGTGCCTTTTCAGCTGCTGCCGAAACTAATTTGTAATGCGTCCCAGTCCATTGGTACAGATTATTATCTACAGATATCCAGCGAGTGCTGCTATAAAGAGCATCCATAGCCTTTTGAGTGAACACCTCATCAGCTGTAGGAGCAGTCAGCAGTTCCTCGTTAGCGCTTAGTACGTCTGTATCATCTGCATCAGATGTTTCAACCCAAGGCTTTCCAGGTAGACCAAACAACTTTTCCCCAACACAGTTGCGGATGTCATCAGCCGACGCGCCTTCGCTCAACCAATCAGCAACATCTAATCCTCCAGATTTAGCCAAATGCTGCCAGTAGAAATCCCCCGGCGGTGCGTACAGCCATTGAGCCTCTGGGAAATCGTGGGCAATTTCTTCCATGTGTTTCACCCCCGGCTCATCCCGGTCGGGACACAACACTAGGGCAGCCCCAGCTAAATCTTCTTGGTAGCTGCCATAAGAGCGGTATTTCCCAGAACCTCCTAATGTGGTGGTTGCACAGATACCAATCTGGTACAAAGCATCAGCACAGCCTTCACCTTCAACCATAAATACAGGTCTGCCAGAAGCGATCGCCGTCCTCACCTGCTGATAACGGTAAATTGGCACAGATTTTTGAATATCAACTGGAACACCTTTAATCCAGCGCTGCCCGTTCCAGTGGGACTGATAAAACTTACGATTGCTCTCGCCGTCGTCGGACCGGGTGACTTTGATTAAATAGCTGCCGTTGCGATCGTGGTAGAAAAATTCTTTCTTGGCTTTAGGTCGGGCTGCTTTCTTTGGTGCGGTCGGAGCATAGTACGGTGTACCGTCTTTATCTGTCTTGCTGGTTTTCTCCCATCCCGGCGCTGGCTCTACTCCACGCTTGCAGACAGATAATTCCCCAATTCGGTAGCACCAATCCGGCTTGCCACAATGCAGGCATGGTGCATCGGCGCTAACTTCAACAATTTTTACACTTGAGCGGATATCAAAAGATTTAGACATATTTTCCTCTTATTTCCAGCGCTTCACCGCTCATGTAAAGCTAACTGGTGTAGTTTTTACTTTTAATCACCTCCCTCTTTTGGTATCTTTAAAGAGCAAGGGGAAGAGCGTATTGATACTGAATGAATGGGCGTTCAAAGCGGTTTCAGAATTCTTCCTATCCATAGAAAAAGCCAGCCCCGGTCGTCGCTAAACTTTTGGGTCGCTGGCTTTTTCTTCTATATACCTCCTCTAATAAATCATTCCTTGTAAAGCTGAGATATAGCAAAAATACTGAAGTTCTAATTTTTGCTGCTACACAACCCTTAAGCAGTATTTTATCTGGCAACTGCCCCAAATAAAAAAGCAACCTGGAAGACATAACAGGCTGCAAGTAATGCTGAACAGGAGAACAATCAGCAGTGCAATCCTATCACTGTGGTTAATCCTGTAAACAACTTTAGCCGCTATACATCATCAATCAGTTTTAAAGCCTTCCTGATTTCTGTCTTGATTTTGCCCCCGGTATTGGCTGGAAGCTTGAAATAATAAGGGATAACGTGAGGCTCATAGCCAAGCGTTTATCCCCACCCAGCAAGCATTTCAGCGGATTGACAATATAAAAGACCCTTGGTAGGGTTGAGAGTAACTACCCACTCAACTGAATACCAAGGGTCTTTTAGTGTCTGAAGAAAATTCAGACGCGGGACTATTTGTTTTTAGTGTATCTCCTCCTATTCAATCTGGACAAGATACAGATGCACCAGGTCTTAGCGAGCTATCTGAACGTGACAAGCCTTGGGACAAACATAAATACAACAGTGATCGCGTCTCCGACCACTACGCAAAAAGCCGATACAACAAATACTCACAACGAACCAAGAGTTGCGCTGACATATTGGACTTCCGATTAGTACCAGAAGCAAGCGATGGAGAATATAAGCTAAAGTTAGCGGCTGCTCGGTTTTGCCGGGTGCGGCATTGCCCAATTTGCCAATGGAGACGTTCATTGATGTGGAAGGCAAAAGCTGCGGCATTGCCCAATTTGCCAATGGAGACGTTCATTGATGTGGAAGGCAAAAGCCTATCAAGCATTGCCTAAAGTTGTTCAGGATTACCCGAAGCACCGCTGGCTCTTTCTAACGCTGACTCTAAAGAATTGCCCAGTTGCTGAATTAAGGCAAACGCTGGATCACATGAATAAGTCATTTATTAGGCTGACTAAGCTCAAGGATTTTCAAGGATTTTCCAGGTGTAGGGTGGATAAAGTCAGTTGAGGTGACGCGGGGCAAAGATGGCAATGCTCACCCTCATATTCATTGCTTGCTAATGGTTGCCCCCAGCTATTTCGGAGTTAATTACCTAAGTCAGGAGCGTTGGGTAGAGTTATGGCAAAAGTCTTTGCGGATTGACTATAAGCCGATGACTCATGTGAGGGCGATTGCCAAGCATCATGACCCGATGGTAATTATTCCTGAGATTCTTAAGTATCAAGTTAAAGAGTCAGACTTAGTAGCTAACCGTGAGTGGTTCTTGGAATTAACCCGACAATTGCATAAGACTAGGGCTGTTGCAGTTGGTGGAGTGCTACGGGAATACATGAGGGAGTTAGAGCAGGAACCAGAAGATTTAGTTGGGGAGGACGACCAGGGCGAGGTCGATGAGGGGCATTTGTTTTTTGGGTGGAAGCGGAGGGAGAAAAAGTATAAACTAGTAGACCAGTAGTAGCTTACTAGTAGTTTACTAGTCCAATAATCTGCTATTTTAGATAAGTATGTTGCTGTGACAGAATCTAAAGTATAGACTATGCCTAGAGGTGGATATAGATTAGGAGCTGGTGGTAAGCCGACTTGGAAGCACGGCAAAACTAAGACTATTAGAGTGCCAATTACTCTAGCGGATGAAATTCTTACAATTGCTCGTACTTTAGATGAGGAGGGTATTATAGAACATGAAACAAAGTCAAAAGTGATAGATTTGTCAGGAATAATAATTCCTGAAATCAGGGGTAGAAGATTTGTGTTTCTGAGTGACTTAGTGAAAGCAGGATATGAAGTTCAACCCCTTAAATGGGCAGAGCAAGTAAGAGACGAATTAAGTAAAACTACGAAAAAGTTGTTGAGTAAGAGTAAAACTATTAAAAACCATTGATGAGTATGGCAATTCAGCAAGGGCAGCTAATTACCCTTTCTTTTGAGGGGCGAGAGTTTCAAGTTATTGTTGTTGAGCCAAATGGGTTAGGGCAAGACCAACCATCTGTTGGTTTTGGCTTTCGCATGATGGAAAGATACGCAGGGATACCTAATACAACTCTTTCTAGTTGGGTGCGCGAGCTAGAAGGGAATAAGTATCTGGAATTACCTTAGGGCAAGACTTTGAGGGTGCGCGACATTCTAGGAGTTGATGGAAACGCTTATACCGTTGTTGAAGCTACGGACTGGTTTGAACTTGCAGTTGATCTTTTGGTTAACCCAGGTAGAACAGCCAAAGGACTTAAGCAAAAACTTGGGGACTTTCTTCGGTGGTTTGCAGTTAAAGGCTTTTATGCTGAGGCTTATGTTGCTCTTAAAGGTGCTTACACTGAGAAAGATAGTAGAGCCACTACGCAATGGCTAGAAATGCGTCAAATGGGCAAGATAGCGCGAAAGCTTTACACTGACCTTCTCCAAACTCAGGGCTGTGAGAACTCTGATTATGCTGAGTGGACAGATCGTGTTTACTTGGGTTTATTTGGTATGAGAGCTGCACAAATGAAGCGAATATGGGATTTGATGGATGGCGATCCTAAAATTGCTCGTAACTACATTCCAAAAGCTGAAGGTCTGGATGCAGTACGACACTGTGAGGATATGACAGTCAGAATGTTCGTTGACGATTTAGGGGATGCTCACGATCAAGCTATCAATTTAACCAAACGTAAATTCCTTGGTGGAGCATAAAGCGGTTTACTAAGTGAACTATTATAGTTACACTAGAGTGGTTTACTGGTAGACTACTTGATTTTCTATGCCTACTGATAACCCAAAAGTTTCTGGTTACGTACCTCAACCGATTTATGATCGCCTGATTGAATTTCAGAAAGAACGTAAGATATCAATATCTCAGGCTGTAACTGTGGTTTTAGCTGAATATTTTGGGGTGAACCACCAAGTAGACCAAGCATCTTTAGGCGGTGTAACCCTAGCCCAGATTCATAGTTTAGAGCAAACGCTATCTAATTTTATTGAATCAGTAGATCAGCGTTTTCAACAATTAGAGGCTGTAGTCAAGTCTATTAAATTACCTAGCAGTCTACCCGTAGACCAAAGTGAACTACCGATTCAGTCTACTAGTAGTCAAAATGGTGAACCACTAGGCGAAGCGACTGATAGTTTAAATAATAAAACCGATGTGCTTATTCCTGAGATTATTCAAGCTTTAGAGCAAGATGAGAAATATGAAGTCCTTCCACCAATTGAACTACTTAATGAACCACTAGAAGAGGGTATCTCTGATAGTACTCAACCAGGGTGGCAAACTACAAACTCTATTCCACTTATTAGACCTCTTGCAAAAGGGTAGGGATTTATGTCAGAGGTAGTGTAAAAC
>JAUJND010000010.1 GCA_030446505.1 Chroococcidiopsidaceae cyanobacterium YX2bin18 | reverse complement strand
CAGGTCGCAGGTTTTTTGCCTGACGTAGATAAGTGTGGGAAATCTTGACTTGGGGATCTGGAACGTTGACATGAATTCACACACGAAGGCAACGCTCCAGGCTTCCTTGTACGTGCATTTGCTGCACATCTAACATCGGTATATTGTCCCAGTCAGGACGCTCTCGCGCGATCGCAGCTGGGAAAATAGCATCTAGATCGCGAGTCACAGAGAAAGTGGCACTAATAATCTCAGTTAAAGCAATGTGCTGATTTCGTGCTTCCATTTCATCTAGCAATTCCATCAATGCTTCTCGGATTGACTCAACTGTATTTTCAGAAACGGTTGTTGCCCCGCGAATCGCTCTAACTTGCCACCCCACGCCAAACTCCTCCTTAACAGCCATCAGTCAGCTTTAGTTGTCTCACATTAATCTTAAGCTGAACACTGACTGCTCAATTAAGGTCGATACAACCACAAAGGCAACCCACTGGTAGACAGATCAAATTCAAGCCATTCAATACCAGTCGATAACCCTGATCCTGTGTGACGATTCCCCGATAGCAAGCGGTTCAAGAATGGTTTGCGTTCTTCTAGGGTGTAACACTGAGTTTTATCTGGATCAAGACCTACAAGTTCTGCTGCCCAACGGCGAGCATCTTCCTCTGTTCCTAGCCGATCCACAACACCCAATTCTAAGGCTTGCTGTCCAGTAAAAATGCGACCATCAGCAAAACTTTTAACAGCGTCTACAGCTAAATTACGACCCTCGGCGACTGTTTGCACAAACTGCTGATAACTTGTGTCGATCAACTCTTGCAGGATGTGTTCTTCTGGCGATGTAAGTTCGCGGTCAAAAGCCAAAATGTCTTTATAGGGACCGGACTTAACTACTTTGAACGAGACACCGATTTTTTGCAGCAACCGTTCCAGGTTATTACCCCGGAGAATCACACCAATACTGCCGGTAATCGTGCCTGGGTTAGCAATGATGTGATCGGCTCCCACACCGATGTAAACGCCGCCAGAAGCGGAGATATTACCAAAACTGGCGACAATTTTAACTTTTTCTCGTAGCCGCTTCAAAGCACTATAAATTTCTTGCGAATCCCCAACTGTACCACCAGGGCTATCGATACGTAGGAGTAAGGCAGGAAAACGCTTTTCCTCTACAGTTTTGAGGGCATCTAGTACCCGTTTGCGAGTCGCACTGGCGATCGCTCCAGTAATTTCAATCCGAGCAATTTGTTTCCGAAAAGACGGCTTAAAGGGCCAAATCATGGGCTGTCAAACAAGATGTGAATAAATTTGTATCAATCTAGCAGCAGGGGATTTACCTGCT
The DNA here is from genome assembly GCA_030446505.1 of Chroococcidiopsidaceae cyanobacterium YX2bin18. Taxonomy (GTDB): domain Bacteria; phylum Cyanobacteriota; class Cyanobacteriia; order Cyanobacteriales; family Chroococcidiopsidaceae; genus JAHHHE01. Next base: position 65,716 of record JAUJND010000010.1, on the reverse strand, counting down.
ACCAAACTCCTATTCCTTTGGCATCAGAAACGAACAGGTGTTCTAAATCTAGTTTGCCCTATTTACGTTTGTCCGGTTTGTGATCCGATTGGTTTGGAATGCTTGTGTGTATCTTGCAATCTTTGTCACTATCAGACTCCTTAATCTCAGATACTTCATAAAAGTACATAGTTGAGTAAAATTAAGAAAAACTTTATCTTGTCTTAAACTTAACCCTCAGCCAGACCATGCAGCTAAAACTGACTGAATCAAAACTTCCCTTCGCCCCATTACTATTGATTGCGCCCTTTTTTCTGTGGGGGACAGCAATGGTGGCGATGAAAGGTGTAATACCACACACCACACCGCTATTTATGGCTGGGGTACGTCTAGTACCTGCTGGGGTGTTACTGCTGATAGCGGCAGTTGTAATGGGTAGACCTCAACCCAAGGGGTGGAAAGCATGGCTATGGATTACTGTGTTTGCCTTGATAGATGCAGCGCTGTTTCAAGGATTTTTAGCAGAGGGATTAGTAAGAACTGGAGCAGGTTTGGGATCGGTGATGATTGACTCTCAACCGCTAGCAGTTGCGCTGTTGTCGTGTTGGCTGTTTGGAGAAAAAATTGGTCTGTGGGGCTGGTTAGGATTGTCTGTTGGCGTACTGGGAATTAGTTTAATTGGTTTGCCTGATGCCTGGATTTTAAATTTACACGCCAACACAATTACAAATTTGGGCTGGCAACAGTTATTTCAAAGTGGTGAGTGGTTGATGCTGTTGGCGGCTCTAGCTATGGCTGTTGGAACTATAACTATTCGGTTCGTTTGCCGCTATGCTGACCCATTAACAGCGACGGGATGGCACATGATTTTAGGTGGATGTCCGTTATTTGCGCTGTCAAATGGTTTGGAATCGCAGCAGTGGGTAAATATTGACCTGTATGGGTGGATGGCGTTGGCGTATTCAACTGTGTTTGGAAGTGCGATCGCCTACGGCTTATTTTTCTACTTTGCATCCAAGGGCAATCTTACTAGTCTCAGTTCACTTACTTTCCTCACACCCGTCTTTGCCCTGCTATTTGGCAATTTGTTACTTGGTGAAGTTCTTAGTCCACTTCAATCAATAGGAGTGTGCCTGACTTTAGTTAGCATCTATTTAATTAACCAGCGCGAAACATTAGCAAAAGTTAGTGATATTTCTGCCAAAGAAGAAAATCCACAGCCTGGAAACTTTTTGGAACCTTCAGACGAAGCGGCTAAAGTGCCTATTACCGCATCTGTGACAGAATCTAAATCAGAGCCCTAAACTTAAAAAATCTGTACAGATCTGATGCCGGGAAGCCGCATAGATTATGTCAATTATTTTTTTACTCGATTCACTTCTACAGGTTTGTTATCCCCCAAATCTGCTTGCCGAAACTCATTACTATTGGGCAGCACCATCTTGAATTCCGGCGTGTAATGGATTTCAGCTCTGACATTTTGCAGTTGAAAGTCGAGTAGATGCCCGCCTGCTTTTTTATCTTGAGTAATAAAATGTAAATGATATCCGGCAACATTCACTCCTTGCATATAGTGAGGCATCCGAAATCCAACAAGAGTACCTCGGACATTGCGTAACTCAAAGATAGACTGGGTTTTAACTACGTCACTCAGACGAGAATAGGGTGGATTTTGCTTAGGGACACTTCTGACCTTAAGGTACTGAAAAAGTCCCTTGAGTCTGATGGCATAGGGAATATTTTTAGTTGGAAGAACTTTGTCTAAATATTGCTGCATTTGTTCATAATTCATCGCTTCTGTTAATAAAACCGATTGCTCCGGCTTAAAAAATGTCACCGTGGCAAAGGGCGTTTTCATTGAATCCTTAACTGGATAAGCGACTCCATCATCTTTGATCTGATAGAATTTTCCCTCTAAACCAATCATTTCTCCATCTAGAGCATCAAAAGTCCCTAAACCAAAGTCGCCATACTGTTTTAACGCTTTGTAAGTTGTTTCTCCGTCATAAACACCTTCCAAAAGAGCACTAATGGTGGATGTTTGAAACAGAGTCTCACTTTTAGGACGTAGTTGGGAATATCCAGGGATGGCGATCGCCAAGAATGTCACTACCAAGGCGATAATCCATAAATAACGATTTCGTTTCATGACTTGTTGCCATAAGCTTATTGAATTTATCAAAGATTAGCTGAATATAGCCTTGATTAATGACTAGTTAGTTAAGAAAGTAGTGAGCGTACATCAGAATCAGGCTGTCAGCCTAGAAAAATTCAGTATTGGGGGAAGCACTGCGATAGATTATTGTTGATTGAAGCGATCGCTCTGGTGTCGTTCATCCCTATGAATACTTCCCGTTTCAATTCTCTGAAACTACTATTTATCTCAACTCCCGTTGGACCACTAGGCACTGGACTCGGAGGAGGAGTTGAACTAAGTTTACATACAGAATCAGAGTCGGATATGCCATGAATAGCCAAAAATTTATGTTAATTGTGGCTAATGTTATCATTACTAAATAAAAATATCAGCGCTTGATTCTGGTCTTAGATAAGTCAATTAGGTAAAAGAAAGAGCAAGAAAGTACGTAGTAATAAACAACAAGCACAGTCCACCATAACCGATGGAATACATCAACTCCAAGGTTTTGAGCAAGGCTTCTAAAAGGTGCTGAAATAATGAGTAAAGGAACCATTGAAAAAACCCATACTAACCAAAAGGGATAAGGTCTTAAAAAATCGTATAAGGGTAGCTTTGTTTGAGGGTCATCATCAAAGCCCCAAGCTTGAATATTACCACTAACTGCGATCAGAACGAATGTACTGAATAGCAAAAGCTTTCGCCAGTCGGCTTTAAAAAACTTTTTCATATTTACTTTTGATTCTTATCTAAGCTTTTGTTTTTAGAATAATTTATTAACTATGCTATGGTGTGAAAGCAAATTATAGATAAATAATACGTTTATGGTTTTGCAAATCGAGTAAGTCGTTATTTAAGTAACACAAAGTTAAGTGGTTACTAGTTTAAAAAGTACATTTTTGATAAAATTAGGCTGAATGATATAACCACTTTCCCTGATTACTATTTGAAACTACTATTTATCTCCACTCCCGTTGGACCACTAGGCACTGGACTCGGAGGAGGAGTTGAACTAAGTTTACATAATATTGCTCAAGAAATGATTAAGCGGGGCATAATATCGAAATTGTTGCTCCTCAAGGCTCAACACTTGAATCAATGCCAGTAGTGCAAATTGCTGGTAACTTTCAGATTATTGCCCAAAGCCAAGAACGCATTGACCCAATTACTATGCCAGCGGATTCTGTCTTGGCGAATATGTGGGAATATGCTCGTCAAGTGCAAGCTGAGTATGACTTAGTTGTTAATTTTGCCTACGATTGGTTGCCGTTTTATTTAACACCTTTTTTTAGTCGTGCGATCGCCCATTTTGTCAGTATGGGTTCGCTATCTGAAGCAATGGATCAAATTGTTGCCCAAGTCGAAAATCAGTTTCCTGGTACAGTTGGCTTCTATACTCCGTCACAGGCAGCAACTTTTGCAATTTCGCAGCAGTGTCCTTGTTTAAGTAGTGGCATTGATTTAGCGCTTTATGAGTTTTTGTAGTCAACCAAAAGAGTGTTTAGCTTGGTTAGGTAGAATTGCGCCAGAAAAGGGTTTAGAGGATGCAGTAGCCGCCGCAAAAATTGCCAATATTCCGCTGAAAATTATGGGCAAAATGCAGGATAAAAGCTATTGGGAAAGGATTTGCCAAGAGTACCCAGATGCACCTGTTGAATACCTTGGCTTTCTGCCAACTACCCAGATGCAGCAAGAGTTACGTCAGTGTCGCGCTATGCTGATGACTCCCGCTGGATCGAGGCGTTTGGGAATGTGGCAATTGAAGCGCTTGCCTGTGGTGTGCCAGTGATTGCTTATCGTCGTGGTGGTCCTGCTGAAATTGTGCAGGATAGGAAAACGGGTTTTTTAGTGGAACCAGATAGTGTAAATGAGTTGGTTGATGCGATCACTCGTTTAGATGAAATTGATCGCTACGCCTGCCGTCAACAAGCCGAAGCTGAGTTTTCTCTAGAGGCATTAGGCGATCGCTTTGAAAAATGGTTTCGGGATATATTGCTTGTGTAAATCTGTTTATGCTGCGGCTAAAAGATCGGATAATTAATAAAAACTACTAATATTACTCATTAGTTTCTGACAAAAAATATATCATAAGCTAATTTACTTATTAATATAGAAACTACTACTATAAATAAAATTCGGATAAAGAACTTCCTTTTGCTATTGCTAAATTTGCTCCAATGCTTGCTCCAAGCATATTGCATCCTGCCATTGGTAAAGCAATAGAATAAATAATATTATCAGTAAAAGCAAAATAAATAAGTGCCGCCAGATTTGTTGAAAAATTAACAACTTTGGCAGCGGTTGAAGCTCTAAGGAAATCAAAACCTAAAATTCCAATAAATGCAAAAATTAGAAAGCTTCCAGTGCCTGGTCCTAGAAAACCATCATAGAAACCAAGTAAAGAGCCAATAATAACTGCGAATGCTATTTGTTTTTTGTTTTTTAAGCTTAAAAAATGTTGAGAACCAAAATCTTTTAATAAAAGTATAAATAGCAACTGCAATAAGTAGTAAAAGTATTATTGGACGAATAACATCAGGATGAATAATGCTAACAGCCTTTGCACCAATAAAAGAAAATATAAACGCTGCTATTGCAGCTACTAAAACTATTGAATAGCTAATTTTAACTACTCTAGAAAATGAATTGCAGCAATTGATGTTCCCGCAAATGAAGACAATTTATTTATACCCATAATAAGAGGTATAGCGGTATTGGGAAGAAGTACTAAAAGTGCTGGAAGTTGAATTAAACCGCCACCTCCAACAATTGAGTCAATTAAGCCTGCTAAAAATGCAAAGAAGCAAAGGCTAATTATTTGTATCATTAAACTTATTTATTAAACAGCGCAAGTTACTATCTTATTACTCTAATAAAACTTAAATGAATTGCCAGTTACCACCACCATTAAAACAAGGAGATTTACTGCAAGTAATTGCACCTAGTGGTGCATTAAGAGAAACGCAGGCGTTTAATTTAGGTGTGCAGATTTGGCGATCGCGCGGCTATCGGGTAGAAATCAGCACCAAAATTGATAATCGCTGGGGTTATTTAGCAGGAACAGATAGCGATCGCCGTCATCAACTACTCAGGGCTTGGCAAGATCCAGAATGTCGCGCTATTCTCTGCGCCAGAGGGGGTTATGGTAGCGCCAGAATCTTAGAAGACTGGGTTTGGTCTAAAAATGAATCAAAGTGGCTAATTGGCTTTTCTGATATTACCGCTTTACTCTGGAGTTTAAGTCTAATTGGTATTTCAGGTGTTCATGGTCCGGTACTAACTACTTTGGCGGCTGAACCGGATTGGTCAGTTCAGCGATTATTCGATTTAGTGGAAGGTCGCTCTTTATCTCCTCTTAAGGGTACAGGTTGGGGCGGTGGCAATGCTACAGGTATTTTATTACCAGCCAATCTCACCGTTGCTACCCATCTACTCGGTACACCCTCCAACCAAATTTTGATGGCGTAATTCTGGCTTTGGAGGATGTGACAGAGGCTCCTTATCGCATTGATAGATTGCTGACGCAATGGCGCTTGAGTGGTGCATTATCAAAAGTTCGAGGCATTGCGCTAGGACGCTTTAGCCGCTGTGAACCACCACCAAATATTCCTAGTTTGACGCTTGAAGAGGTGCTACGCGATCGCTTGAGTGATTTAGATATTCCGATTGTCTCTAACCTCCCCTTTGGTCATGATGGTTGCAGCGCTACCAGAGCGGTTAAGCAGTTGATGCAGCACTACCAGTGTGTGGAGGCATATTGGTACAGTTGGATGCAGACCAAGGTATTCTTAGTTGTGACTTTCGTAACTGAGTTTCTACTTTGTAAACTAAATTCAGTTAAGAAAGAGTATTTTCAGTTGTGGACAATGAGATAAGCTAACAAGTACATAAAAAAACAAAATTAAGGTGAATAGTTCGAGCAGCAAATGACCGTTTCAACGCAAGTTCCCTATTTGCTAAGAGCAGCGCGTGGTGAAATATTAGACCGTCCGCCAGTGTGGATGATGCGCCAAGCAGGTCGCTATATGAAAGCTTATCGGGAACTGCGGGATAAATACCCTTCGTTTCGAGAACGCTCGGAAAATCCAGAGCCGCCAAATCTTATTGCAATTGAAATTTCTCTGCAACCGTTTCGCCCTTTCAACCTGATGGCGTAATTCTGTTTTCAGATATCCTTACACTACTACCAGGAATTGGCATTCCCTTCGACATTATTGAACAACGGGGACCCTAATACATAGCCAATCACAAATTGATGAACTGCATCCCCTAGAACCGGACATTGAATTATTGAACAACGAGCCATCCGTAGCCAATCACAAATTGATGAACGCATCCCCTAGAACCAGAGGAATTTATTCGGGAAATATTGCAAACCTTACGCCGGGAAGTAGGCGATCGTGCTGCTGTGTTGGGATTTGTGGGTGCGCCTTGGACACTAGCTGCTTATGCAATTGAAGGTAAAAGCTCCAAAGACTATATCAATATCAAGAGCATGGCGTTCTCAGAACCAACTATGCTGCATCAATTTTTAGGTAAATTAGCAGACGCGATCGCAGTTTACGTCCGTTATCAAATTGATTGTGGCGCTCAAGTGGTGCAGATGTTCGACTCTTGGGCGGGGCAACTTAGTCCTCAAGACTTCGAGGCATTTGCTTTACCCTACCAACAACAGGTAGTCAAACAAGTCAAACAAACTCATCCAGATACACCTTTAATTCTATACATCAACGGTAGCGCTGGCATATTAGAGCGGATGGCACAGTCCGGCGTAGATATCGTTAGTGTGGACTGGACAGTTGATATGGCGGAAGCAAGGGCAAGACTAGGAGCAATTGGAGTCCAAGGAAATTTAGATCCGTGTGTTTTGTTTGGTTCTAAAGAGGTGATTCGTGATCGCATTTATGACACCGTGCGTAAAGCTGGCGACAAGGGACATATCTTAAATCTTGGTCATGGCGTTTTACCCGGCACTCCAGAGGAAAACGTAGCTTTCTTCTTTGAAACAGCAAAGCAGATCAAGCGCTAATATTATGGTTCCTAAAAAGATTTTAGTGACTGGTGCAAGTGGTTGCATTGGTCACTACATCACCGAAGCATTAATTCAAGAAACTGATTACGATCTGTATTTACTGGTGAGAAACCCGAATAAACTCCAAGTAGATACTCAATCTCGCCCTGGAATTACAATTTTACAGGGCGATATGCAAGAAATTAAGCAGTTTTCTAGCTTGTTAAAAACAATAGATATTGCCGTTCTGACAGCAACTGCTTGGGGTGGTGCAGACGTATTTGATACCAATGTTGTTAAGACACACGAACTACTAAATCTACTTTCTCCAGATTGTCAGCAGGTAATATATTTTTCAACAGCTAGTATTTTGGATGGTAACAACCAGTTACTTAAACAAGCAGGAGAAATAGGTACAGACTACATCCGTTCCAAGTACGACTGTCTACTTAAGTTATCTAAAAGCGCGATCGCTCCTAAAGTAACAACTCTGTTTCCTACTCTAGTAGTGGGAGGCGATGCCCAAAAACCATATTCTCATCTCACAACTGGCTTGCCAGAAGTAGTAAAATGGGTTGATTTGATTCGCTTTCTCAAGGTAGATGGCAGTTTTCACTTCATTCACGCGCGAGATATTGCTCAAGTGGTACGGTATTTTATCGATCATCCTCCACAGAGTAAGCAAGATTTAGCGGGGAAACGTAAGCACATAATGCCCAAAGAAACATTCTCCTTTGTTTTAGGTCAAAATCGCTTGACTGTAAACCAGGTCATAGCAGAAATTTGCAACTATTTAAATAAAAAAATTTACTTCAGCATTCCCTTATCGCTGTCTTTAGCTAATGTATTGATTGTTTTATTTCAAATTCAGATGGCTGCTTGGGATCGCTTCTGCTTACAATATCGGCATTTTACTTATGAAAATCCAGTTAACCCTAGCTCCCTGGGATTAACGAATTACTGCGCTACGATCACTGATGTTTTGCAGATTTATGGAATTTCCCCTGGTGTGAAACACTAAGAAATTACGCTAACACGTCCAATAAGCAATTAATAAGAACGCAAGAAATCAAACTTGACATGACAGCGATCGCAGAGGTTCCCTCCGTGACATTAGCTGACGTTACACTTCACTCGAAGTTAGAATTCACGTACTCTTGTGCCTGAGATATTGATCCCTGCTAGTCCTGTCAACAAAAGGGGAACTATATAGCCCTGTTTATCAAGAGAGTTGGGGGACTTTAACTGCGTACGTCCTGATAATAGTGCTTGATCATCTAACTAGCTAGCATTTTAATCAAAAAAATCGGTATTTCCTAGTTACAGTTAAGTTGATGTGTTAAACATTAAGGACAATGAGACACTAATTAGCTTTAGTGTCGTCAAAAGTTAGTAACGAAAGTGATGAGATTGACCGCGAAAGGCGGTCAGTGCAGGCACTGCCTTTTAAAGGTGGTGTAACAATGACTTAATAATTTCATCATTTATACTTCAGCTTTTAAGCTGACACCTATAGAAGTGTGAGGATACAAATTTTATGCGAGTTTTACTGATTTATCCTCTGTTTCCAAAAACCTTCTGGTCTTACGAAAAAATTCTGGAATTAATCAATCGCAAAGTTTTATTACCACCTTTAGGTTTGATTACAGTAGCTGCGATTTTGCCCCAGGAATGGGAGTTTAAGCTAGTCGATCGCAACATCCGCGCAGTTACAGAAGCAGAGTGGAAATGGGCAGATGTGTGCATTTTTAGCGCCATGATTGTCCAGAAAGAAGATTTAATAGACCAAATCCGAGAAGCAAAGCGGCGTGGTAAATCGGTTGCAGTTGGTGGTCCTTATTCAAGTTCTGTTCCTGATCAAGCTTTATCTGCCGGAGCAGATTACATGATTTTGGACGAAGGAGAAATTACACTGCCGATGTTTGTTGAGGCTGTGCAAAGAGGCGACAAGAGTGGAATTTTTCGGACAACAGAAAAACCAGATTTGACAACAACTCCCATACCCCGGTTTGACTTGTTGGAACTTGATGCTTATGATTCCATGTCAGTCCAGTTTTCTAGGGGTTGTCCTTTTCAATGTGAGTTTTGTGACATTATTGTGCTTTATGGTCGTAAGCCTCGGACTAAAACTCCAGCGCAACTGTTAGCAGAGTTAAATTATCTTTATCAGTTGGGGTGGCGGCGTGGTGTGTTCATGGTGGATGACAACTTTATTGGTAACAAGCGGAATGTCAAGCTATTACTTCAAGAGTTGAAAGTCTGGATGGCAGAGCACAAGTATCCCTTTGCCTTCAATACTGAAGCCTCAGTTGACTTGTCCCAAGACCAAGAACTGATGGATTTGATGGTGGAGTGCAACTTTAATGCGGTGTTCTTAGGAATTGAAACGCCGGATGAAGAAAGTCTGCAACTGACGAAGAAATTTCAAAATACTCGCAACTCGCTAATTGATTCGGTGCAAGCAATTACAAAAGCTGGATTGCGACCAATGGCTGGGTTCATTATTGGGTTTGATGGGGAAAAAGCAGGTTCAGGCGATCGCATTGTCCGATTTGCCGAAACTACAGGTATTCCCACCACCACCTTCGCCATGCTGCAAGCCTTACCAAATACTGCTTTGTGGCATCGGCTGGAGAAAGAGGGAAGGTTGCAGGGTAATGATGGCAACATCAACCAGACAACTTTGATGAATTTTACCCCCACTAGACCTTTAGAAGACATTGCCAGAGAATATGTCGAGGCGTTCTGGAATCTGTACGACGCGGAGCGGTTTTTAGATCGCACCTATCGCTGTTTTCTAATCATGGGTGCGCCGAAGTGCAAAGCTCCCTTTAAAATGCCTAGCTGGGTAGATTTACGAGCGCTGCTAATTGTTGTTTGGCGACAGGGTGTAAAACGCAAAACTCGCTTCAAGTTTTGGCACCACCTGTTGAGCATAATCAAGCGCAACCCGGCTGTTTGGGAGCATTACCTTACTGTCTGCGCTCACAATGAACATTTTTTGGAGTATCGCCAAATTGTGCGCGATGAGATTGAAGGGCAGCTAGCTGAATTTTTGGTACAAGCTGAAAATAACCATGACAGTAAAGCTTTAGGTGATACTGCGCCTGTCTTAGCTAGGTTATCAACATTTTAATAGATTAGCCTTGGGGGTAAGAGAGTGCGATCGCCTTAAAAACGATAGCGAAGTCTTTTCCAAGCTCTTTACGGCATAAAACTGCAACAGTGGTCAATCAGTAGCTGTCAGATGTTCCTAAGCTGACAGCTATTGGTTGATAAATATAACCTTAGAGGATCTTGGCAGCTCGTAGACCGAAAAGCAGCCCCACAGCGATCGCAAAAAATAAACCTAAGAACAAAATGTAAGCTATCACTCCAAGCATTTCCTTTCTTCGCTAGAACTACATAAGGACTATTGAATCATCTAGCGGCGTAAAATAGAGCGATTAGAGGCGCTTGGAGAGTAGGGGTTTTGTCATGCATTCTGTTGTCCATGTAGATTTACCGCAGCACCCTTACCAAATTGCGATCGCCGATCACGTTCTAGATCAGCTAGGTCAATTCATGACCAAGCTTAACTTGGGTAAGAAAGTCTTGCTTGTTTCCAGTCCAATAATCGAACGGCATTACGGTGAACGAGCAATTACTTCTCTAAAATCTGCTGGGTTTGAGGTTGCTGTCTGTAATCTTCCGGCGGGTGAACGCTACAAAAACCTCGCCTCAATTCAGAAAATCTACAATGCAGCCCTGGAAAACCGTCTAGAGCGCTCCTCAACGCTGGTTGCTTTAGGTGGAGGTGTGATTGGTGATATGACTGGGCTTGCTGCTGCTACTTGGCTGCGGGGCATTAACTTTGTGCAAGTACCAACAACCTTACTAGCAATGGTTGATGCAGTGATCGGTAAAACTGGCGCAAATCATCCCCAAGGCAAAAACCTGATTGGAGCATTTTATCAACCCAGGCTAGTTTTTAATTGACCCGCAGGTACTAAACACGCTACCAGTACGGGAATTTCGGGCGGGAATGGCGAGGTAATTAAGTACGGTGTGATTTGGGACGCTGATTTATTTGCCCAATTGGAACAAAGTAAGCGCCTGGATCAACGCCGTTACTTAAACGCAGGTCTATTACAACAAATTCTCTCTCGTTCTTGTCAAGCTAAAGCTGATGTTGTCAGTAAGGATGAAAAAGAAGCAGGGCTGCGGGCGATTCTCAACTACGGTCATACTATTGGTCATGCAGTTGAAAGTTTAACAGGTTATCGTTCTGTCAATCATGGTGAAGCGGTGGCGATTGGAATGGTAGCAGCAGGGCAACTAGCTGTAGAACTCAAGTTTTGGGAACAGGTAGCGCAAGAGCGTCAGATGGCTCTAATTCAAAAGCTGGGCTGCCTACACAACTGCCAGCATGGTGTTGATATTGCAGCAATTTTAGATGCTCTGCAAACTGATAAGAAAGTCGCAGCCGGTCGTGTCCGATTTGTCCTCCCTACCCAAATTGGTGCAGCAACTGTAACTGACCAAGTGCCAGCAGATACCATTAGGCAAGTATTGCGGCAGATGCAAGCTTAAACAAGAGCGATCGCTGATTTATTTTATTTTGTAGAAAATATCGCGGATCGCGCCCAATGTAAAACTGTAGTGTAGTTTTAATAAAAAACAAAGCAGTAGTATTAGTCACTACTGCCTTTTTAACTAATATATGTACACTAGACCGTTAAGCTTGTCTCAGGTTTTCTGGTGTATTAAAATCAATACTCAAACTTTCTAATTGACTGTTACCATGTGTTTTCTTGGTCAGCAGGGTCGCCGTAGGGATCTTGACTAGCTGGCAATACACTACCAAATTGATCCTGATATGCAGGATCGCCGTAGGGATCTTCACTGGCTGGCAATACATTACCAAATTGATCCTGATATGCGGGGTCGCCGTAGGGATCTTCACTGGCTGGCAATACATTACCAAATTGATCCTGATATGCGGGTCACCGTAGGGATCTTCACTGGCTGGAATTATTACAAAATCCTCTCCGTCTCTAGAGTCGTCGAAAGGATTTAAGTTGAATGGGAAAGATATTCATGATATATTTCCTTGTTATCTCTATTGTTACAACGCCGTGTAAACGGTAAGACCGATTTTACCTAGCCGTTATGTTCTATAAATCTTCTTGGTTAATAGCGTGCGCTCTATCGGAGGCACTAACTAATGGCGCAGAGTTTAAGGGGAATCCTCCCCCTTAAATCTTACTTCCAAGGGCTTCGTTTCACTGACGCTACTCGTATCTGCTACCTATCCAACATTCCAATGGTAGTGGCTACATTGCTGAAGCAGGTTGCAAGTCACTGAGAGTACGACCTGAGGAACTATTGTTATAGCCTTGGAAGTCGCGGTACTGCCGCGCTTCTGATTCTGGTACTTGAATTCCACCTGGAGGCGGCGTTACCCAGTGAGCGCGATTTTGAGCATCACGGTAATATACGCGTCCATTCTTAGAAAGGTAGTACTGCCCTTCTGCTCCTTGCCCTTGTGAATTCTATGCTTGTTATAGAGGTAGTAAAGGGCAGCGGCTCCACCTAAAATTGCTACTTTTTGTCCTGTTGACAATCCTCGTTTAGCCTGGGGTTGGTTGGCAGGACGAGTATTAGACACTGTTCCACCACGCGTATCATCAATTGGCGGCAACTGAGAAGATCTCTGCGAACCTCCGCCGCAGGCTGTCAAAAGTGGCAATGTTAGCAAAGCTGAAAGTAGTAGCGCTATATTATGCGCAAACCCCTTCTACGCTGTGGGTATACGGTATTCATCGTAATTCTTCTCTGTAAATCACAAAAGGACGTGTTTTAAAACTAGTATGCCCACTAGTGCTGCGGTCAAATTAGTTGTTTACTTTAACTAATTTTCCTCATAAATCACAGGGCATTTGCACATAACTTATCTACAGCACAAGTTCAGACTTTCTTTTGTAATGGTGAGCAAATTTGTGAATTATTCCATCCGACCAGAGATAGAAGTATCATTATGATTGGGAATAACTTGTTACAAAATTTCTCGTAATAATTTATCTAATTAATTCAGATATTGAGCTTTATTAAACCCTTTAAGCACGTCCAGCAAGCTTCGCAACTGCATTAATTAACTCGCTTGTATCTACTGGCTTACATAGATGCATCTGGAAGCCAATGAGAGCGCACGTGTACAATCTTCCTGACTGACATATGCTGTTAAGGCAACAGCGGGAATCTGCCCCCTTGCTTGGCATCAAGGTTTCTCACCCTGCGAACCAGGGTATAGCCGTCATCTTCTGGCATCCCAATATCACTAATTAAAACATCTGGTTGCAACTGTTCGAGTGCCTTAATTGCTTCCGAAGCTGATGCAACTGTTGTCACTTTGGCTCCATACTCTTCTAATATGCTAGTCAGAAGCCGACGGGCATCATGCTCATCATCCACGACGAGTATCTGTAAGTCAGCGAGGACTAAAGGTTGGGAGGTGTCAAGCTCTCAACGGGTGGTAGAACTTGATTTACATTGCTCTCATTCAAGCTACCAGATAAAAGCAGTAGCTTTACGGTAAAAAGTCGCTCCTTTCCCAACTCCCGCACTTTCCGCGTCAACAGTTCCACCGTGAAGTTCCACTAATTGACGGACGATAGCCAAACCAAGCCCAAGTCCGCCATATGACCTTGTCATCGTGCTATCAGCCTGACGAAAGCGCTCAAAAATATACGGTAAAAAGTCTTTAGTAATACCAATACCTGTATCGCTTACTTGAAGTTTGACGTAAGAATCAGCACACTCTAGCCGCACCTCAACCCTCCCGCCTTCGGGAGTGAATTTGATTGCATTAGAGAGTAAGTTCCAAACAATCTGTTGTAGACGGTTTAAGTCCCCAGAGACTAGATTCACACAAGGGTCTATTAAAGTTTCCAATTGAATTTCTTTAGCTTCAGCCAATTGGACGTATACTATCCAACGCTGTCTCAATCACGGATACAATATTGACCTGGCGGAAAACTAGATGGATCTTGCCCTGAATAATGCGCGAGACATCCAGAATATCCTCAATCAGCTGCGCCTGCAAAGTTGCGTTCCGCTCAATTGTTTCTAGCGCCCGATCAGTCTTTTGTTGATCAAACTTTCGAGTGCGGAGCAACAGCCCAGCCAAGTATTGAGTTTAGCGGTGTGCGGAGTTCGTGGGAGAGTGTTGCTAGAAACTCATCCTTCATTCGGTTTGCTGCCTCCGCCTCTTGTCTTGCTGCCTGTTCGCAGATAATCTTCTGGCGTGCTGATTCAATGCCGCTTGCGCTCAGTAATGTCTTCTACTGTGCCAACATAACCAATAAATTTACCTTGAGTGGACATTGGGGATGACCGGACGTGTACCCAACGAACAATTCCTTCTGGCGTAAGTAAGCGAAACTCGTTGGAGTATTCCTGGTTTTCCTGCGTCCAGGCAGACCAATTTGCCAATACTCGATTACGATCTTCTGGATGAACTGACTGCAACCAGCCCTCTATGAAATTATCCTCAAGTGTAGAGCCACACATGGCTTGACACCGAGGATTCATATACGTACAGTTACCTTCAATATCTATTAGGAAAATGCCGACAGGTGAGCAAGCACTCAAAGAGCGAAACCGCTGTTCACTTTGCCTGAGTTCGGTGTTGACGGCTGCCAGTTGTGCCGCTTGTCGTTTCACCTCTGCCGTTTTCTTAAATAAATTGACAAATACCCCCACCTTCGAGATTAAGATTTCCGGTTGAAGCGGCTTGAGGAGGTAATCTACTGCACCTAGAGAATAACCTTTGAACACAAGTGTGTCACTGGTACTGAAAGCTGTCAGGAAAATAATTGGGGTGTGCCGCGATCGCTCTCTTTGTCGAATTAGCGTTGCTGTCTCAAATCCGTCCATTTCTGGCATTTGGACATCAAGCAAAATTACTGCGAAATCTTGATTGAGGAGACATCTCAAAGCTTCCATACCGGAATGAGCCTTGACCAAATTTTCCCCAAGACTGTCCAGTATCGCCTCTAGAGCCAGCAGATTTTCCGAATGGTCGTCAACCATAAGAACATTAACTTTCGGTTCGGACACCATGTTCTGATTTTAAGGAATAACGATTTGACCGAGATTTGCCGCAACGCAAACTTCGCAACTCATTGCTGGGGTAGGCAGCGATCGCGTTTTTAATCACCATCAAACTTCCTGCCATAAATTAATATACTGCTTAACAATTTCCAATTAGAGAAACGTGCTATCAGTAGTGATTGTGCTTTAGTCCTACTGTGCTACATCTAGAAGGGAAGCTCTAGGGAATATGTGTCTGCTCCATCCAAGTATCATCGCCACGCTTGTTAGGTGCTGCTCCCAATCCTACACACTGGTATTATCTAACTTCAACATTCCTCTAAAGCATATTTAAAAATACTGCGAACAGCAATCCCGCAAACAAACCGAAGTCTTGCCAGAACTTTTACGGATTGGGCAACAAGTGAGAAAAACTGAGAAGTAAGATTTCGGGGAAAAGTTTCCCCAGAAATCCTGCACTGAGCCATACCCTCAAAGTAGCGGGTTTCTGTAATTTCTGTAAAACAAGCCCGTGTGCGGCAGGAACTGAAGACTTGCCACTCAAATGTTAGACCGTTGATAGCTGACGACTTTGTAAGAATCGTCGGATTAAACCAATTGTTACCGCTGGTAGTTCCAATTGAGGTGTTAGTCCGACATCTTCTAGATGTTGAAACCGAATTACTTGCGGATTCATCTTAGCAAACCGCCGCCCAATCTCTGGACCAGTAAATTGAGATTTTTCACCCCAAATAATCGCTGTTGGAACGGTTAGCTGAGCAATATATTGCGACAAATCAAAGCACAAGTCGCCACGGACAAAAGAAAGTGCTGCATATTCAGCATTCGGCTGCTTGGCTGATTCTAAGTAAACATCTACAATTTCTTGGTAAACTCGGCTGGAACGGGCAAACTGACGCTGCTCTAGGAAAGTACGAATACCATTACTAGTAGCAACGCCAGTGCTGTAGAGTAATCGATCAAGAATTGGGGTGCTAATTAACTGGGCAAAGAAACTACGGGAGTAATCCTCACCAAAATCTGATAGTCCGGCGGGTGTAGTTAGAATTAGCGACTTAAATAATTCGGGACGGGTGATCGCTACTCGGATCGTAAAAGCAGCAGTTAGCGCCGAAGCAATTACTGTTACTGGCTGACTACAGGTCTGCTCAATAAACTCTGTAATTGTCGTCAGGTAATCCTTAATTTTGTAATCTCGTGCTGGATGCTCTGATCTACCCCAACCGATTAAGTCCGGCGCTACGATGCGGTATTCTGTGGCAAAAGCAGGATAAACCTTTGACCATTCATAGGCAGATGACCCACCGCCAAATCCGTGCAGAAAAACTAACGTTTCCATTTCTGAATCGGTATCTGCTTCACGCCAAGGTACTCCAGTGGCAGTGTAGTAGACCATTCTGCCAAGTGAGGTCATTACAGATTGTTGTTCAAAACCAGGTGGCTGAAACATAGATATGCCTCATCTTTACTATTTATTCTATGATGGGTGATTCTTAAGCGCATTCGTAGCCAATAAATCGCGTTTGCACAAAATAACCTCCAACCATAAGTTGTAAAATAAAGTCATAACGACTATGATTTAGAAAGAAGAGCAAAGAAGGGAGGTAGTCATCCGCCTAATGGTAGTACAAGAGATTCCCCTAAACCAAATTAACCGACCCCTACCGCGACAGAACGATCCGAATAAGGTATTAGCCTTAATGGAATCAATCAGTGCGATCGGACAACAAGAACCTATTGATGTTTTGCAAGTCGATGGTAAATATTATGGGTTTTCTGGTTGCCACCGCTTTGAGGCTTGCCAGCGTTTGGGCAAAGAAACAATTCTTGCTAGAGTCCGCAAAGCTCCGCGTGCTGTTCTGAAGATGCATTTAGCATGAGTAAGAGTCAGTACTGCATCATCCAAGAGCTAATGCCTCTTAGATATTCCAAAAACATAATTACATCTGCTCAAGAATAGGAGAATTTTATGCAAACCCAAGACATTATGACTGTCAATATCGGTATTAACGAGGAAAATAGAAAACAAATTGCTGACGGGCTATCTCGTTTACTCGCAGACACCTATTCGCTGTATCTTAAAACTCATAACTTTCACTGGAACGTCACAGGTCCAATGTTTCAAACCCTGCATTTGATGTTTGAGACGCAGTATACAGAGCTAGCTTTAGCTGTTGATCTAATCGCTGAAAGAATCAGAGCACTTGGCTATCCGGCACCAGGTACATATAGTGATTTTGCCAAGTTAAGTTCGATTCCAGAGACTGCCGGAGTTCCCAAAGCTGCGGAAATGATTCGCTTACTGGTGGAAGGTCAAGAAGCCGTAGCGCGAACCGCACGCTCTATATTCCCAGTTGTTGATCAGGCGAACGACGAACCGACTGCTGATCTATTGACTCAACGGATGCAACTACATGAAAAGAATGCTTGGATGCTAAGAAGTTTGCTGGAAGAATAATGCCTCAATCCTCCCAGCTAAATTTCACCCATCAACTGCAAGATTTAATGCAGCGGGTGGGTATTTCCAGTTTTAAAGCGCTGGTAGTTTCTGCTGGCGTTTCCGAGCGGCAATTGCTGCGGTTGCGGCGTGGAGAAGTACAGCAAATGCGGGTAGATACTCTGCTCAAGTTAAGTCAGGCACTACAACTGTCATTAACCGAGTTAGTGACAACTTTTGACTCAACTGGTATGCCACAAATCTGGTTACAAGACGGAGAACAGCGGCGACAAGATGCCGCGTCGTTACAAGAATCAAAACAGTTAAAACGAGAGTATCAGCGGTTACAAGTGCAGTTGGAACAACAGCGACAAATACTGTGGCAGGAATTTCAGCAATCGACTCTTGGGGTGCTGGAATCTTGGTTACTACAATGGCCAACAGCTGCCCACAAAGCCGAAGAAAATCCCCAGTTGCCAGCAGTAAAATTACTGCCGTTATTACGACCGATGACCCAGCTGTTGCACCAGTGGGGAGTGGAGGCGATCGCACCCGTGGGAGCAGAACTCCCTTATGACCCACAAATGCACCAACTTTTGGCAGGAACTGCTCAACCAGGTGAAAGAGTTAAGATCCGCTACACAGGCTATCGTCAAGGTGACAAGCTGCTCTACCGTGCTCAGGTCAGTCCCATGCAAGAAGGTTGATAATGCTTGATGCGTTGTTAATTCTAGTTTGATAGAAAACTCTCAAAGCCTTGCAGGAGCGACTAATTTAACATAATCATTCCTTTGGCTGATGACTCTTTTGACATTGATTTGTTCCACTAGGTATGGAGTCAAAAAGTAGAAAAAGTAAATTCCGAAATTATGCGTAAGATAAACATCGGTTTAACTGAAGAGCAACGCGCAGGTGTCACTGAGTTGTTGAATCGTGACGTAGCGGATGCTTATCTGCTGTTAATTAAGACGAAAAAGTTTCATTGGGATGTAGTTGGACCACAGTTTCGCTCACTGCACCAGTTATGGGAAGAACACTATCAAGCCTTGACGACCAACATTGATGCTATGGCAGAACGTGTCCGGACTTTGGGTGGTTTCCCAGTTGGCACAGCTGAAGGCTTCTTGAAGTACGCTTCTATCAAAGAACAAACAAATACTATTCCTTTAGCGACTGAGATGGTGTCGCAGCTAGTGGACGACCATGAGTTGATTATCCGTAATCTCCGCGACCATGTAGATCAGTGCGGTGAACAATTCCACGACCAAGGAACTGCTGACTTCCTGACTGGTTTAATGGAGCAGCACGAAGAAATGGCATGGATGTTACGTTCGTTTATTGAAGGTGAATCGCTTAAATCTGATGGTGGTCAGTCAAAAGAGATGAAAGTTCCTGCACAAGTAAGCTAGATAAAGTAGGCTGAAGCGAAAGGAGGTGAGAGGAATGTCGCCTCCTTTTCATATTCTCAATTTCTACATAATATTAATTTTAGATACTTTAATTAAAGTTAATTTGAAGAATAGACAAGTCATCATCAAAACTGTCTTTCGGGTTTAAATCTAGTAGGTAATTTAAGATTTTATTAAGATTACATTCTGAAAAATTTTGGCAGTTTTTGAGTAGCTCAATAAAAGCTTCTAGATCCCAAATTGTGCCATTTGATAAATGAATTTCGTAAGCTCCATCACTAAAAACATAAAGACTACTGTATTCTTCAATATTACAGAAACCATTAGTATATTCTGCGTCGGGAAACATACCAACAGGTATTCCAGGTGTTTGCAGTCGGCTCAGTTGGGTGGTCGCTCCAGATAGCAACACCGCTGGCGGATGTCCAGCACTGGCATAAATTAATTGGCGATTGACGCGGTTATAAACTCCGTACCAAATTGTAAAATATTTATTATTTTTATAAGTCATTTGAAAAGTGTTATTTAAGGCACTGAGAACATCATTAGGTTGATAATAGTTAAGACTAGGAATAGTCCGAGAACGAAGTAAATTTAGGACTGAAATTGAGGGGAGTGTGGCTCTAAGACCATGTCCAGCTGTATCAAGCACGTAAATAGCTAAATAATCGGGATCGAGCCAGTAATAATCGAAGCAATCGCCTCCAAGTCGCTGCGACGGAATAAACAATGAATTGATGACGAGTGGTTCAGTCATTGGGGGAGGAAGAAGCGATCGCACATATTCAACTGCTTCTGCAAGTTCCGCCTCTAGTATTTGTTTCTGGGTTTTTAAATCATGGCTTATCTGGTACAAACGTAATCCTGCTCTTACCCTTGCTTTCAATTCATTCTGCTCAATCGGCTTAGCTATAAAATCATCTGCACCAGCATCTAACCCCTTGACACGATCAGCTACTGAACCTAAAGAGGTTAATAGAATAAAGAACGTAGTAGATAAGTTTGGATCTGATTTAATTTGACGACACACCTCTAATCCTGTGAGCCGAGGCATTAGCCAATCGCAAATAATTAGTGCGGGATGGAAGTGTTGCGCCTGAGCAATTCCTGCTGCACCATCGCTTGCTGTGAGCACCTCATAACCCTGTTTTTCCAGTATTCTTGTCAGCGTTAACTGCACTATTTGGTCATCATCAATAATTAAAATTTGGAACATGGGGGAAGATAGGCTGCGAGTAACTTTACGAAGTAGTCATTATTCATCAGTCATTAGTAGTAGGTACATGGCGGACTTCTTCCCGCTAGACGTTGCGCTACACTGCGTGAACACTAACGCCCAAGGTATGCGAAACTGACTCAGGACGCTCGGACGATGGAAGTCGACACCTCTATGGGGGTGGTCAACTAATCACTTTTTATTAACTTGTCATCCCACAAAGTGAAAGCATGAATAAATATTCCCTGCTCCCTACTCTAGTCAAATATTACAGTTGGGAAAGAGGATTTAACCACAATAAAATGGTGCGTTTTAGCTGATTTAGATCGCGATAAACTTCTTGCTTAAACCACTGACCAAAAGCATCAAAGGGCGTAAACGTCGCTCCAGGTTGCCATTTAACATCTTGACCCAAAGGTGTAGTGTGTGTTCCATTTAGTGTCTGCACTGTTACCATACTGGGAAAGCGGAGTTGCAACAACTCAGTTAACGCAGCCGATTGGTCAATAGTGTCGTTAGTAAATTTAATTAGCAGGTTGCGGCGGACATTGTAGCGCGATCGCACGAGGGTACTTGTTTCCACAGGCGACGGAGTAAACTCGATCGTAAAGGCAGGGTTATTGAACTGCTGCACAAAGGGGATGGCATCTCGTGCTGCGTAATTATTAAAGGAAATTAAAATATTACCTGCACGTTCAACAGGAAACAGGCTACCGATCAGTAAGTGGAG
Organism: Chroococcidiopsidaceae cyanobacterium YX2bin18; assembly: GCA_030446505.1. Lineage (GTDB taxonomy): Bacteria > Cyanobacteriota > Cyanobacteriia > Cyanobacteriales > Chroococcidiopsidaceae > JAHHHE01. The sequence continues at coordinate 44,703 of JAUJND010000010.1, read as the reverse complement.
TTTGCAGCCCATACTGTGTCCCATACCGTAGATTGGGAGATAGCGCTTACGTAAAACGGCTGTTGCTTGTAATTGGGCGATCGCACTTTCAAAGCTTTGCAACACTGACTGAGCGATCACGGTATGATCCAGTGTGTTGATAAAAGGTGTGGCGACAACAGCATAACCGCGATCGGCCAGTTGTTCTAATAACCAGCGGTAGGTGACTTGGGGTGCTGCCGCTACAAATGCTCCCCCAAGGAAATGCACAATGCCCTTTGGGTGTGGGGGAATTAGAACCCAATTATCAGAGATTTCTTTCCAGTCCATACTACAATTGTGACATTAATCTGAAGCGATCAGAACTACTCATCTTGCGTAAAATAGTGGTCTAGGAAATTCAGGGCGTGGTTCCTCAGTTCAAAATACTCTTTTGAGTTTCGCATAGAGGCGCGATCACGGGGATGCTCAAACGGTACAGCCAATATTTCCCCAATTGTCGCTGCTGGACTATTGGTCATTAATACAATGCGATCAGACATATAAATTGCTTCATCTACATCATGGGTAATCATCATTACTGCTTGCCGATGGTTTTCCCAGATATCAAGAACTTGGCGCTGCAACTTGCCACGAGTCAAAGCATCAAGCGCTCCAAAAGGTTCATCCATCAGCAACATCTTGGGGCGAATTGCCAAAGCTCTAGCAATGCCCACGCGCTGTTTCATTCCCCCAGAAATTTCATCTGGATATTTGTCAGCTGCCGCCATTAAATTCACCATTGCCAGGTGTTCATTTACAATGCTGATTTTTTCGGCACGCTTGGCATCTTTCAACACTTCATCCACAGCCAACCGGATATTCTCGCGTACAGTTAGCCACGGCAGCAACGAATAGTGTTGAAACACCATCATCCGTTCTGCTCCGGGTTTACGAATTTCTTTTCCATCTAGTCGCACTGAGCCGGAAGTTGCTTTTTCTAAACCAGCGACAATTTTAAGCAAGGTAGATTTACCACAACCAGAGTGACCAATTACAGAAATATATTCGTTCTCGCCTACAGTAAGATTGACACCGTTCAGGACGACAAACTCGTCTCCATCAGTTGTTGGATAGGACTTGACTAAATTTTCAATCTCCAGAAATCCAGTAGGGCTGACATCTCTCTCAGTAGCATTGTTTGGGAAGGAGGTAAATTTAGTCATAAAAAGCTCCTAGATATAGGCTTGTTGCAGAAACAGATTTCTCTTTGGGAGACAGGGGAGGAATAGAAAATCTTTCAGCCTCTAGCTCCTAGCCCCTAAAAAAAAGGATTTGGGGCGGTTAGCTCTAATTTCAAAACTATTCAGATAGCCTACTGGATCGCTGGGATCAAACTCTCTGTTGTCTATGAATACTTCAGCGGGTTCAATTTTGTAGTCTTCTTGGGGACACTCAATGTCCATTTCAGCAGCAATTTCACGATAAAGGTCAGTTCTCCAAGCTTTACGGGCTAATGCTTCTGCATTTTTGGGAATGCCAGGAGTTTGTCCCCAACGAGCAGCCTGAGTCATTAACCAGATACTTTCTGACTGCCATAGAAATGTTGAATGATCTCCTGGCACTCTAGCAAGGTTTGGCGGCAGGTCAAAGAAAATAGTTGTGTCAGGCGATCGCACAATCCGTTTTTTGCCATCAAAGCCGCCATAATTATATTCACCAACAATCGCAGCACGAGTCAAATTAGGTTTAGCACCAGTAAATGACTTGTCTGAGATCAGCTTGGCAACCTCCTCCCGATTTTTCTGTTCGCTGCAATACTGGCAAGCTTCAATCATCGCTTTGACTAAGGAACGATAAGTTTTAGGATTCTCATTAATGAAGGACTCCATCACGCCCAAAAGTCGATCCGGGTGTCCTTGCCAGATTTCTCTGCCCTGAGCGAAGGTAAAGCCAATCCCTTCATTACCAGTAATAGCGCGTGTATTCCAAGGTTCTGCTACCATATAAGCTTGCATCGCCCCAATCCGCATATTCACCACCATTTGCGGCGGCGGAATAATGACGATCCGAAATTCATCGTCGGGAGCTACCCCAGCAGCAGCAGACAAGTAGCGGACAAAGTATTCGTAGATTGAAGAACTAAGTACAACTGCCCAGACTCGTTGCTCTGAGGGAATGTTATCAAAGTAGCGTCTAAAATCACGTCCAAAATCCTCTAAATCCCCGTTGTATTCTCGCCAAGGACGCAACCCCGATTCCCACATTGCTTTATTCATCGTCAAGGCGTTACCGTGGCGGTGAATCGTCATCGCGGCACAAAGGGGAGCATGACGTGCGCCTTCTGCACCAGTTCTAGCATTGGTTACAGCGCCACACACAACCGGAGAAGCATCAAGGCGACCAAAAATAATTCCGTCACGAGACGTACCCCAGCTTGCCTCTCTACTGAGTTGCACATTTAACCCATACTTGCGAAAAAAACCTTTTTCCCAGGCAACGGCAAAGGGGGCGCAGTCATTTACTGGCACATACCCCACGGTTAGATTTGGTTTTTCCAGGGTACTAGAGTCTACCACTTGTTCTACCGCTAGGGCAGCTTGAGATAGTCCCTGAGGCGCTTTACTAGCGTTAATCGCACAAGAGGAAACTGCCATACCAGCTTGCCGTTGCTCCGACTCCCTTGAGAAAGTTGCGTCGATTCCAGTGATTTTGGGAAGTATCGCTCATAGTCAGTCTTCTCTAAGCTGTTCATTGCAAGCTGAGCTGTAAGTCAGCGCCAATTAAATTAAGCAGATATGGAACTTCCAGCCCTTGCCAATCATGGAAAATGCCTAACGCTACCCTTGGGTACAGATCAGAAATGCATATTTAGATTTCAGTTTGGCGTGCTGGGCGACGGGTAACTAATTCCTGAATTTTGCCTACAGCGTAGTCAAGAACTAGCCCCGTTAAGCCAATTACTAATACCGCTAAAAAGACTGAACTTAGATTTAGACGGCTCCACTCATCCCAGACAAAAAAGCCAATACCAACGCCGCCAGTGAGCATTTCTACGGCAACAATAACTAGCCAAGCAATTCCTAAACTAATTCGCAAGCCAGTAAAAATATAAGGCAAACTGGCAGCCAAATAATTTTTGTAATCCGTCGCCATCTAGGCATTTCCAGCACTCGCGCCACGTCTATGTAGTCTTTGGAAACACTGGAGACGCCAAAGGCGGTGTTAATAATCGTGGTACACAACGAGGTAATGAAAATAACAAAAATGGCAGAGGGATCTGCCAGGTTAAAAATTGCTAGTGAAATGGGAAGCCAAGCTAGGGGCGATACCGGCTTGAATATCTGGATGATTGGATTGAGTGCCAGCATCGCTTTCTTGGACATTCCGATCAAAAACCCAACAGGAATGGCGACGATCGCACCCAGTGCAAAGCCAATCAATACCCGTCTTAGACTCGCTAGTAATAACCAACCGAGTCCTAAGTTACCAGGTCCCCGTTGATAGAAAGGATGCATGATATTGTCTAAATTCTCTACCAGTGCCTCAACCTGGAGTAGGCATTAAATCAGTCAAGAATGTGGCAATAAACCACCACAGTAAGATAACCCCTAAAAAACCAGCTAAAGGCAGTAAGATAACATCCTGAATGACAATGGGTTTAGTACGTCTCCAGGCAGCTTGTCCAGCCACTGCGATCGCAGCAAGATTCAGTTGCAATGTCACTTTATACTCCTCAGAGTCGAGAGCAGGTACAACAAACACTGAGCGTTACGAGCCAAGGACACTGATGATATCAAAACATTACGAAGAATGCTGATTCAGTCTCCTCTCAATGCCTACGAAGTTAGCTGACGGGCTAGGACTGAGAAATGTCCTTCTCGCCTCGCTCTTAATTAACAAGAACTAAAGTTAGAGATACGCCCCAAAAATGGTTCCTCCGCTCCAGCTTCACCTCACACCAATTTTTTCAGGTGAAGCACTGGATTAGGCTGACTTATTCAAATTTCACAAGACTTTATCATTGTTCGCCTAGTAAATAAACCTTTCTTCAGGCAGATACTATGTGCGACTGTTGCAATGATAGTTAGAGCCAGATGAAGCATAGTAGAGATATTAGCTGAATTTATACCTTTCGGTGGATGAACATTCTAATAAACGAACTTCATTAACTCCTAAATTGCTAAACTAACCTAAGCTGGGGAATTTACTTACCTACGCCTTACTTATACCTGAGCCATAATGGATTTTAGCCAATTACTGCTCGATAAAACTAATGCAATTCTAGAAAAGTGGGTGGAAGCCGTTCGCCAAGATGAACAGATTGAGAGCGATGATAATCTATCCAAATCAGCTCTAGAAAATCATCTTTCTTATGTCCTTGCGGCAATGGCAACCGTGCTGTCCGAATCTAAAACCAGTGAAATTCAGCCGATAGTAAAGGCGAGTTTGCATCATGGAGTTCTCAGGGCTGAACAAGGCTTTGAGCCAATAGAGATTGCGCGAGAATATAGTCTACTGCGCCAGGTAATCTTTTCTATCTTAGAGCCGGATCTGCTACAGGGTTCACCTCCAGAATTAATTCGAGCCGTGCGTCTAATTGACGCTGTGGTAGATGAAGCAACTTCTCAGTGCTTTAACAGTTATGTAGATGAGAGGTTAGAAGGACTAGAGCAGCTACATAGTCAGTTAAAACTTACTAATCAAGAATTAACTCGCTTAGTTCGCGCTAATCAAGACAATTTTTCGCATCTAGCTCACGAACTGAGAACCCCTTTGACTTCAATTATTGGCTACTCAGATTTGTTTTTACGCAAACAAAGACAGAACGCTGCGATACAAGACTCTTTTGCTAATTTGGAACACATTGAACGCGTGCTACGCAATGGTAGACAGTTACTTCGCTTGATTAATGATTCATTGGAAGTGTCCCGCTATGAGGCTGGGAAAATGAACCTCCAAGTAGTGCCAACAGATGTCCGATCTTTAATCAAAAATGTCATAGAAGTATTAGAGCCTTTGGCGCGGGCGAAAGGCATAAAAATGGTGGTCGAGTGCGATCGCGCCCCCGAACAAGTTTTGACAGACTCCTTGCGATTACAACAAATTGTGACAAATCTTGCTAGCAATGCAATTCGCTACACCGATTCTGGCAGCGTCAAAGTAACCTGCCAAGTGCTAGCAGATAACAAGTGGGCGATCGCTGTCTCTGACACGGGAATTGGAATTGCGCCAGAAGACCAAACTATTATTTTTGACCCTTTTGTGCAAGCAGGTTCCACCAATAAGCTGCACTTGCCCGATAGCACGGGCTTAGGATTAGCAATAGTTTCTCGGCTAGTAAAACTACTCCAAGGCAAAATTGAGCTAGTATCACAAGTTGGGGTGGGTTCTAAGTTTACAGTAATCCTACCGTCACTGCTAACGTCTGAAGCTGCGAGTTCAATGTGATCCTGCTAAAAAGTGAAGACAATCTAATTGCTATGCTGATCTGGACTAGCTACGATTAAAACAATGACTGCACTCTTTATGCCTGCTTTTCCGCTGAGCGCGGTAGTTGGTCAAGAAGCGATTAAATTAGCCTTGCTGTTAGCAGCAGTTGATCCGGGGTTGGGGGGAGTGGCGATCGCTGGTCGTCGCGGCACTGCTAAATCCATTATGGCTCGCGCCCTTTACGCTCTCCTGCCACCGATTGAAGTGGTTAAAGGTTCGATTAGCAACTGCGATCCAAACTATCCTGAAGAATGGGACAGCCAACTTTTGGCAATAGGCAACGCTACGCTGACTACAGAAGTTATCCCAGCGCCTTTCGTGCAGATTCCTTGGGGAGTCACAGAAGACCGACTTCTGGGTTCAGTAGATGTAGAGAAGTCTGTGAAACAGGGCGAACCAGTGTTTCAACCAGGGTTACTGGCACAGGCACACCGGGGCGTTTTGTATATAGATGAAATTAATTTACTTGATGACAATATCAGCAACCAACTGTTAACGGTATTAACCGAGGGACGCAACCGAATTGAGCGGGAAGGCATTAGTTTTCAGCATCCTTGCAAACCGCTATTTATTGCTACCTACAACCCAGAAGAAGGAGCGCTGCGGGAACATTTGCTGGACAGAATAGCGATCGCACTTAGCGCTGATGGTGTACTAGCATTAGATGAACGAGTCCAGGCAGTAGACCAAGTTATCCAATACGCCGCCTCACCCCAGAAGTTTCTGAATCAGTACAGCGAAGACTTGACGACCTCAAAACCCAGATTATTTTGGCGCGGGAATGGCTGAAGGATGTCTGCGTAACTCATGAGCAAATTGCCTATTTAGTTGACGAGGCAATTCGGGCTGGAGTGCAGGGACATCGAGCCGAGTTATTTGCCCTACGAGTCGCCAAGGCATCTGCTGCCTTGATGGGCGGACACAAGTGAATGCAGAAGATTTGCGCCGTGCCGTGGAATTGGTAATTGTGCCACGGGCAACTATTGTGCAAACGCCACCGGAAGAACCACCACCGCCACCGCCACCACCGCCTGAGAGTCAGGATGAATCGGAACAAGAGCAGGAGGAGGAAGAAGACGAAAATCCTGAAGAACCTGACGAGCAAGAACCGCCGAGTATTCCAGAAGAATTTGTTTTTGACCCTGAAGGAGTCATCCTTGACCCCAGTGTGCTTTACTTTGCTCAAATGGCTCAACGGCGGGGCAAATCTGGTAGTCGTAGTTTGATTTATTCCGAAGATCGGGGTCGCTATGTTAAGCCGATGTTACCTAAAGGCCCCGTGCGACGCATTGCCGTTGATGCCACACTTAGAGCAGCCTGCGCCGTATCAAAAAGCTCGGCGTGAGAGGCAACCTGGTAAGCGAGTAATTGTTGAGCAGGGCGATATTCGGGCAAAGCGCTTAGTCCGCAAAGCTGGGGCGTTGGTTGTGTTTGTGGTTGATGCCTCCGGCTCAATGGCGCTGAATCGGATGCAGTCGGCTAAGGGTGCTGTGTTGCGGCTATTGACAGAAGCTTATGAAAATCGTGACCAGGTGGCGCTGATTCCCTTCCGGGGAGAACAAGCTGAGGTACTTTTACCCCCGACTCGTTCAATTGCCTCAGCACGGCGACGGCTGGAACGAATGCCTTGTGGTGGTGGTTCGCCTCTAGCTCATGGTTTGACTCAGGCGGTGAGAGTAGGCACTAATGCTCGAATGGGTGGCGATATTGGGCAAGTTGTAATTGTGGCGATTACAGACGGGCGGGGAAATATTTCTCTAGCGCGTTCGCTTGGTGAACCGCTACAAGAAGGGGAAAAGCCGGATATTAAAGGAGAACTGTTAGAAATTGCTGCTAGAATTCGGGCGTTGGGAATGCAGATGTTGGTGATTGACACGGAGAATAAGTTTATCTCCACTGGGTTTGCCAAGGAACTGGCACAGCAGGCAGGAGGGAAGTATTACCATTTACCAAAGGCGACAGATCAGGCGATCGCGGGGTTGACAAAGAGCGCAATATCTGAATTGAAGTCTCGGTAGAAGGGAGCAGTGAAGGAAGCAAGGGGACAAGGGGGCAAGGGGACAAGGGGACAACCCATATCTAAAGATAAAGGCAATTCTTGCAAGGACGCATTGTTTCTCACAAATAGTGTCTCGAACCAAATTTTTCTTCTTTATCCACGACTCAAGTCGGGGGCAACAAAAACCGTTTGACCACGGGGAGTTTTTCTTTTTCCCCTTGTCACCTTGTCTCCCCTTCCCCTTGTCCTATAAAGGTGAGGGGATTCTTTACTCCCCTGCGGTCTAAATAGGCAAATTAGATGCGTAACAGCTTACTACTAGGGTGTGTTCTTCGTCCGGCTCGTGCTAAGGATATATGGGCAATTCGGAAATTGGTGCTGAGTGCAAAACTCGATCCTACGCAGATCCGCTGGTCACAGTTTTGGGTGATCGAATGTGAGGGGCGGATAGTAGCTTGTGGGCAGTTGCGCTGCTTTCCTGGGGCGCAAGAACTCGGTAGTTTAGTGGTTGCACCAGCTTGGCGCGATCAGGGTTTGGGTAGCTATTTGGTCAAGTATCTGATTCAGCAGGCAACCCAGCCACTTTATTTGGAATGTTTGGGTAGCAGGTTGACACAGTTTTATACCCGCTTTGGGTTTATGCCTGTTTCTTGGACAGAGTTACCGCGATCGCTTAAATGGAAGTTTGGTGTTTCTCAACTAGCCACCAAAATATTGCCCATAATTCCTGTGACGATTATGCGATATCAAGGATTGAATGACTGGGAGGGCGATCGCTGATTTTAAATCGCGGTGATGAGGCGAGGGTGATCGCACTTTAGACTAAAGTCTAAGCCTACACAAACAAAACCTGCCTCCGCAGGTTAAAGTAGCTCAATTACTCTTAGTCCGTGCAGGCGGACTTAGTTTGTATAGCCGCGAATTTTATTCGCCAGGTACTTTTGCAAGAAGTCTAGGTAGTCCGCCGTAGGCATCGCTCTTTTGGACTCTTAGCTCGTTTCAGAACAGTGGTAAAGCATACTCCTGAGTCCTGCACTAGGACAATAGCACCACTGTACTTTGCCCCACCCAAATTGGCTCCACTCAGGTTTACTCCCTTCAAGTTGGCTTTTTCTAAATTTGCACTACTTAAGTCTGCCCCGCAAAGATTAGCGGAAGTTAAATTTGCTCCACTCAAGTTTGAAGCACACAGACAAACCCCACAGAGGTTTGCATTGCTCAAGTTGACTCCACTCATGTTTATTTTCTGAAGGTTTTGCCCGGCTAGATTTACCGAATCTAGGTCAGCGCCGCTGAGTTTTGTCTTATCATCAAATTCTGCCTTTCTCAAATTACTTCCAGTTAGGTTTGCGGCAGCTAGGTTTGTTCCCTTCAAGTTTGCTTTCATTAGGTTTGCATATGCTAAGGATGCCGCAGTAAAGTTTGCATAACTCAAGTTGGCACCACTCAAGTCGGCTCCCTCTAGATTCGCCTGAATAAGTCCTGCACCGTTCAGGTTAGTGCCAAATAGCTTTGCACCATATAATTGCGTTGCACTTAATTCTGCACTCCTCAAGTCAGCACCAGTAAGATTCGCACGAATTAAGATTGCCTCAATCAAGTTGGCTTCACTCAGTTTTGTCCCGCTGAGGTTGGTGTTGCTTAAGTTGGCTTTCGCCAGGTTAGCTTTTGTCAGGTTGGCTTTACTTAAATTAATATTTTTTAAGGATAAGCCACTTAGATTTGCTCCAGCTAAGCTAATCCCAGTAAAATCTTGTTCTCCCGCCTCATACCGTCTCAAAAATTCTCAGCATCAACAGCTGTTCCCTGGCTATCTTCAGCAGAATCATCTATATCTTCATCTAACTCAATATCATAGAGATTCATAGGACTAGCATCAGACTGATAGCCTATATCTGGTGCATCAACTTCAGTATCATCAAGACTCACAAAACCCGCTATCATTTCATCTGTATGCTGTGCATCTTGCATCTCAGCACCATCAAAGCGGTCAATCAAACCTTGGATAATCTGGGGATCTGTGGTGCGGATACCTGCTTCCCGTTCAGCACTTTGGGCGCTAGAAGTCAGTAGATTGTGACTACCCAACATCGCAAAAGCGCCATCGCACACCAGAAACTTCTCGTGGGTTCCCAAAAGTTTGAGCTTGAAGTAGTCAGGATAATCCTGCTCCAGTTGTCTCAAGTCTTGAAGCGCATTGTATCGCCAGCCAATGCCTACCCGACTCCTTTCGCTTAGATAACCCCAGCCGATATCAATGCGACAATTGCGGTTCAGGCAATCCCTGATTTGCTGCAACAATTCAGCATCAATGCTACTCCGGTTGAGCCAGGGACAGACAATAATTAACCGCTCCTGGCTTCTAGAGAGCGCTTCCTTCAACACAGAACGACTCTCAGAACGGTCAAATACCAGTTGATACTCATACGAATGTACGTGTATGGGTTGCGGTATTTCCTCTACCCAGTCCGTCACCTCTGTTTGTGTGACTTTCACTGGTACTTCTGAAGCAGCCGAACGCTCACCTAATTGTCGATGTTCTTGATCTGATGCATCCTGTAAATTAGCAATCTGCTGTAATTCAGGTCGGTTGTTGAATTGTTCAGTCAGATCATCCAATTGACATTTTATTGCTGTGATGTATTTGGCAAGAACTTGGTGATTGTGTTGCATTTCAAAGCATTGGCAATAAGAGAATCACACTCGCCTAGCTTTTCTAGAGGAGAGAGGCGCTCTTGGTTAGACATATTTCTCAGCCTCTAGATAGCTATAGATGAAGTAATTGCTGGGAGCGATCGCCTTTTACGCATTTAGTTGATTAAAACTGCTGTAGTTGCAGGCTTGACATTACGGACAATAACTACAAAGTCTTGGTAGTCATAATTGGTATGTTCCTCAATTGCCAAGATATAAGCATTGGCTACAACAGTACCATTCGCTTCCTTAAGAGGATAGACGCGTACCTGATGAGGAATAGCATCTGAAGTGTTAAGATGATCCTCGCTATAAACCTCACGATCATTAAAGAAAGGCCAGGTGGAGTAGAAACCAAAGTTGCCTGTGCCTGGATCAAAGCTTTTGCTACCTGATACAGAAGGTCTTACTGATTGGTAACTTGCATTAGGTACTGTAAAAAGTTGGCTTTTGCTGGCAGCATCGCCTGAACTATAGTAGCCAAATTTGGCAACGATGCCTGAGCTACTTCTTGGAGCAAACACTCCAATCACTTCTATTCTGACTGGTTCCGTACCTGCTTTTTGGAATTGGGGCAAGCTGAGTTCATCACCTGAGCGTGTTTCTGTTGATAGAAAGTTGTCTGTGGGGTCTGAATCTCCTACATTCACAGGGATTTGATACGTATCAAGAATCCATTGGAGCGAGGGTTCGTTTTTCCCCGCCAATCCCTTTGTACCTAGACCTCGTAAGCTTACTGTAGCTTGTGGTGTTTCTGGATCGTCGCTATTGATTTGGAGCAAACCGTCCATCGGTCCAATAGTTGTGGGATTAAAGGCGACACTAACTTTAGCAGAGCTACCTGGTGCAATAGTTACAGGTAGAGGCTGTTGCGTGATTTGGAATTGGTCTGCATTCGTGCCACTAACTGTTATGCTACTGATAGTTAAGTTAACATTACCTGTATTACGGAGAGTTACATCCCTAGCTACACTGGCTGTACCTCCTTGCACATCATTAAAAACTAGCCGCTTCGTGCTCTGTGCAATAGTTGGACTGCTAGTGCCAAGAGCTAGCAGCGGATATATCTGCTCATGATTCTGATAAATACCTACCTTAGCTTGTACTGGAATGCTTGATTCGAGACATATTACTCCTAGTAAAAGTAAGACTTTTAATAATATGGGGCGCTGAATATTTAAAAGCATTTGTAATAGCATTATTTACCCTTTACTATAATTTTATTTATATTTACAATGATGAAAGTAGATGTTCACACTTAATTAAGTCATGAATTTATTATTAACTAAGCTTAGGTTGTGGCTATAGTGTTTATATTCTTTAAAGACATAATTCATCAAAATTAGTTTCATCTTCCTTAAACTGACATTTACACATAGGATGCAAGTATAATTTTACACTAAAATTACGGCAAATACAACTAACTCATTTTATACCTATGAGTAGAGTTGCTAATTTGACAAATAACCCTTTCCACACCTTGCACCTGGCAGGTGAAATAGCAGTGCCAACTCCCTACGGGAAGGCTTACCGCCTATAGAAGCACAGAAGCTTTGCTCTTGTACTCAAAACCCATGTACACAGGTTACGCAACCTCAAGTGTCCATTAGTTTGCGAGGACAGACTTCGGCTGTATAGTCGCGAATTCTATTCACCGCTCTGTAGGGGCAAGATATGAGCAATGATATTTACTAATAAGGGAAGTTAGTTGTTGGCGATCGCTCTAATTGAAATCCTGTAGCGTTTGCTTAGGTGAATAGAGGGAGCTACACAAGACAAAAACCGCATAGAGCGCTGGTTTTAGTATTATTTTTCCAGTAAGGAGTTGTGTCGTGTTCGCCACTTCTCTACAAAAACTCAGATGGTACTAACAAAGTATTCTCAATTTCCTCTCGGACATTGCGGGTTACATAACGAGCGCTAATTAGGCAATCAAGCAGTAACTTATTAGCATCATAATACTGCTTCAGCACTTTTTTCTGTTGTTCATTAAATCGCCAATTTTGTAGTTCATAAGTATAGTTATGCACACTGGCGAGATTATATTCAAGGTCATGGGCAAGGTTATTGTCAAGGCTACAACTAAAATTCAAGTCAATGTTCTTTCTATTTCCTCGAAAAGCTGCGTTGAATGACTCCATACCAAGCACAAATTCAATGTAAAAAGCTCGCAAAGCTAATGGCTTGTATAAAGTTTTAGCTGAATTAGAGGTTTGATTACTCCAGGACAGGAAGTGCTGCAATTCTTGATCTAAAGCTATAAGAGTATTAGTTTGATGTTTTATTAAATTCAACAGGTAATCAGCATTACGCACCATACCAACTGTTAGTAAAAACTTCACGCCAACGAGTTTCAGTAACATGGCTAACTAAACTTTGTAAAGCTTTTTCTAATGCCTGTGGGTTAGGGGTGTCTATAATTTCTTTAGCAGTGAGATACTCATGAAATGCAAGAATAGAAAAAGAGTAAATTCCTTCTGTTAGTTCTACTAATATTCCATGTTGTGCCGCGATAGATTTTAGCACCGCCTTACTAGCTAGTTGCAATAACTCTGGATTAGTTTGGGCATTAGGTAAGTTGCAGATGTAATCAGCGATGTATTGCTCTAGTTCCTTCATTGAAAAAGTAGTCACCATGATCAAATGTTTTCAGGGCAATTTGACTTAGTAAATTTTCCTTTCGCTGTAATGATAGCTTTTTATAAACCTGATCTTGCTTAATATTGCGCGTGTTATCCCATTTCTTTAGCAAAATGGCTAGCCCTTCTTCGTAGAGCTGCAAACGATTTTTGATAACCTCACCTGTTTCTTCAAATACTAACCAAAGCAGTGTTTTTAGTAGCTTAGTTGTCGGAATTTCAACCAGATGACTTTTACTAAATGAAGTAAATTTATCAGGCTTGGTTAGTTCTTTATCCGAAAACCATTTTTTGTGAGCGTATTTGATAACTTGCTCATCGTCAATTCTGATAATTTGAAAACTTATAGGATTTCTAGGGTTGTAAAATGGTATTGCAACTGGATTATTCATAAAAATTTAGTAAATTTTAGTTACTTAATCTCTAACTATTGCGTTAAGAGTTAACTGAAGAAGTTAACAAGTTATCAACTTCCAGTCTGCAAAACCTGGGTTTGTAAAAGAGATATTAATTGCTCTTTGCCCTTTGGAGATAACGTGTTACTGTCATCGGGCTGGGTACTAATTCGTTTAGCCGCTTCTTTACGGGAAAGTTCCTTTAAAAACACCAACTCAACAGCCTTGTCCTGGTTTTTTCCTCTAACTGACTCATTGCTCCTTGCAGCTGTTGCCGTTCATCTTCTTGTTGCTGGAGAGTAGTAGAGCGTGGATCTGGTAGCGCCTCACCCAAAGTTATTGGGCAATCAACTTGTTGCACAACGGTAGTATCTAAACTCAAAGTTATTCTGTTTTGGGCTGCTAACTTGCTGTCTTGCCATTCTTGAATGGATACTTTAAGTTTTCGAGCAATTTCGGTATCAGTAGGGTAACGATCTAAGACTAAAAATAACTCTTTGCGAATTTTTTGCCCCTCAGTGTAGAGTTCTTGCCAGCGACGGGGAATTTTTACTACTCCGGTGCGATCGCAAAAAATGCAGAATCTCACCCCGAATATAGGGAACGGCAAAGGAACTAAAAGCAAATCCTTGGTTAGGGTTAAACCGCTCAATCGCACGAATCAAACCAAAGTAGCCGATTTGTTCTAAATCTTCATAAGGTTCACTGCATTGATTAGCAAAGTGATGAGCCATCTTCCGCACTAATCCAGTATGTACCTTTACTAGTTCATTCCGAAATTCAATAGAAGGATTATTGTAGTAGGAAATTAATAGTTCCATTCCCTCAGAACGAACATAGGTGTGAGTTGCTGTCATGAAAAATCCTCAGCTAGCGATAGACTCTTTTCCTTAGAGAAGTAGAAGGAATAGAGTTGCGTAAACTTTTATCAAGCTGAGATTATTGTCGGTAGATCAGCCGAGAGAAACCATAGTTGTTTTACTGAACTTGTGAAGAGCTTGATTTCACAGCTTCAGCATTGCTACTTTTCTCTTCTGGAATATCATGTTGTATTGAGTTTTTGAGATGATTATTAATGAGAAATGCCTGCCAATTTCCCTCTAGCTAATCGTTGATGATCTGGGTAACAATGGGCTTAAGGCATAAAGCGTCAGGTTATTTTGGGGCGGCTGGTACTTGGAGTAGAACTCTAAGTAAGGAAGCCGTCCTTCGGACGAAGGATTCGCCCCAAAAAACCCGGCTTAATAATAATGTTGTCACTTAAGCACGATTTATAAATTTGAGAGACTCCCATGAGTAACACCAGCAACTTACGTAATGCCTTTCGTGAGGCAAAAACCCAGGCGCTTATCGGTTCCAATGTCATTGCCAACGCCCTACCTTATGTGGGTGGTGGGCTTGTCTTAACAGCACTGGGTACCGGAGGCGGTCTTAGCGTTATCCGTACCAACCCAGGTCTGTTCTTTCCTAGCTTTATCGGTGCTGTCATCCTAGAGTTGATTCTTTTCTTTGTCGCGAGTAACGTTGCCCAAAAAGGAAACAACAAAGTTGCGCTACCGCTTTTGGCAACCTACAGCCTCCTGACGGGTTATACGCTTAGTGGTATAGTTTTTCTGGCATTGAGAACTGAAGGTGTCGGGATTGCAGGCATTGGTACTGCCGCTCTTGGCTGTGGCATTACCTTTATCGCCGCTCGTCAAATTGGCTCTAATCTTTCTGAAAGCGACGGCATGGCGTTGACCAAAACAATTGGGCTAGGAGTAATTGCCTTAGTCGTTGTTCTCTTAGGTCAATTTCTACTTGCTATGTTTGGTGTCTATACGCCAACGTGGTTAGAAATCGCCATATCTGGCATCGGTGTGTTTTTGTTTGCTGGTGCTGCGGTAGTAGATTTTTACATCCTGCCCCGTACCTACCGCAACGACCAATACCTGCCAGCCGCCTTGTCGATGTACTTGACGTACATTAACTTATTCATTTTTATTCTCAGGTTGCTGATTGCGATCAATAGCCGTGACTAAAGAGCTTGGGCATCAGTAGTTGTAATTAGCCGAACAAAAGCCGTGGTTTGAACGTCAAATACCACGGCTTTTGAGTACTATCAAGTTTAAAGTCTCGCTAAGATTAAAAATGGAAATACATAACATCAATGTTAACAAGAAGGCGCGATCGCCTACTCAATAATTATGGAAGCCCTAGAAATTAAACGCGAAGTCGAAAAGTTGTCTCAGCGCCTGGGTAAAACTCAGGACTATCTTTGACGTACCAGCACTGACTGCTAAAATTCAAGACCTAGAACAAATAGCAGCCCAACCGGAATTTTGGGATGACCAAACAGCTGCTCAACAAACCCTACAAGAACTTAACGACCTCAAGGCTCATCTTCAGCAGTATGACCAGTGGCAACTCAGTATAGAAGACACCAAAGCGGTGCTAGAGCTACTGGAATTAGATACTGACGCAGCATTACTGCAAGAAGCCGAATCTAATATTAATCAGCTTAGTCGTGAACTCGATCAGTGGGAATTGCAACAGCTATTGTCTGGTCTTTATGACGAACAAGGAGCCGTACTGACGATTAATGCTGGTGCTGGCGGTACAGACGCTCAAGACTGGGCAGAAATGCTCGTACGAATGTACACCCGATGGGGAGAAGACCACGGCTATAAAGTACATTTAGCTGAAATTTCTGAGGGGGATGAAGCAGGAATTAAATCGGCAACTCTAGAAATTACTGGTCGCTATGCCTATGGCTACCTGCGAGGCGAAAAGGGAACTCATCGCTTAGTGCGGATTTCACCGTTTAATGCAAACGACAAGCGGCAAACGAGTTTTGCTGGAGTGGAAGTAATGCCACAGATAGATAATTCTGTGCAACTAGATATCCCGGAAAAGGATCTAGAAATTACTACATCTCGTGCTGGTGGTAAGGGTGGGCAAAATGTCAACAAGGTGGAAACAGCAGTGCGAATTACTCATATTCCTACTGGAATTGCTGTACGCTGTACCCAAGAGCGGAGCCAGTTGCAAAATAAAGAAAAAGCCCTTGTTATCCTTAAAGCCAAACTCCTGATTATTGCCCAAGAGCAACGCGCTCAAGAAATTGCCCAGATCCGAGGTGATATGGTAGAAGCTGCTTGGGGTAACCAGATCCGTAACTATGTATTCCATCCCTACCAGATGGTGAAGGATCTACGTACTGGTGTAGAAACAACTGCGATCATTGATGTGATGAATGGTGAAATAGACTTGTTTATCCAAGCTTATCTCCGCCAGGAAAATCAATTGGTAGAAAGCAACATTGCCTAATTTAGTTATTAATCATTGGTTGTTGGTTAATAGCTTTGGGATTAATGATTAATTACTAACTGTTAGATTAAGGGAAGAATTCGTCATACTCTTATCACTGTTACCATGAGCAAGTCGCCTTCATATCCTCATTTAAATAATCATTCCTCTGAATCTACCCCGGCAACACAAGTCGCAACCGATAAGCCTAGTTACGTCAAACTCGCCATGCGGAACATGGTGCGGAAGCGGGGTACTTCCCTGCAACACTTTGCACTGACAATAACAGGGCTTTTGGCTGTTCTTGTGGGTCTTGCTTACCTAACTCGCTAATGACAAGGAGAGTTCATTGCAAGTCGAAGTGAGTGTGCAGGATTGTTTCTTTGAGTCTTCTTTATCGGACTCAAATTTAGCAGTATACCAAGATGATCGCATTGCCCCTGAAACTTGGGAAAACTGGTTTGAGTGCTGGCTAGAGATCCTATCTCATACATCAGCAGACTACGAACTTAGTCTGCGCTTGACAAATGATGCTGAAATTCAGGCGCTTAATGCTCAGTACCGCAAGCAAAATAAGCCTACTGATGTTTTAGCATTTGCCGCTTTAGAGGTAAATTGCCCACAGCCAATTGAGATGCAATCGCCTCAACCCGTCTATCTTGGTGATATTGTGATCTCTGTTGATACAGCTAATCGGCAGGCACAGCAGCAGGGACATCATCTACAAACTGAGTTAGTCTGGTTAGCAACTCACGGTTTGCTCCATCTCGTAGGTTGGGATCATCCTGATGAGGATAGTCTGATCCAAATGCTAGATCAGCAGTACATTTTGCTTCAGGCACTCGGTATTACTGTTAATACAACATAAACTGCGAGTAGTGCAGTTGAGGTGTTTGGTTTAGCTGTTCTTAATGGAAGCGCCATGCTATACCTAAGACGATAAGGGTTTGTCCTTGCTGTTTGTGTAATATATTAATCGACTCCAGATAAAAGCAATTGGATTTAAGAGTATATTACTTAATCCCTTATTGTCTAAATCGGATTTTTATAGAAAATAGAACAAGTAGTCAATGCAATTAAAAGCGGCGAATTTGGCTCCTCAACTCCTATATTCTGGTTGTGTATCATGTCCCAGAAACTTTTAATGTCAATGCCAAACCAACCGGAAAAGGTTGCCAAAAGCAAGCGGGAGTTGTCCTGGCAAGTCGCCTCAAATTTACTTGTTAGTTTTAAATATGCTTGGGCTGGACTTAGTTACGCCTTGCAAACTCAACGCAACTTTCGCATACATTTAGTTATCGGCGCAAGCGCGATCGCCTTGGGCATTTTTTTACATCTGCGCTCAATTGAAGTGGCAGTAATTGGGCTAACCAGTGGGTTAGTTCTGGCATTAGAATTGCTAAATACAGCAATTGAGTCAGTCGTTGACTTAATAGTTAAACAGTCTTATCATGAACTAGCCAAAATTGCAAAGGACTGTGCCGCTGGTGCCGTGCTTGTCTCAGCTCTAACAGCGGTTTTGGTAGCTGGAGTGCTGTTGCTACCTCCCCTACTAGCGCTGATTCAGTCTAATCTAAGCTAGAAAAGGAGTAAGGAAGAGGATGATACTTGCTCATAGTTATTGATAATTACGACAGCTTTACCTATAATTTGGTGCAATATTTGGGAGAATTAGGGTCAGACTTCCCGGTTGCAGCCGAAATTTATGTCTATCGCAATGACCAAATTTCCCTAGAGCAGCTCCGGCAATTACAGCCAGATGCAGTAATAATTTCTCCAGGACCAGGTCGCCCAGAAGATGCCGGAATTTCCTTGGATTTAATTCACCAGTTGGGACCGACTTTACCGATTCTAGGGGTGTGCTTAGGGCATCAAAGCATTGGTCAAGTCTTTGGTGGTCAAATTGTGTCTGCTCCAGAGTTAATGCATGGTAAAACTTCTCAGGTGTCTCATACTGGAGTAGGAGTCTTTCAAGGATTGGATAATCCATTGACCGCGACCCGGTATCATAGTCTGGTAATTGAGCAGCAAACTTGTCCAGAGGTGCTGGAGATTACTGCCTGGGTTGAGGATGGAACCATTATGGGTGTGAGACACCGGAACTATCCTCACATTGAGGGAGTCCAGTTTCATCCGGAAAGTGTGCTGACGACTTCAGGAAAGCAATTATTACGAAATTTCCTGAAACAACTGGAGAAAAAATGAAACGGCGACAACTGCTTAGCTACGCTGGGATAGGGTTAACGACAATAATTACTACCTCAACTGCATTTAAGGCTTATTCAGCACCAAACAGCAATTCAGTATCAATTAAGGCCCTGGGTCATACTTGCTTTTTGTTTACTAGTGGTGGAACTAAAATTTTAGTAAATCCGTTTCGGACGCTAGGATGTACAGCCGGGTATCAGCCACCGAAAGTAGCAACAGATTTGGTATTGATTAGTAGCCAGCTATTAGATGAAGGCTCTGTGGAAGGGCTACCTGGTAATCCGCGATTAATTTATGAGCCTGGTGTATACGAATTTAATGGTATACAGCTACAAGGTATTTCTACAAACCACGATCGCCAAGGTGGAAGGCGATTTGGTACAAATGTGGCGTGGCGCTGGAATCAAGGGGGAATTAATATTCTGCACTTAGGGGGAGCCGCTGCGCCGATTACAAATGAGCAAAAAATCTTGATGGGACGACCGGATCTGCTGTTAATTCCAGTAGGTGGTGGGGCAAAAGTCTACACACCTCAAGAAGCTCAACAGGCAATTCAAGCTCTGAATCCAAAATTAGTAATTCCCACTCATTACAGGACACAAGCTGCTGATGCTGCTGCCTGTGATATTGGTTCAATAGATGAGTTTCTGACGTTGATCAATGGAACGCCAGTGCGCCGTGCCAATAATGCCACGATCACTATTGACCCAGCAGATTTGCCACAGAATGGATCGGCGATTCAGTTGAGTTACAAATTTTAGGCAGTTGCGGTAAAAGAATGTTTAGTGACTGAGCGCATTCATAACGTGCGATCGCCTCACGTTTGGGCAATGGATGGCTACGTAAGTTCCATTTAAAATTCATTTGCAGGATCAATAATTAAGTAGTTATGCAAGCAGAGTATCGTCAGCGCCGTGAGCAATTGATGGCAAAAATTGGCATGGGAACCGCCATCTTTCGCAGTGCGCCGATGGCAGTTATGCATAATGATGTCGAATATGCTTTTCGCCAAGACAGTGATTTTTTCTACTTGACTGGATTTAACGAACCAGAAGCAGTGGCAGTTTTAGCGCCGCATCACCCAGAACACCAGTTTGTCCTATTTGTGCAACCGAAGGAAAGAGAAAAAGAAGTCTGGACAGGTTATCGCTGTGGAGTAGAAGGGGCGAAGGAATTATTTGGCGCAGTGGAAGCTTACCCGATCGCCGAATTGGATGAGAAACTGCCGCAGTATTTAGAAAAAGCAGAGCGAATTTATTACCATTTAGGACGCGATCGCGCCTTTAATGAAAATCTGCTCCAGCACTGGCAGCGGTTGATGGCAACTTATGCTAAACGCGGTACTGGACCAATTGCGATTGAAGACACAGGACCGATTCTCCATGCCATGCGCCAGGTTAAGAGTGCAGCTGAGTTGGAGTTAATCCGTAAAGCAACTGCTATTTCAGTTGAAGCGCACAACTATGCCCTGGAAATTGCTCAACCTGGACGCTACGAGTACGAAATTCAGGCGGAGATGGAGCGGTTATTTCGCCTGCGCGGTGGAATAGGACCAGCTTATCCCTCAATAGTTGCTTCTGGTTCTAATGCTTGTGTGCTGCACTATATCGAGAATACTCGCCAGATGCAAGATAACGAACTGCTGCTAATTGATGCTGGCTGTGCCTATGGTTACTACAACGCCGATATTACGCGCACGTTTCCCGTAGGTGGCAAGTTTACTCCGGAACAAAAGACACTTTATGAAATTGTTTTAGCAGCACAACTGCAAGCGATCGCCCAAGTCCAACCTGGTAATCCTTATCATAAAATTCACGATACAGCAGTGCGCGTCCTGACAGAAGGTTTAGTTGAACTTGGTATTCTCAAAGGAGAAATCGATAAGTTGATTGAGGAGGAGAAGTACAAGCCCTTTTATATGCACCGCACCGGACATTGGCTAGGTTTAGATGTTCATGATGTCGGAGTTTATCAGCATGGTGACTCTCCACAACTCCTAATTCCTGGTCAAGTTCTCACAGTGGAACCAGGGCTTTACATTGTCCCTGATACTAAGCCAGCTGAAGATCAGCCAGAGATTGACCCGCGCTGGAGTGGCATTGGGATTCGGATTGAAGATGATGTTTTGGTTACCTCCATAGGGCATGAAGTTCTAACTGCTGGGGTTCCCAAAACTGTTGCGGAATTAGAACGATATTAAAAACCTGGGAGTGCTTAGTAATCCCAGGTTTTTTGTAATTGGTTAACTAATTGCTAATTAATCCTTAGCGAATATACTCCTTAAGAACGCTGTTGCGATTTGGGTGGCGTAACTTGCGGAGTGCTTTTGCCTCAATTTGACGAATGCGTTCGCGGGTGACATTAAATATCTGCCCAATTTCCTCAAGCGTCTTCATCCGACCATCATCCAAACCGTAGCGCAGTCTCAAAACATCCCGTTCACGCGGACTGAGGCTATCTAAAACTTTTTCCAGGTCTTCACGCAACAGATTTTTTGAAACTTGATCTTCTGGTGTCTCGCTATCAGATTCAATAAAATCGCCCAATCGGGAGTCTTCCTCTTTGCCGATGGGCGTTTCTAGTGAAATTGGTAATTGAGCTGATTTAGCAATAAACCGCAGTTTCTCAATTGTCATTTCCATCCGTGTAGCGATTTCTTCTTCGGTTGGTTTACGACCCATTTCTTGAGAGAGCAGCTTAGTTGTTTTCTTAATCCGGGAAATGGTTTCGTACAGGTGAACAGGTAGGCGAATAGTCCGAGATTGATCAGCGATCGCTCTTGTAATTGCCTGTCGAATCCACCACGTTGCGTATGTAGAAAACTTATATCCTTTTTCGTGGTCAAACTTTTCAGCGGCGCGGATCAAACCCAGACTTCCTTCTTGGATCAAGTCCTGAAAAGATAGCCCCCGATTCATATATTTCTTCGCGATCGAAACTCCTAGGAGCAAGGTAGAGTGCACCCTTTTTGCCTGTGCCGGTCTACCAAGGTGTGCGAGGCGATAACGAAATGTTGGTAAAGGTAATTCGACGGCTTCAGCCCATTCACTGTCATGAGGATCGCGCTCTAGCTGCTCCATCAGTCGTTCGCGTACTCGCTCCATTTGGAGTAATTCAGCAATTTTTCGAGCTAGTTCAATTTCTTCGTCCGCTCGCAGTAGCCGGATTCGACCAATTTCTTGCAGGTAAAGGCGAATCGAGTCTTCTGTATACTGCTTCTTTTTTGTTTGCGGTCGCCGACGTGATTTAGCAACCTTACCAGACTTAGCGTCGTCTTCATCAGGCTGAGCTTCTATAAATTCATCATTTTCCTCAGAATCTAGGGTGTGCAAATCCACATCTACTTCAATTAAAAGTTCTAAATCACTGTCAGGCTGATGAATAATTTCGAGTTCAGGCTGATGAATGGTTTCGAGTACGTTGTTAGCCTGGTTCATGCCGCGTTCCTCATGCTCCTTGATTCAAACATCAATTAGTTAACATTTATTTACCACTCTTGTTATTAAGTAAGCCGTTGGCAAACTGCAAAGAGTGCTTATGATTCGAGAAGTTATTGGCTTCTTCAAAAATAAGACAATATGTGTTGTAACTTAAACACTTATTGTTGGATGAAAGGGTTTTACTTGCTTATAAAAGCTAGCGATTGATATCAGCGCTAATTGCTGCTATTAACAATTAGGTTAACAAACAACCCCCCGATTGTAGCCTATTTCACAAAAATCGCACGCATTTAATGTTTTGACATTAAATTTTCAAGTCATACAGAGTTTACTTATCCAGATAGATAGTAATATCTGGAATTATAACTTTGAGTGATCTTTAAAAATTCAAAAAATTGCAGCAGCATTGTCTTTCAGTTAACAATAAACTTGATGATTGCTATCCAACTCCAAATTGTATATGGAATAATCAGCCAGTTTTTGCCAATTTAGTCCTTGGCAAGATAAGAGGGTTTGAGCCACTTATTTTTAACCTTGTTCCATGAATTTAGTTGCTGACAAGTTGTTATGTCCAAGCGAAAGCAGTTAGGCTAGCTCGTCACAAATAATAATGGGTTCTGCAAAACATTAACTCATGGAGCAAGTTTGCAGTGTAGCTAGAGGTAGCGGTTAGCTTAAGCTTCCTGACCAACTCACGTCTACTTCTACAATACTTACGCGGTTATCTTTACTCCATCTATAACAGGCGGAGCTTGCGATACCTTTGTCAAACTTAAGCACTCAATTTTTATTCTCACCTTGATTGGGTTCGTACTTAAATCTCAACCGAATTGATCTTGACAAATTTTAAACTTATCTTTAGTCATTTTAGTGAATTTATTTATGACTGACAGCTAGGATAGCGAGAAATTAATCAATTATCAGGAAAGCTTGGAGATTAATGTGAACCTCAATAACGCTGTAACAACCTACTAGCATGGAATTGAGCTTGCTGCCACAAAGTATCGACCGTTACAAAACGATATCCTTGTCTCAGTAATTGGGGAATTAACTGAGCGGTTATTACAGCAACGTCTTGTCCACCGCAAGCGCCGTCGTGTAACACAATCAATGAACCGTTTTGAACCTGTTGTAACACTCGCTGCAATACAACGGCAACTCCTGGGCGAACCCAATCTTCTGGGACAACACTCCACATTACAGAGCGATACTGCCACTGGTGTAACAAGCTTAAAGTATGGGGTGTAAATAACCCATTTGGTGGTCGGACATCACGGATAGTTGTTGGTGACAAGCACGCTTGAGTAATTGCGTCTTGGGTTTTTTGCAAGCTTTCCTTGAGTTCAGCAGGTGTAAGCATTGGAAAAGAGCGATGATCGTAACCATGTAGCCCAATCCAGTGACCGCGATCATAAACGGCTTTGGCTACAGCAGGTGAGCGATTTACACAAGCACCTAACCAAAAAAAACTAGCTGGGATTGAGTATTGGTTTAAAACTTCCAACAACTGCGGTGTGTAATCAGGATGAGGTCCATCATCAAACGTCAAAGCAATTACTTTGGAATTTGGATTACCAGCCCAAAGGCAACTGGGAAAAGTCGGTTCAAGGATTCGGTACAAAATGGGTAAAAATGGAGCCAGTTGCATTGTTTAGTTATAAGTAGTCCTATAGTTGGCATCAGTAGTTGATAAATTTTAATAGTAATTGGCAAATTAATCCGATTGTCTCAATTGTGAGTGGTGTAATCGCGATTACTCTTTCTAGCTGCTCTAGAGTAAGCACTAACCAATATGAAGCAACAGCACGGACTATTTATACTTGGCAAGTAAAATATTCCATTAACCCAACTAGTGATAAAATACCGCGCTTTGAAACCTTTGCCTCAACGTCTTTGCTTAATCGTAATGGCTTAAAACCTGCAGGAGCAGTGACTGGTCCAGATGACCAAGGGCTGTGGTGGTCTACTTTACCACCGCGTCCTACTGTAGATGAAGTAGAACAAAGACAGCGGCCTCAAGAAAAAGCAACAACTCCTGAACTATTGAAATCTGTGGCGTATCAGATCAAGTTTGTAGTAGATAACCAACAAAGAACACTGCCAACTAATTACGCAGTATATAGACAGGTAGTAAAAGCTTATCCCCAAAAGATACCTTTGCAGCTAACTTTGGGAGTAAATGATAACTCAGTTGAGAAAGCAGATTTTCATCCATGAAAGAATAAATTACACCAAACGCGAATATTGTTAATTCTCCTTTGCTATAAAACAATGTCCTATCCCTGCATTGGTTAAGATAATCAGGCTAATCTGGAGAGAAGTTGCTCCACGACTAAACAAGTCAATGTCAAGAAATACATACGTGTCAAGGCAGATTTCTCCACCATCTCAGCCAAAGAATGACTGGAAAAATCTAATTAGTTCTAACATCTGGTTGCACTTGTCTTACAGTGTGTTGACAACATTGCTTTGCTTGGGGCTGACTGCTAGAGCTAAAGCGGCAATCCGCCCCAATGTGGAACTCAAGGTCGGGATTTTGCAGCGATTTGGTGACGAACCAACAGACAAGCTGAACCTGCAAGCAACACCAGGCGATCGCCTAATACTTAAATTCAAAACAGGTGAGCGGCAGCAAACACTCCAAGCCAGTAGCGCCAAGTTGGAAGTCGTGATGCAAACCCTACCTTTACCAGCAGTAGAGGAGCGGGTTGTACTGAGCACTCACCGAAGCTTTGAAACTGCTGAAAATAGTGCCGAGCAGTGGCGCAAAAAAGGAATAGAAGCCGAGATAGCTCAACCGGAACGCTGGCAAGTTTGGGCAAAACGGAAAGTTTATAATACTCCCTTACTAAGACGCTTACTATTACGGAGTCTTCAAGCAAAAGGAAATAAAACTGCCTACGTAGATACTCAAATTCTGCAACAGATTCCCCAAACTAGCTTGGTAGTCAATGGCTATCGCTACAGCCGCAACGAGCTAGATATTACTACTAGCAAAAACCTCATCCGGCTGAGCGAGGGTAATAAACGGGATGTCCTCTACGCAGGAGGTTTACATCTACAGCCAAATGCCTATGGTACTTATACCTTAGTTAACAATGTCCCTTTAGAAACCTATTTACGGGGCGTTGTACCACACGAAATTGGAGCGAATGCTCCATATGCGGCAGTTGAGGCGCAAGCCATTATTGCGCGGACATATGCGCTGCGGAACTTGCGACGATTTGCCCTAGATGGGTATGAACTTTGTGCTGATACCCACTGCCAAGTTTATCGGGGATTGAGTGGCACAGTTCAAAACGCAGACCGAGCGATCGCGGCAACACGAGGGCAGGTACTTACTTACCAGAACGAGTTGGTGGATGCCCTATATTCTTCTACTACGGGCGGGATTACCGCTACATTTAGTGATATTTGGAACGGTGCAGATCGAGCCTACTTGCAACCTGTAGTTGATGCTGCTGGTAACGTTTGGAACCTGGATCGCCAAACTTTAGCTGATGAAAAAAACTTTCAGCGTTTTATTAGTCTGCGTCAAGGATTTAATGAGACTGGCTGGGGGATGTTCCGCTGGCGTAAAGCAAGCAGCATGGAACAGATATCCAAGGATTTGCAGCATTATCTGGAGGTGAATAAAAACCCAATCGCGTTTAAAAAGATTCAGCAACTCCAGGTGGTAGAGCGATCACCTAGTGGACGCATTCTCAAACTCGCTGTTCAAACTGATCGCGGTATCTTTGTGCTGGAAAAAGACGAAGTTCGCAACGCCTTCTCTGCTCCTAGAAGCACCCTTTTCTATTTAGAACCACTTAACAAAGGGAAAATGCTCTGGGGTTATGCCTTTGTCGGTGGAGGACTAGGACATGGGGTTGGCTTGAGTCAGACAGGATCTCAACGGTTAGCTCAGTTGGGTTGGTCAAGTTCCCGCATTCTCAACTTTTACTATCCCACCACCCAAATCAAGCCTCTTAGCGATCAGATTACTTTTTGGTCACAACCGCTCACTACTAGCCAAAAATGAAATAAGGCAGGAACACCTAATTAACCTGTTCCTGCCTCCAATATTTACACAACTTTTAACCGATTTAATCGATTAGTAAAGTTCTTCTTCTTTGTGGGTTTCGATGGTGCAGTCAGAACTGGGGTAAGCCACACACGTTAACACATATCCCGCTTGAATCTGGTCGTCATCTAAGAAAGACTGGTCAGACTGGTCAATAGAACCTTCGGTGAGCTTACCAGCACAGGTTGAACAAGCACCAGCGCGGCAAGAGTATGGTAGGTCAAGTCCGGCTTCTTCTGCTGCGTCTAGAATGTAAGTGTCATCTTCAACATCAATCGTTTGGTTCAGCCCTTCAGCCGCGTTGATTAATGTGACTTTGTAAGTTGCCATGTGGCAGTCCTCTCTGTTTGAAACGGCATTGATAAGTTTATCTAAAGCAAACTGAAGGCTTTGATAATCTAAAAGCCCACGGGTTTAAGTTCGCTTCATCTTAAGATACTACGGGAAAAACTAAAGCTTGCAACGCTAAATTGACTCGATATTCAATGGGATTAGTAATGGAATTTAGTAATTTAATCCTAATTAGTTTTTCTTATATAATTGAGATCACCTTGAAATTATAAGCAGTTAAGATTAATACTTAGGATTAACTTCAGCCAGTAATAACTAAAAGTTACGAGTAGCGCAATTACTTTGCCGACTTTGAACGTGATCGCGCTGACACCATGTAGATTAAATGGGTATGGTGTTTGGGTGCTGATATTAAGCTTATAAACGATGGTAGATACTTCTTCGCTTGTTACTTCCCCAGTCAGGGTAGGTTTAGTTGGTACTGGGTACGCCGCGAAGTTAAGGGCAGAGACGTTACAGCAAGATGAGCGAATGCGCGGAGCGCACGCTGCGCGAACGCATCTAGTAGCAATTGTTGGGCATACGCCAGAAAAGACAGCAGCTTTTAGTCAGGCGTACCAAGCCGAGGCGCTGGGTGACTGGGAACAACTGGTACGCTCAGATTTGGACTTAGTAATTGTCTCGAATATTAATCGAGATCATGGAGCGATCGCCCGTGCTGCACTCCAAAATGGTAAGCACGTTATTGTTGAATATCCTTTGTGCCTAGATGTAGCTGAAGCGGAGGAATTAATCGCACTGGCACAAGCACAAAGTAAGCTTCTCCATGTAGAGCATATTGAACTGCTTGGCGGCTTGCATCAGGCACTTAAACAAAACTTAGATGCGATCGGCACGTTATTTTACGCCCGCTACAGCACTATTAATCCCCAACGCCCTGCACCCCGCAAGTGGACTTATCATCGGGAGTTATTTGGCTTCCCCTTCAGCGGCGCACTTTCCCGAATCCACCGTCTCACAGATTTATTTGGCACAGTTGCCACAGTTAGTTGTCAAAACAGGTATTGGGGCGCAGACTCAGAATTTTATACTGCCTGTCTGTGCACTGCTCAGTTACGCTTTACCAGTGGACTTGTTGCTAATATTACTTATGGTAAAGGTGAAACGCTCTGGCAAGACGAACGTAAGTTTGAAGTTCACGGCGAAAAAGGCGGCTTAATTTTCGATAAAGAGGCAGGAATTTTAATACAGGCTGAGGAAACTACACCGATTGAAGTTGGTACTCGCCGGGGTTTATTTGCCAAAGACACAGGTATGGTATTAGATCACTTATTTGAAGGTACGCCGCTGTATGTGACTCCAGAGGCTAGCTTCTATGCCCTCAAGGTTGCGGATGCAGCAAGGCGATCGGCTGAGACAGGAGAAACCGTAGTTATGGAAGAAGAAATTTTTATTAACTAAGCTCAAAGGCTTACTAAGATGGAACTGAATGTTAATAAACTTGACAGATCAGAAAATTTAGAAGCTATATTTCTGATACCTGGTTTTACCACAAAAGAAAGAAACTTGATTCTCCATCGTATTGGAAAGGAATTCCAGAAGGCTGGAGCCAAAGAAGTAAGAAAACTTGATAAAAATAGCTGTAGTGTCAAACGGTTTCAAATCAGTAATCGTTTGATTGATGTATATGAAGCCTATTGGGGAGATCTTATAGAAGATTTAACTAAGATGGAACTTACACAAAGAGTACCTCGTGGCTTCTACCTTTTGTTGTACTGGCTTCACTCTGGTATCTTTAAAGCTTTTCAGAAATCAATGCTTTTAGTGCTTGGCTCTACTGCGTTACTATTTATTGTTGTCTGCTGGTACTTTATTACTATTCTTCTTATATTTGCAGAGGTAGTTAAAGAAGTAGAATTAGATTTTTTAAAAAGATTTAAATCAACAACAGGCTTGATATGGTTAGTTAATACTTTTTTGGTAGGCTTATTACCTGTAAGTGAAACTGCCAATTTAGTTAATTTTGCTGAACGTTATTTTGAAGACGAATTTACAAAAGATAAGATTAATGAGAGAGTTTTAGAAACTTTAAGTTTAGTGCAAGAGAAAAATTATATTAATGTAACAGTTGTAGCTCATAGCTTTGGCGCAATTATAGGTACGAATTTAATAGCTAGTCTTAACGAAAATAAAAATATACGATACATTCCTCTAGGAAGTCCTCTAAAGTTTTTTCCCTTTAAATCTACTCGAATCAAAAATAATTTGTTCAAAGCAGTCGATAGCTGTAAATACAATGTATACAAATGGATTGAATATTATTCTGAACAAGATGCATTGTGTATTAGGATGTACCCAGAAGGTAACTATGGAAATTTAGAGATAAAAATGATTCAGCTTACAAATTCTAAAGTGAATTTGTAAGCAAACTTCTAGTTTTGATTGGCTAGCAGGACAGTCTCACGAATTTTATTTTTATAGTAAATAAGTAATTAACTGTATTCTGAATTTACCAAATTGAACGTTGTCATACTATTGAATACAACATTAAGGAATTGAAGTTTCTACTTTAATATCTAGTTGTTTACGAGAAATAAAAACGAGAATTAAAGCTTTCATTCTCCACAATTATAAAGCTTTCTATCAAGCTACAGATGCCTAAGTATTAGTTCTTCTAATAGAATTTTTTTAAGACTTGCGATCAAGGCGAAGAGCTTGCTCTAAGGCTAATTTTTCTTTGGCTCTACAAGCATAAGGTTGTAATTGAGTTAAACTCCAGCCTGTAAGAATGCTCAAATCTTCCAGTTTCATTCCTTTCATCAACATTTCTACACACCACGTTTGTTGAGCTTGCTCAATTGCTGGTGGTTGCCCTTCAGGAGTTAGTAATCCCTCAGTTAATTCTTCCCAGCGTAAGTATAGTTCTGACTCTGAAATTGGTATTCCAGCGTCGTTAAGAAATAATGCTGATCGCTCGTCTTTACGGCTTTTAAGCCATTGAGTTAATGGATTACGAGTATAGGAACCATAGCGCTTACCCATGATCCACTGATTGACTGCTACTTGTCGTACAGCTTGGGTTATCTGTAATAAATGCTGATGTGTATCAATTATTTGGTGCATTCGCTCTAAATTAACAATTTCTGCTGGAGACAAACCTGCGCCAAACAAAACGTACATTAATGCGTAATCTCGTAATCCCAATTTTTTTGCTCGTTGCAGAATCAAATGAACTAAATTTGCTGGTAAATCAGCAACCTTATCTGTTGTTGCTTGTCTCTCTTGATCAGGAAAGTTGATGGGATCTGCTGTACCTAAAAACAGATCTAGCAAACTCTCTAAAAACTCATCTCGATCATGCCAAAGCTGATGAAATTCACTCGTAAATTCAATTACGGCATACCCCAGTAAAAGACTATTGAGCAAACTTGCTAGCTTTTCTGCTGGCAGAGTGTGTAATTGCTCACGTTCTATAACTGTTGCTAAATATTCCGCAACATAGCGGTTGGCTTGAGTTAAGCCTCTTCCTAGAGCAAGACGATTTTCTAGTGGATACTGCCTTGCCTCACCTACTACAGATAGTACCAACTCTGGAACTTGTTCTAGAGCCTGTAGGCGATCGCTTGCATAGTTTTTTAAAGCTTGGTAGACACTGCCAGGTTGATTTGCTTGCTTTTTTAAAGATTCACCTAAATCCTTAAATACTGCGGATTCTGAAATCACTGCCAATAGCAATCCCTGCTTGTTCCCAAAATGCCGGAATAGCGTTACTTCATTGACTTGTGCCAATTCTGCAATCTGTCGAGTCGTCGTCTCGGCGACTCCTTGAGTAGCAAACAACTCAAGCGCTGCATTGATCAATCGCTGTCGAGTTGAATTTCGTTGAGCAGGCATAAATTAATATGCAAGTGTCACTTGCATTTAAAAAGTATTTTTGTTAAGCTAATAATGTAAGTAGCACTTGCATCCTCTGCTTCTACTTTAGCCGTCTTTGCTAGTTCTCACAGAGGATGAGCTAACCAGTTCTGCAGTTTTCAGCGCTGGTTTATTTACGGTTTGCCCGTAAAAGGAAATTATGACTATGCATTCAGCAACCACTGAAGGTAAGCAGCCGCTTAACCTCAGTTGGATTAACGTGGCATTTTTCGGGACAATTCATGCCTTAGCTCTGTTAGCTCCTTGGTTCTTTTCTTGGTCTGCCTTGGGAGTTACAATATTCCTCCACTGGTTATTTGGTAGCATTGGTATTTGCTTGGGGTATCACCGACTTTTAAGCCACCGCAGCTTTCAAGTTCCAAAGTGGTTGGAATATGCGATCGCTATCTTGGGAGCACTTGCTATTCAAGGCGGACCAATCTTTTGGGTAGCTGGACACCGTTTGCATCATGCTTATACTGAGGACGAAGATAAAGATCCCTATTCCTCCAAGCGGGGTTTTTGGTGGAGCCATATGCAGTGGATTTTGTACCCACGTTCAGAGTTTTTTGAACCGGAAACTTACAAAAGATTTGCACCCGAATTAGCCCGCGATCCATTCTATTGTTGGCTGAATCGCTACTTTTTACTGCTTCAAATTCCCCTTGGCATCCTACTGTACGTTTTGGGAGGATGGTCTTTTGTTATCTATGGCATTTTTGTCAGATCAGTATTACTCTGGCATAGCACTTGGCTGATTAACTCTGCAACTCACCTCTGGGGTTATTGTAATTTTAAGTTGGATGACAACTCTCGTAATCTCTGGTGGGCAGCAATCTTAACTTACGGAGAAGGTTGGCATAATAACCACCACGCTGACCCAAAAGTAGCAAAAGCTGGCTTGAATTGGTGGGAAATTGATATGACTTGGTGGGCAATTAAAGGTTTGCAAACTCTTGGTTTAGCTAAGAAAGTTGTGATGCCTTCAAATCAAGCTTCAGCTAAGGTTTGAAACACTAATAGGTTCTTAGCTCGATGTTTGCAGTTCGAGCTAGGTTTCTTTCTACTGAGATTAAAGTGCAATATTCTAGAGAGGTCACCCTTTAGTAATTGCCCCTGATGCCATACTAAGGATGAGTCTAGGAAGCTATATAAAGTGCTAAATAAAATAGCGAAGTTCTGCATTGCTTTTCTACTATGCCTCACAACGCTTCAAGGTTGTGGATCAATGCGAGCTGTTGAGCAATCCCGTGTTGATCGTTTAGAATTTGAACTTTATAAGATCACCTCACGCCTAGAAAGGCTAGATTCCAAAATAGATCTGCTGAATTGGTCAACATTCCAACCTCCGGCATTAGGTGGAATGGGCTGGGAAGGTGCGAGACGAGAGCAGTTAGAGAAGTTGGTAGTTGACCTCAAAGCACAAGTAACTCGCTTGAGCGAGCAACTATCTAACTCAAAATCGCGTCCCTAAACTCAAGAATTAATCTAGATTTTTTGGTGTTAAATTTAGGCAGTGATCGCGGTGCAAAGTCTGACTGCTAAAACCGCCAATCTCTGCAAGTGTATATAGTGGTCTTCCTTTGACTTCTTCATAAATCCGCCCAATATACTCGCCCAAAATGCCAATACTGACCAGTTGCACAGCCCCCAAAAAGAAGACGGCAACTAGAATAATTGTGAATCCTGTTAAAGGTGAATGTGGTACAAAAATGCGCCAATACAGCACTAATAATCCCATTAAAATTGCGACTACAGCTGCTAGCAATCCAATATAAGTAGAAACCCTCAAGGGGACTTTTGAGAAGGATACTAAACCATTCACAGCTAAACTTAAGGATTTGCCAAAGGTATACTTTACTTCCCCAGCAAAGCGTTCTTCACGCTCAAATCGAATAGCTGTTTGTTGGAACCCAACCCACGATCGCAATCCCCGCAAATAGCGGTTACGTTCTGGCATAGAATTGATAACATCTACAACTTGGCGATCTATCAGACAAAAATCGCCAGTATCAGTGGGAATTTCTACATCTGCAAGACGCTTCAAGAGACGATAGAACAAATAGGCAGTGAAACGCTTAAAATAGCTTTCTTTGCGGCGATGTGTGCGCTGGGCATAAACGACTTGATAGCCTTGTCGCCACTTTTCAATCATAGCTGGGATGAGTTCTGGTGGATCTTGTAAGTCAGCATCTAGAATGACTATAACTTGACCACGCACAAAGTTTAGACCAGCTGTTACAGCAATTTGGTGTCCAAAGTTGCGAGCAAGGCTGAGGTAACAAATACGTGGATCTTTTTGATGCAGATCGCGTAGTAGTTGTAGCGAGTAATCGCGGCTGCCATCATTTACAAAGACTATTTCTACTGACCCATCTATCTGGTTGATGACAGCAACAATTCGCCGATATAGTTCTAGAATTGTTTTTTCCTCGTTATATACCGGAATCACCAAAGAATATTTAACTGTCATTAGCTATTTTTAAGGGCAGGTTTTAGCTTTTTGTTTACAGTATCCTTGTTTTTTACTATAATTATTTTATAATGGAAATATTAGCGAAGTTTAAAAAAATTGACAGATATCTATTATTTAATAATAACATCTAAAGTATCAATACTATAGTAAAATAATTTACAATATAAAAAGTTTTACCTATTCTTTTGATTTTCAGCCCTCGCTCAAATCCTGACTTTTAATCATCTCTAGCTTATTAGGAATTCCTTCGCAACCATCAGGAATTGTGGCTCTAGTTTCACCACTCCAAGCACAGCAGTAGTAGCGTACTGATTCAGACATCCGTTGGGCATCGGTAAAATCAGCATTTTCAATTACAGCGCCAGTGTGTTCTCCGGTATTATAGTCGGGCGGTTGAGTACGGCTACGGGGAGTAGCGGTTTGCGCTGAGCCATAGAATAAACGGGTTCCCTTAAAATCAGCCCCAACCAGTTGAGCATCGTACAAAATAGTCCGGGAAAGATTGGTTCTTACTAAATCACAGCGACTAAGATTGGCGCGGACAAGATTAGCTTCGCTGAGATCTGTCCACCGCAGATCAGTGCCAGAAAGGTCTGCCGCAGCCAGCATCACTCCCAAATCAATGACGCGCACTCCCTCAATGCGGTCTTCTGCGTAGCCACCTCTACCATCGAGAATGGCTCGACCCAAGCGAATATCTCGTCTCAAAGGTGATAGTAATTTGGATTGTGATAAAAATCGGATAATTTTGGCTTTACCGCTGCCATCTACAGAGCTAATAATTGCAGCAGTGCGACCTTCAGCGATCGCTCGTTCTTGGGGCCAGTCTTCTAACATTCCTTCTTCATCTAATACTAGATCAGAGATACCTTGAAAATAGGAATCAATTGTCTGCTGCTGAGTAATCAGATTTTGCTGAACAGTGAGCAGGTTTTGTTGAATCGTTAAGTCTTTGGAAATGACGTACTGCCGCCAAGCAACGTAAACGGCGACAACAGCAATCAAAATTTGTCCCAACGCTCCAAACACTTCGCCCAACGCGCCCACAGCGTCCCAGTTAAGTTGACCAGACCAAGCTAGGATGCGACGATTGATACCAGTAAATTGGAATAAGCCAATCAGCGCTGCTACTGCTCCTAAGAAGGCAACAAATAGCGATCGCTCTTGGGGTGAAACAAACTCTGTTACAACTGCTTGCAACCAAGGCAAAAGCACTGAAATTGATAGCAGCAGAGCCAGCAGCGTTCCTAATAAACCAATTAATAAATTATCAAGGGCTAATCCGACAAACACAATCGCGATCGCCACTAAGGTAATCAAGGTAGCGGGTGCATTACCTGTCCGAAGGTTAACAGCCTGCTTAACATCAAGACGAGCTTGTGATAGAGCAGCTAGGTGCTGATGTGATTGTAGTGAACTGATTTTTGCTAAAGCTTGCTGAGTTGCTAAACCTTCGGCGGTGAGACCATTATTACTTGCACACTCATAATCATCTGGTGGCAAGTCAGGCTGGGGAATCACTTCTGGGCTAGGGGAGGAATTGGGCTGGGAAGAATTGGGTTCAATCGTCATCCTTTTATTGTGGCAGCATTAGCACAACACCTGTTTTATAGTAGCTGTTGTGTTATTTGTAATCATCAAGAGCGGAGTGCGATCGCCTTCTATATGTTTTCTTCGCGCTCATAGTTGAATCTATAAACGATTACTTTGTTACCTCTCACTCCTCTAACAACGAGAAATATCCTAAAAATCTGCCTGTATTCGACAAGCAAAGGAATATCAAGTGCAATCACAACCATACGAATTTAACAACACCCAAAACCAGCTAAGTTCGGGAACTGTCCCAAAAAATGCGCTTTGTCAGCTACTTCTTAATTGCCTTAGGAGTACTTCTGATTCTGGCAGGTATAGTGAGTTTTAGAGCAGGTGGTTTCGCCACTATCATCCAAGGAATCATTCAAGTTGTCATCGGCATCTGGACTACTAAGGCAGCAACTTCATTTCAACTCATTGTCAAAACACAGGGCAGTGATATTGAGAATTTAATGAATGCGCTCGGTGAGCTAAGAAAACTTTATGCACTCCAATACTGGGCTTTAATCATTGCCCTCATTCTTACTGTTATTGGAATTGTCGTTGCTGTAATTTTTCGCCCGACATTTTAATTAAATATGACACTACACATCTTTTGTAAATTACTGAGAGCCAATCGTAATCGTACGGCGGATTTCATCAGACTTGAAACCTAAAGCCATCGGTTGGCGTACCCCTTCAATTATCGCTACGTCATAAAGCTCCTCCACCATCCCCTGTATCCGCAGCCAGTGTACAATGTCACCGTTACGCAGATCAATTATTTGTAACCCACAACGGGCTTCTACGTCTTTTGCTGCTAGATTGTCGTCCAATTCCAGACCAGAAAACGTTTTATTACCCCGCATTTTAGACAAACCAACAATTGCATAGTCCCCCACAAAAGCTAGTCCGCGTAAATAACCAGGACAGAAAGTTATTGGAGTAAATGTGCCAGAGTTTAGATCTACTGTGCCAAAATAGCCAGTCCCAGAGTTAAGCAGCCATAACTTGTCCCGATACATCCGAGGTGAGTGAGGCATCGAAAAACCAGAAGCGACAATTTCTTTACTTGCTATATCAATCACACAGCCACCATTACGGCGGCGATCGCGCCAGCCATCTGCAACATCACTTTGGCTTACTGCCGTCACAAAACGCGGCTCACCATTTTCCATTGCTAACCCATTTAGGTGGCAGCGATCTTCAGCAGCCAGTCGGGAAATAAACGGTGGTTGCCACAATGGAATAAAACTGTGGGACTCGCTAACTGTTGCCAGACAACCAAACAAGGTATTGATGAAAATTACTCTGCCCTTGCTATCAACAGCGATGTCATGAATATCCAAATCGCCTGTGGTATAACCCACTTGCGGCACGTACAGGCGGTCAAAACCATTTTGCAGTTGCTGTGGCTCTAGAGCATTTTCAAACCGCCACAGTTGATATATCGAACTCATGTACAGGCGATCGGGACTTGTCCACAATCCCATGCAGCGCTCAAAGGTACGCTCAAATACAGACAATTTACCTGACTGTGCCAAGCCGATAAAAAACAGCTTACCTGTTTGATAGGTGCTGAAGGAAAGGCTAACTTTTTGGGAAGCAAGCCAGGAAGTAAACTGTCTGGAGGCACTAATTTCTAGAGCAGGTGGTGAGGCTTTGGCGTGGTCAGGAGCAGACTCCATAATTAAAGATTGGTAACCTAATATTAAGTAGCGATCGCCCAAATTAAAATCAACTAAACACTCTGATAACTCGGCAACAGTGTTTCTTGTAAAGGCATCCACCGAAAAGCGCGATCGCCTCCTCTTTCCAATGCCACTTTCACTCGTGGCTCTCGACTAGGCAAAGTCGCTAAAAACTCAACTTCCTGATTTGAAAGCAGGTGTCCTTCTATAATCCATAACACTAGCCCTTTTGAATGTGGAGGTAGCTGTTCTAGGTGGTAGCTTACTAAAGGAGGCAAATAATAAACCCTGATGTCTTTCTTCCCCAGATGAGCGGGACGCACTCCATGAACTCCGGTTAGATACGCAGCCAAATCACCCAACCCTCGTGCTGTAATATGCAATGTAACATAGCCAGCAGTGCGGAGTCGGCGGCGGTAACGACCTTCAAAGCCTCCTTCGGGAGGTACGTAAAGCCCAAGAGCACCAAATGTTTCCAAGTCTTTAATCAGTTTTCTACCAGTGGTAAGGAGTGCCATAGATTTAGCTAACCCACTTAGAATCTATTGAATAATTGGTTCGTAACTAGCTATGTAGAGAGATATTCACGTCAATGCTGCAACTTAAGAACTACGTGGGACTAAAGCTAGGAAAATAATTGCTTCAGACGAAATTACCACAAGGTAGTATGCTCTAAGACAGATCCATGCTAAATACCTACCACTAAAGGTTGTTCCCTTATTTTTATCTAAAAAATATATTACCTAATTGCTTGCCTATTCTACATGAGAACTTAGGTATCTATGCTTATCAGGTTCAAACCCCTGAGCTTTCACTCAATAGCTCTAGCAGTCTTTTTTTCACTTGTGACGTGATTTATATACTGCCCTAATTTGCTGATTATAGAAAATGTTGTTTGACTAGTTGCTAATTTTGAAGCAGTGATTTAATATAGTAGACTGTGACCAAAAAACAAAGCAACTTATAACTTTCTTATCTTGTCTTAAGTTTAATAGCTTAATAGCTTCATCCTGTATAGGATAAGCGAAATAATGTAAGACACGTTAAGGTGTGCCTAATTTATAAAGTCCTAAAACAGCAAAAGTACAATGGTTTAGATAATTGTCAAATCTAGATCTATTGTATGATAAACATCTACTTAAGTTGTCTGGAAAATTTTCAGGCAAAGACCCAAAGCTTGTTTAGACGGGTCTATGAAGCAAAAAATGAGCAGCAATGTAAGTTATTTCAGCATTGTATTCAGTCTCAGCCATCAGATACTGAGTGGTAAACCACTTAAGTCTTAGTGAGACCAAGTATTGCTAAACCAATTGCTCAGATAAAATGTTGCTTCACTAAAGCTAGCTAAAACCTTACTCCACTTCTTTACAAAAGGAGTTTTCCTAAATTAGGGATGATTTCTGATTGCCTTAATGAGGAAGTAAGCGGATTCAGCAAATGGTTGTAATCCGGTTTCAATATAACTCTTGAAAAAAGGAGAGACCAAAAACCTGTGTCTGTAGGTATCCTTGGCACCAAGCTGGGCATGACCCAAGTGTTTGACGAAGTAGGAAAAGCAATCCCTGTAACAGTCGTTCAAGCAGGTCCATGCACTGTTACGCAAATTAAAACGAAACAAACTGATGGTTATGAAGCCATCCAAGTTGGATTTAAAGAAGTGAAACCAAAATCGCTGAACAAGCCAGAATTGGGTCACCTTGCCAAATCATCTGCCCCAGCGTTGCGTCATCTGCGTGAGTATCACCTAGATAACACGAGTGAATATACTATGGGTCAAGAAATTAAGACCGATATTTTTACTCCTGGACAAGTTGTAGATGTAAGCGGTACAAGTATCGGTCGTGGTTTTGCTGGCAACCAGAAACGAAACAACTTTGGTCGGGGACCAATGTCTCATGGTTCCAAAAATCACCGAGCGCCCGGTTCTATTGGTCCTGTCACCACTCCTGGTCGCGTTTATCCAGGAAAACGGATGGCAGGTCGTTTAGGTGGTAAGCGAATCACAATTCGTAAATTGACCATAGTGCGAGTAGACCCAGAACGCAACTTGTTGCTAATTAAGGGAGCAATTCCTGGTAAACCTGGTACATTGCTGAGTATTGTGCCTGCAACGCTTGTGGGGAAATAGGAACTTACTATGGTTGAATGTATAGTACGAAACTGGCAAGGAGAAGAAGTTGGGCAGACAACGCTGGATTTAAAGGTTGCCAGTGAAAAGACTGCTGCTCATATTGTCCACAGAGCATTGGTTAGACAAATGACTAATGCTAGGCAGGGAAATGCCAGCACAAAAACTCGCTCTGAAGTTAGGGGTGGCGGTCGTAAACCCTGGCGGCAAAAGGGAACAGGTCGCGCTAGAGCTGGCTCAATTCGTTCACCATTATGGCGTGGCGGCGGTGTCATTTTTGGTCCAAAGCCGAGAGACTATGAGATCAAAATGAACCGGAAAGAGCTGCGTTTAGCACTGCGTACTGCGCTTTTAGTCGTGGCGACGACTTAATTGTAGTAGAAGACTTTGGAGAGCAACTAGCGCGCCCGAGAACAAAGGAATTAATGGCGGCAATCAGCCGTTGGGGAGTAACATCACAAGCAAAGGTTTTGTTGATATTGCCTGAGCAAGCAGGAACGATTTATTTGTCGGGTCGCAATGTTGCTAATCTCAAGCTAATCTCAGCTACTCAGTTAAATATTTATGATTTGCTGAACGCCGATAAAATTGTGGCTACAGCATCGGCGCTTGGAAAAATTCAGGAGGTCTACAATGCCTAACTTTGACCCCGGAGGCTTCCAGATTTGGTGCGTCGCCCAATTGTGACCGAAAAAGCTACACTGCTCATGGAGCAGAATAAATATACTTTTGAAGTAACTCCCCAAGCGACTAAGCCAGAAATTAAAGCGGCAATTGAAGATTTGTTTCAGGTCAAAATTGTACAAGTGAATACTCAGCAATTGCCGCGTAAAAAGCGTCGAGTTGGGAAGTTTATTGGATTTAAGCCTCACTACAAGCGAGTTATTGTCACCTTGGCTCCTGGGGACGAAGACAAGATTAGAAAGGTTCTCTTCCCAGAAGTGTAGTTAGTTGTTAGGTTAAAATTTCCCCTAAAAACTCAAAACTTAAAACTCAAAACTCAAAACTACTATTATGGGTACCCGTTCTTACCGACCATACACCCCAAGTACTCGCCAGGTTACAGTTTCTGACTTCGCTGAGATTACAAAGAGTGAGCCAGAGAAATCTCTAACTGCCTCGGTGCATCGCGATAAAGGTCGAAATAATCGTGGTGTAATTACCAGTCGTCGTCGGGGTGGAGGTCACAAACGTCTTTACCGGACAATTGACTTTAAGCGTGACAAGCATAATATACCAGCAAAAGTGGCAGCGATCGAGTACGATCCTAACCGCAATGCTCGAATTGCTCTCTTATACTACCAAGACGGTGAAAAACGGTACATTCTCCATCCAAACGGTTTGGCAGTGGGGACACTGATTATTTCTGGACCTGACTCGCCGATTGAAGACGGTAACGCTTTGCCGCTTATGCGTATTCCTTTGGGAACCACAGTTCATAACGTGGAACTGATTCCAGGCAAAGGTGCTCAAATTGTGCGCGCTGCTGGTGCAGGTGCTCAGTTAGTTGCCAAGGAAGGCGATTACGTTACACTTAGGCTGCCTTCAGGAGAAGTACGTTTAGTACCTCGTAATTGTTATGCCACGATTGGACAAGTCGGTAACATTGATGCCAGAAATCTAAGTGCAGGTAAAGCTGGTCGGAATCGCTGGAAGGGTCGCCGTCCAAAGGTTAGAGGTAGTGTGATGAACCCGGTTGATCATCCTCATGGTGGTGGTGAGGGTAAGGCACCAATCGGTAGAGCTGGTCCAGTGACGCCTTGGGGTAAACCAACCTTGGGTGCAAAGACACGTAAGCCGAAAAAATTAAGTAATGCCTTAATTGTGCGTCGCCGCCGTAAATCATCCAAACGTGGGAGAGGCGGTCGCGAGTCTTAAATAATAGGTGTAAGTTTTGCATTGAAGAGGCAATTGTTTTTTGCTTTGATTCAGAACTTAAAACTAAATTATTCAACTTAAAACTCAAAACTCAAAACTCAAAACTATTTAAATATGGGTCGTTCTCTTAAAAAAGGTCCTTTTATTGCCGATAGTTTGCTCACCAAAATTGAGAAGCTAAACACTAGAGGCGAAAAGCAAGTCATCAAAACCTGGTCTCGGTCATCAACAGTTTTACCACTAATGGTAGGGCATACGATCGCTGTTCATAATGGTCGTCAGCACGTCCCTGTATACCTCACTGAGCAGATGGTTGGACACAAGTTAGGAGAGTTTGCTCCTACACGTACATTTCGGGGTCACGCTAAAAGTGACAAAAAGGCAGGTAGATAGGAGGAATTGAGGTAGGAGAAATTTATGGCTACTGATACGACTGAAGTAAAGGCGATCGCGCGTTACATCCGGATGTCTCCCTTTAAGGTTCGTCGCGTCCTAGATCAAATCCGTGGGCGATCGTACCGAGAAGCACTAATCATCCTAGAGTTCATGCCTTACCGAGCCTGCGATCCAGTCCTTAAAGTGCTGCGTTCCGCTGTTGCTAATGCCGAGCATAACGCTGGGTTAGACCCAGCTAGTTTAAAAATTACTCAAGCTTATGCTAATCAAGGAGCAGTATTGAAGCGCTTTCAGCCAAGAGCACAAGGTCGCGCCTACCAAATTCGTAAGCCGACTTGTCATATCACAGTTGCAGTTTCTCCAGAGGCAACAGAAACATAAGTTAAATCAGGCCCTTTAACAGCCATTAACACAATCAATTGCACTCTTTAAGGACGCATTTGTGGGACAGAAGATTCATCCAAAAGGTTTTCGCTTGGGTATTACTCAGGAACACCAATCCCGTTGGTTTGCTCCTCCTGAACGCTATCCAGAAACTCTAAAAGAAGATTTTAAACTCCGTCAGTACGTAGAGCAAAAGCTAGGTAGGCTAGCCTCTAATAACGCTGGAATTTCTGAAGTAAGGATTGATCGCAAAGCAGATCAAATTGAGTTGGAGGTACGTACAGCACGCCCTGGTGTTGTAGTAGGTCGAGGAGGCACTGGCATTGAATCATTGCGAATTGGACTTCAGGAACTCTTAGGAGGAAATCGTCAAATTCGGATCAATGTTGTAGAGGTTTCTCAAGTTGATGCCGATTCTTACTTAATTGCGGAATACATTGCTCAACAACTAGAACGCCGCGTTTCCTTTCGCCGAGTTGTGCGCCAATCAATTCAACGTGCTCAAAAAGCTGGTGTCCAGGGCATAAGAATTCAAGTGGGTGGTCGACTTAACGGAGCAGAAATTGCTCCGGACAGAATGGACTCGCGAGGGTAGAGTACCATTACATACCTTACGGGCTGACATTGACTACGCTTACACCACAGCTCAAACAGTCTTTGGCATTCTTGGGGTCAAAGTGTGGATCTTCAAGGAGAAATTATTCCTGGACAAGAGCCAGAGCCAACACCTGAGCTGCTCAACCGCGCCGCCGTCAACAACAACGCCGACGTCCGCAATTTGAAGACCGCTCAAATGAAGAATAATTGGTCATTAGTTGCTGGTCATCGGTTAATAGCAAATGACTAATGATTAATGACTAATGACTAATGACTAATAACAAAATGACTAATCATGCTAAGTCCAAGAAGAACTAAGTTCCGCAAACAACAACGTGGACGGATGCAAGGTCTTGCCACTAGAGGAGCAACCTTAACTTCGGCGATTTTGGTCTCCAAGCTCAAGAGCCAGCCTGGATTACCTCACGTCAAATTGAAGCTAGTCGTCGAGCGATGACCCGTTATATCCGTAGAGGTGGCAAAATCTGGATTCGGATTTTTCCAGACAAACCCGTGACTATGCGCCCAGCGGAAACCCGAATGGGTTCTGGTAAAGGTTCGCCTGAATTTTGGGTGGCAGTAGTTAAGCCAGACGAATTTTGTTTGAAATTGCTGGTGTCCCGGAAGCAACTGCCCGTGAAGCCATGCGTTTAGCTTCCCACAAGTTACCGATCCATACTAAGTTCATTATGCGCTCCGAGGAGGAGCAGGGTAGATTATGGCTCTGCCTAAAATCTCAGAAGCCAGAGACTTAAGCGATGAAGAAGTGGCTGAACAAATTATTGCCATTAAGAAGCAACTATTTCAGTTGCTGTTGGAAAAAGTCTCTCGTCAATTAGACATGCGTCATCAGTTCAAACACGCTAAACACCCACTAGCGCAATTGCTAATGGTGGAACACGACAGAAAACGAGCAGTAGCAAAAACGTCAGAAGCTATTGCAGCAGATGGTTTTCCGGGAGGCTTGAGCGAATCGGAAACTCCCTTACAAGAGTAGATACACTATGGCAGTCAAAGAAAGAGTTGGCTTAGTAGTAAGCGACAAAATGGATAAAACGGTAGTCGTTGTTGTCGAAAACCGCGCTCCTCATCCTAAGTACGGAAAAATTGTAGTACGTACCCAAAGGTATAAAGCTCACGATGAAGAAAATAAGTGTCAAATGGGCGATCGCGTCCGCATTCAGGAAACTAGACCACTTAGTCGAACCAAGCGCTGGGTCGTGGCAGACATTCTTAGTAGTGGCACTACTAGCTAAACACTAAGGAGACCAATTGTGATTCAACCCCAGTCTTACCTCAATGTTGCCGATAATAGTGGAGCGCGAAAATTAATGTGCATCCGCGTTGTAGGCGCTGGCAATCGGCGTTATGGCGGCATAGGCGATGTAATTATTGCCGTTGTCAAAGATGCTATTCCTAATATGGCTGTGAAAAAGTCCGATGTAGTGCGGGCAGTAATTGTCCGCACCCGCAAAGGTATGCGTCGCGATAGTGGCATGAGTATCCGTTTTGACGACAACGCTGCCGTGCTGATCAATGCTGACGGCAACCCAAGAGGAACGCGAGTTTTTGGACCAGTAGCACGAGAACTGCGTGATAAAAACTTTACTAAAATTATTTCCCTGGCTCCGGAGGTGCTGTAATGGCGATTAAGCAGCGGAATAAAACGGCTCAGCCACAAAGATACAAAATGCACGTCAAAATGGGTGACACCGTTCAAGTGATCAGTGGCAGCGATAAAGGCAAAGTCGGAGAAATTGTGCGGACATTTCCTAAGTTGAGTAAGGTGATTGTTAAAGGCGTGAACATCAAAACTAAGCACGTCAAACCTCAGCAAGAGGGAGAATCGGGACGCATCATCACGATGGAGTTCCCAATTCATAGCTCCAACGTTATGCATTATTCTACAAAGCAAAACGTTGCTAGTCGCATCTGCTACACCTTTAATGAACAAGGTCGTAAACTGCGAAAGCTGATAAAAACGGGTGAAATGATTGATAAATAACTCGTTTGAGTGTTTCAGTCATCACTAAGTAGGAATGTAGAGGAGTAGTAAGCATTACTCACAAGTGAAATATTGATACCCTGACCAAGTCCAGGGATGATAAGGACAAATATGAAGGCACAACTCAAAAGTTTATACCAAGAAACAATTGTCCCCCAATTAATGGCTCAGTTCCAGTACACCAATATCCATCAGGTGCCTAAGCTGATTAAAGTCACGA
The DNA here is from genome assembly GCA_030446505.1 of Chroococcidiopsidaceae cyanobacterium YX2bin18. Classification (GTDB taxonomy): domain Bacteria; phylum Cyanobacteriota; class Cyanobacteriia; order Cyanobacteriales; family Chroococcidiopsidaceae; genus JAHHHE01. The sequence goes on along the minus strand of JAUJND010000010.1, from coordinate 973 downwards.
TTAACAGAGGTTTGGGGGAAGCGGCTCAAAATGCTAAATCACTAGAAGCGTCTTTGAATGAAGTATCCGTAATTACAGGTCAAAAACCCGTAGTTACACGTGCGAAAAAAGCGATCGCCGGCTTCAAAATTCGTCAAGGGATGCCTGTTGGTCTGATGGTTACCCTTAGAGGAGACCGGATGTACGCATTTGCTGATCGGCTAATTAACCTGGCTTTGCCCCGAATTCGAGACTTTCGGGGCGTTAGTCCCAAAAGCTTTGACGGTCGCGGTAATTATACCCTCGGTGTTAGAGAGCAGTTGATTTTTCCTGAAGTCGAATACGACAGTATTGACCAGATTCGGGGCATGGATATTTCACTTATCACTACAGCTAAAAACGACGAAGAGGGTCGCGCCTTACTAAAAGCAATGGGAATGCCTTTTCGGGAACAATAATATAAAGAGGAAACGATGGCGGCTAACGACACGATTGCAGATATGCTGACGCGCATACGCAATGCCAACATGGCGCGGCATCAAACTACACAAATTCCAGCAACAAAGATGACGCGCAGCATTGCCAAAGTTCTTCAAAATGAAGGCTTTATCGCTGAATTTCAAGAAGAGCAAGAAGGAGTCAAGCGAAGCTTGGTGGTTTCCTTAAAATATAAGGGTAATCGCCAGCCACTAATCACTTCCTTAAAGCGCATTAGTAAGCCTGGTTTACGGGTTTACTCGAATCGGAAAGAATTACCACGGGTACTTGGTGGCATTGGTATTGCTATTATTTCTACCTCAAGTGGGGTTATGACTGATCGGGAAGCGCGTCGTCAAGGCTTAGGGGGTGAAGTGCTTTGTTATGTATGGTAGTTATTAATCACTGGTCATTAGTCCTTTGCTAATGACTAATGACCAATAACTAAGGACTAAGGACTAAGGACTAAGGACTAAAAATTATGTCTCGCATCGGTAAACGCCCAATTAGCATTCCT
>JAUJND010000129.1 GCA_030446505.1 Chroococcidiopsidaceae cyanobacterium YX2bin18 | reverse complement strand
GTCCGAGCTAGGTGTAGCCAGACTGCACAGAATTATATCTTGAGCAACACCGACTAGTAGACCGAGTAATACTGGAATCCAGAACCCAGCTGCACAACTTAGTAAGGCGGCAAAAGCAAAGTTACTTAGATAAACGGTTAAAGGCAAGCTCAGTTGAACTCGATCTAATTTAAGAGATAGGTTTCTCCATAAAACAGCCGCCACACTCATAAACAGTGCGCCCGTGCCAAACCAACCAGCATAATTTTGATAAGGCGTGCCAAAGAAAGCTCCCGGTTGTTTCCAATACCAAAAAGGAATAGCAGTTTGACTCATTGCTGGCTCAAGCGCGAAATCCCAAGAAGTGAAAAGCAACGCACCCAGAGCGATCGCCCCTAGATGACGCAGCCAGTTAGGTTTTTCATCTACATTTAAACCTACACGAGCAATTAAATAAGCAGAAAAACCCATATAGAACCAGGACAAGGGAATTGTGAAAGGCACTAGCCCCGCAATTTTATATCCCAAACCACTCAGATAGCTGTAGTCACCAAAGGGAAATCCGGTACTAGTTCCCAATAATTCACTTCCTGACGATAAAAAGATAGCTGGCAGCATAAAAGCTAGCGTTGCTCTTAGCCCCAACATCCGGTAAGCATAAATGAATACAGCTACTGTTCCTAAAAGGATATCAGTTACTCCGCCCCCAGCTAAGCTCCATTGCATAGCAGTCGGTCCAACTGCCGCCAAGCTCAAAATCACCTCAGCATGGGGTACAACCAGCAGCAATCCTGCAAGTCCAAAAACCTTTGACAAAATATGACCAACGAGGCACGAACGCTCAACTATAACAAGTTGCTTCATGAGGATTCCTTAAAAAGACGTAACGCTGGGAAAGCGCCTCCTAATAGTTTACAAATGTTTAAGAAAATATTTAAACACTTTTATTTAGGCAATTGGACAAAGCTATTAATTGTGTTCATATAGTTTGAGTGGTGTCAAATGTCAAGTTAATCTCCATTAGAAAGGAGACTAAACTCTAGAACTCACAACGCTATTTTAATTCCTGATTTAGTTAGGCACAATTGACAATACAGTAGCTTTACATACGTCCGCATCAGGAGGGAATTTCATTAATGCCAACCTTGAAAAAAGTTCCCTGGCTCTCTATAGCGCTACTTCTGGCTACATATAGTACCTTGGGCTGGCTATTATCTGCTTACCACAACCCTTGGTTTGTTTGGCTAATAATTGTGGTTGGTATTTTACTGCTAGCGGCAGCATTATCATCACCGAGAGAAAAATTTAAAGATAGTCCGGGTTTGTTTAAGTCAAACACTAAAGCTTTCTTTTTTGTTGTTGTAGCTGCTTTTTTAAGCGTTATCCTTCTTTCGAGGCTACATATATTTGTACACGCCTTAGTTGTTATTTCAGCTGCAACATTATTCAGGCTAGACGCTCAAGCGGCTCGGTTGAGTAACAAGCAAATTTTCTGGATTTTGGTAATTGTATCCCTAGCTGGCTTAGGGCTGGGTTTAGCAGCACAAACTGCAATTTATTTCAATTTCTAAAAAAGCCTCAACAAGTTGATGCAGTTTAGTCAATACTCGGCAACTTATTCAATAGGTGATTAATGTTGAATGTAACCTCTAATAAATAAAGGCTACTGCATTAAATGAGTAGCCTTTATTTATTAGATTAAAGTGTACGCCTCCTACGCATCAAAGCTTAAGATGCAACCGCTTCAGCTTCAGCCAATACCACAGGTGCTGCTACTGCATAGACGCTGACCTTCTTGCGGGTTTTACCCTTTCTCTCAAATGTTACTACGCCGTCGATTAGGGCAAAGAGAGTATCATCACTGCCACGACCGACATTATTACCTGGGTGAAATTTTGTGCCGCGCTGACGTATCAAAATATTTCCAGCCAGTACACTCTGACCCCCGTAGCGCTTGACTCCAAGACGTTGGGCATTAGAGTCACGACCGTTGCGAGTACTACCAGTTCCTTTTTTATGAGCCATAATTTCCTCCAATGTCTCTATAGTATCTAGAATTTATTGTTCAACATCCGCTTCTACGACTTCGGCAGCGACTTCCGCAGCGACCTCGGCAGCAACTTCAGCAGCAACTTCTGCCGCAAGCGCGGCAACAGGTTCATCAGAATATTCTGTGGCAACCTCAGTAGCAACTTCCGCCGCAACTTCTTCTGTCAGGATGTTCCCAGTAGCAACTTCAGTAGCAACCTCAGTAGCAACTTGGGTTGCAACTTCAGTAGCAACTTCTTCAGCCAACTCAATATCTGTCTCAGTAATTATTCCAGCAGCCTCTTGAGATTGTGCTACTTCTTCCGAGCTTATCACTGAACCATTGAGGCTAATAGAGTTGATCATTAACCTAGTAATTTCTTGACGATGCCCCCGCTTGTTGCGAGTTTTCTTCTTGGGCTTCATCTTGTATACAAGGACTTTGCGACCGCGTAGGTGTCGCATTATCGTACCCTCTACTGTCGCCCCCTCAATAAACGGTTGCCCGATGGTCACATCACCGTTATGCTGCACCAATAAAACTGTTTCCAGGGAAATTGCCTGGTCAGGTTCATTATGGAGTAGTTCAACGTCGTAAAAGCGACCTGGTTCGACTCTTAGTTGTTTGCCGCCGGTTTCAATAATTGCGTAAGTCATGAAATAGTTCTTTGATTTGCCGTACAGGTAGCTGGTAAATATCTGTGGAATGGCGAGACTTCCAGCTTTTGTCATGTGTCTGCCTGATCCGAGAGCAGAAATAGACAGTCAAACCTACATTATTGTTTAAGATTTAGAATCGTGTCAAAGCGATCGCTAGCAAAAACAACAGCAATTTTTAAAGACTTGATCAAGCGAACATTTAAATGCCACATATTAGTAGCGATTCCTACAGAGGTCTGTTAATAATTTAGTCTGCCGATTCTGATCGCTAAGCCAATAAGATTTTTAATTTATCCCTTGACGCTGTTCCGTTCTTTAAGCAGGTGTAACGCTTTTTTAAAAATTACCTTGTCAACCTTAGAATATATTCCCCTGCCAAGCTTTTCGAGAATAAATTCCTGTTCTAGTTTCAATTCATATTTTTCACCGCTATCTAATTACATCGGAAATTTATGCTCTCGTACTTCAAAACTATAGGTTTGCACAGCTTGAGTTATAGTTTCCCGTAAATTTGCATAACCTTAGCAAATGGTGGCAGCCACTCGGAAAGACCAAGTAAATCGGAAGTGACTAATACTTGACCATCACGGTGTGAGCCTGCACCAATGCCAGTGCGGAGATGTTAGCTTTTGCGTAATCTGCAACGCCAGATCAGATGGAATATGTTCCAGCACTACGCTAAAGGCTCCAGCTTGTTCGAGTGCTAAAGCTTCTGCTAAAATCCTCTCCCCTGCTGCTTCCGGTGTCTTCCCCTGTTGCCTTAGCCCTAATTGATGTATGGATTGGGGTGTAAGACCAATATGCCCCATCACAGGTATCCCAGCTTGTACTAGGTAGGCAACCGTTTCACCTACATAAGCTGGATATCCCCCTTCCATTTTTACTGCCTGAGCACCAGTTTCTTTTAATACTCGACCTGCTGGTGCATCGCTTGCTGGGGATCTTGGTATGTCAAGAATGGCAAATCAACAACGAGTAAGGCTCGTTTTACGCCGCGACGTACAGACGAGGCATGGTGCAGCATTTCTTCCAGCGTTACTGGTGTTGTTTCATACCCTAGCACCACCGCTAAAGTATCTCCTACTAGAATTAAATCCACACCAAACTGCATCTAAGACATTGGCGATCGCATAATCCCAAGCTGTCAAAGCTACAATCAAACGCCCTTGTTGTTTCCATTGGCTTAATTGCTGGATCGTGACTGCCATATTAGTTGTTATTTATATTTTAGGTACGAATCGCTAACACCCTGACCGATGACCTCAATATGCAGTCTAACTAATCACAAACTGTAGTTGACTTAATGCGATCAACAAAGTAAAAAATGTCGGAACAGTAAGCGAGTGTACTTAACTCTAAATTTTGAGGTATACCTGCTAAATCAGTGTTGAGCGTTCTCCAAAGTTCAATTGCAGGCTTCGCTTCAAAGATTTTCCGTTCTGGTGTCCCTGGCTTCAAAGGAAAATACTCCCGCAGTGCTGAACCTGGGCTTTTTGCAGGTTTGAAGCTCATAGATGTGTAGATGACACCCGCTTCTGGTTTAGTAATGCTTTTGAAAGTCTTTGTCTCTCTAGGAACCAAAAGAATCATCGCCTTGATTGATCAAGATTGTAAAGTGAAAGGTTGTGTTATCCTGAGCCACCAATAACAGCAGTGGTCTTTGAGATTATCTTCGTTGAAGTCAGCAGTGAAGATGCTTTACAAGTAAAGTTTATCTCTAGGATTTTCTTTTTCATAGACACGAATCGCAGCCACAAAGTCTGACTTCTGCGCGAGTCGATACTTGCCCTAACTTTGCTTCCCCAACGATGCGAGTTTCTCCATTACACTGAACCTGCTCTACCTCTGCTACCGATGATTCCATCTTAAGCGCCGGGAAGTTGAATTAGTGGATGTTAAAGTAGGCGATGTACTTACCTGTACCTGATATGACACAACAATCAAGCTAGATAATGCTAGTAATAAGGTTGCTGCTAGTAGGGATCTTTTAATTACCATTCGCTTAAAAATCAACTAATTAAGCACGTATGACATCCATTTAGGCTTAATCGGTTCCAGAGCAGATTCATTATGTCTTACTCTCAAGCGAGAACGAAAACTCACTTCAGTTGGGAGAGGCATTTTTAAAACCGTACTGAAGCCTATGTTTGCATTTAACTCTAGATAACTCAAATTGATAGGATAAGTTGGGTCTATTGGCGAAACTATAGCTTTAGACGATGGAGCTACAAAACTTGTAACTTCTCCGTAGTTAAATAATGCCTGAGAAACATCAGATGCTTTGGTTGAAATTTGATAGGATACACCACTTCCCGAAGGAATAAGTTCAGGCTTACTCGGTTGAAACATACTTGTTCGCAGAAGTCCATAAATTGAACCTATTAAAGCTAAACTACTAGCAGCAATGCCTAGTCCCAGTAAAAATTGAGAATTTCTATAAGCCAAGACAAAACTACGATGGCTGCTTTGCTCTAAGGCAATGTTGAACCTTTGCAAACTAGATAGAATGTATAGCAATAATCTGCCAGCAGGTGAACGATGATTAGTTTCACCAGCCATAACAGAAGTTGTGGCTTTAACTGGTGTTACATCTTTATTTTTAATTGGTCGTGTACACTTTGCCGGATGTTCAATAGCTTTGATCTGTCGAGTAATTTGAGCTTCAATTTGTTCTATGTCTTCGTTTTTAAGCCCCAAAAACTGCTGCAAACGTTTCAAAGAATTGCGCGTCTGATCATCAATAACATAATTAGCCTTAAATGCTTTAACTAACGCTTGCTCATATCGCTGCAAGTTTTCATTGCGCCTGCGGTAGAATGTTTCACCTACAGTAAGGGTCGCAGCATTTTTACTTAAAGCCACTGCACTCTGATCAATGCCTTCGACAAAAGGTTCAGGGAATACTGATTGCGCTATTTGCTGCTTGTCCGTTTGAATTACCGTTTCCTGTTCTGTAATTGGAAGGAACATATTCAGCAATTCCCTCTGCTTTAAGTCAATGTGGCTATGCACACGCACAACCAAGGGAATCTCCACTCCAGGGCGGACAGGCTGGTAACTCCAGAAGTCTTTGTTAAAAGTCCAAGGTGTTTGAATAACTATAGTTTCTAAGGAAGATGGGAGATTTTGTCGCTCTATCAGTCCTAATGGTCCTTTTTGCAGGCAGTCAAAGATATTTTCGAGGTGGAAATCGAGTAGTGGTTCTGCTAGGTAGTAGCAGAGGAAGTATGGTACATGATTACAGCCCACATCATCTACCCCATCGTTATATAGCCAGCCAAACAAGGTGTGTTCTGCGGTTAGCTGATGTAAATAAACAGCCCGATACCCAGATTTTGGTGGATTGGAAGCATCCCAGTATTTAGCAGCTACCCTTTGAATAAAGGCTTGCTGGACTTCTCTAGAAACCTGGGAACTAGCAAGGCTTTTAAAGCCCACTCCAACCAAGCTAGTATATACAATTTGACCTATGAGCAAATGCATAGTTGATAGGTAGAAGCATCAGTACTGTTGCAAAAATATTTCGAGGATATCAAGATTTTAATGTGAGGGGTATTTTTAAACACCAATTTCCAGAATTTTAGCGAAGTGAGTGAACAGTGAGTCAGATTCCGAAACGTGTCCACCAGAATACTAGTAATCTTCATGCCAGCAGCGATCGTGATATCACATTTTCTATAAGTGACCATGTTGGTGATTATGCTACTAGCAGAGGAAACAATAGGCAAATGAAAGCATTTCCTCCACAGCAAGTAGCGCATCAAAGAAATCCTGTCCATTGGGCGCAAAAGTTGAGGCAGAGAGCTAAAACCTTGGTAGCAACCTGCGGCATAGTCTCTCTTACAGCCATACTCACGCTGCCAGTGTTGGCACACAAGACAACTGCTTATTCCTTTATTAACCAATCAACTCAAAGTATGATCTCGGCAGTCGAGCATCCGGCGGTTCGCGAAGCTGCCGGTCACCTTGAGGCAACTGGCTACGAGGTAACGAGGATCGGCGTTGACGCGGGCGGGCTCGTC
>JAUJND010000128.1 GCA_030446505.1 Chroococcidiopsidaceae cyanobacterium YX2bin18 | reverse complement strand
CGAAAGACAGGGCGCATTGAAAAAGTAATTGGGTACGGACACGAAGTTCTCGATAGTGGCTACACACCAACACTTAAAGTGCTAGTAGGTGGAGCTAAAAACTCTGGTAGGAGAGGAGCAGTAGAAGAGGATTTGGATTCAAACTGGGCTAAATGTTGGAGTTCTTAATGCTGCTAACGTTGGAAGTCATCAGTAGGGTTGAAACACTCAGCACTTAACAGGTAAAAAATGAATGAGCAACTGATTGCCCAGGGTAGAAACCGGATGCAGAAATTGATTTTGGCAAAAAACATCGTCCGTGCCGGAGTACCTCCAGAAGAAGCCTATCAGATGGCACCACTGCTGAAAAAGGTGAACTGCTCACCTGATGAAGAAGCCCTGAGCAGAAGGGTTTGGCAGCGAGTGAGAAGCCAATGAGTCAACTCAAATATTCGGTGTCATATACAGCCGTTGTCAAATCACCATCCTCAATCAAAAGGGTTTAGAAGCGACTACCTGGGAGTTTTATCGGGTCACGAGTTATTTTTATTTGTACCCAGTTACTTACCAGCATTTATCCTTCAGTTGCAGAAGAATTTATAGATTTTGATGGGTTCACAATTATTAGAGAAAAATCAAAAATGGGATCAACTTTTAATGACACCAAGCGCCTTTCAATTGCAACAAAATTGGCAGATATGAAAGCACTACAAAATCTACTGATTAACAATGAGCAGCAATTCATTCAGGATTGCACTGATGATGATATTCGCGAGCGCTTACAAGACATGCTTGAAGATGATCGGAAAAACCTCGGCGTTCTCGATACTGTGATTGTTCAGTACGGTGTTAAGGGTGAGCCTAAGGCAACAACCTCCAAAATAATTGAGTCAGTGAAGAAACTAATGTCCCGTTCTTCACTGACTTTTTTTGAGAAAGTACAAGAGCATGAATTGCTCAAGCATAAGCAGACAATGGCTGGACTGCTAATCCACAAGGCGGCACTTGTTGTTGGTGCTGATATTGAAGCTGCCATAACTCCTTTAAATACAGTTAACTTTGAAAACCGCGCTCATCAAGAGCAACTTAAAGGGATTCTAGAGATTTTGGGTATTCGTGAACTGACAGGACTTGAGCCAAAGCAGGGACTGTGGGCAAGGGTTCAAGATGCTATTGCAGCCTTAGCCGGCGTGGTGGGTAGTGTAGTAACACGCACCGATGACGAAATGAGCATCCGTAACCTTCTCCTCATGGATCATACTAAAGCCGATATTCTGTTTAGGGAAATTTTAAGTGCTAACGACCCTCAAAAAATCCAAGAGTATTTTGGGCAACTTTACAAAGACATAAAAGTTCATGGCACAGCCGAAGAACAAGTCATATAACAAGCAGATCGTCAGTATTATGAACACACACAGGAAATATACGACCAGACCAACGAAGTGATGCAGATGTTAGACGAAATTAAGCCTCTCAACCCTTCTGAATCTGAGTTCAAAGCAAAAATTGAGCAGCTAAGAACTGCGGTGCGAACTCACATTAATCAAGAAGAAAACGATATATTCCCCAAACTCCGCGACAACTTTAGCCATGAGCAGCAGAAGCAAATGGCTACCGAGTTTAAAACAGCTAAAAGCAAACTGCAAGAGCAAATGGCTGCTTCACTCACATAGCAGCAAGCTAATCAAAGCTAAAGAGGATAGCTAAAGAAAACTGGGTTAAACATTAACCCTCCTACCCTGCAAGTGAAACGTTCTATGAAAAAGAATTCTTGCGCTTTTTGAAATTATGAATAATTCAATGATGTGGAAGTATACATTTCAACTCAAGGCTGCAATCAATTGGGTTGAATCTGTGTTTTTACTGTTATCCGACCGATGGATTCGCGAGTTGCTTGGTCAGGAACCCCTCACTAATCCTGAATATTCACACCTGTTTCTCGTGTTGGTATTCATTATTGGGATTGGCTATTGGTGGGTCGGTAAGGACATCGAGCGCCATCACGACATCGTAAAACTTGGAATTTACGCGCAATCTTCGGTCTTCGTTGTGCTAGCTTATCACACCTTGGTAGGCAAGCTTCACCCACTTTATTTAATTCCAGGTGTCATTGACCTTGTTTTTGCGATTCTCTTTAGTCTGTTTCTGTACTCCTACGCTCGAACTAAACCGGCTCTCGAGTGATTTCTAGTGGTATTTGTCATTTACCAATATCGACTTACGCAAAAATTGTCAAAACCATTGAGTTATTTAACCACAGAGGCGCAGAGAACGCAGAGAAAAAGATGAGAATGTGTAAGTCCTAAGAACAATGGTTTTAGCTTATAACCTTTAGAAAAGATAGTGAAAAAATTGACGAAAGAATATTCAATCAGCTGGCTTTGAACAGCACAATCAGCTTTTCCAGCGTTCTACTGCTAAGAGTATTGTCAATAAAGGTGTCAACAATGCTTCACCTTTTTCGAGGTGAATTGGTTTAAGTCCCTTACTAATAAAGGTTTCAGAGATATTGTTACCCCCTCAAACCTTGTACTCTTGCCTTGGCTCGAAGCATTTTCGCCGCTTCTTCGTAGGCTTGGACAGTTGAACCAGTAACCAACTTCCGGCTGGTATATGCCTTCTCAGGAACGGTGGTTAAGTCTGGGGAAAGATTTAGTCTCCAATGAAGTTAAATACACCTAAATAATGGTACTTCAGCAATCCAACTAGGACTTTAATGGAGACAATTTACGGCAATCGGCAAGGCCTAAAGTCCAGCCACATTAAGCAACTCCAACGACTGTATGAGCAACGCCAACCGGGAAATCGCCTTATAACCCCTGAGTTTGCTCAACAGCTTGCTGCCATCAGCCATGACATTCATCAACCTGTATGCAGCTACATTAACCGGCGAGGGCAGGTGGTGCGAGTGGGAGTTGGCACTCCAGCACAGACACAGATCTCCCCTTCTGATCTACCTCGTCAGAGTGGAGAACGATTGAGCGGTATTCGCTGTCTGGCAGTTCAATCTCAGGCTCTGGATACCGCCTCTCTTGTAGCAATGGTGCGCCAGCGGCTCGATGCCCTGGTAGTTTTAAACTCAGATGGTAATGGTTCTGCTCGTTCCAGAAATGGCGCAGGACAGATCAAAGCCGCTTATCTGGCGCATCTCGTACCCGATGTCGAGCAACCCTGGACGGTTTCATCTCCTGAGCCTAGATGAATTGACTGAGGAAGATTTTGACGACCTGGTGCATGAGTGGGAAACGGAATTACGCGAAGCAGGTTTTGATCTGAGCCAACTGCAATCTGCTACCTCGGATCGTGATCGCGTCCTATCGGTTGGACTGATAACCGAAGACATCACGGAGCAGCAGTTTCAAGATGGGTTGGCAGAACTGGCGCGGTTGGTGGAAAGTGCCGGGGGCGAAGTCGTGAGAATTCGGAGTTGAAGGCGAAGCTTCGCCAACTGCTTCGTCAAATGTAAAAGGAATTAGAAAAGCACCGGAACTACCAAGTCATCCGTGATCAAGTCTTGACTAGCTTGAAATTGACCAAACAATCACCCGATACAAAAACGCGGTCAAGGACCTTGACCGTTTCATCTCAGAAATACAATAAGGACCATTTTAAGGGCTGCATCACATATGCGGATAAAAGACGAGATCCAGAAATTACTGGATATTTTACCACTATAGGACTTACGCATTGACAATGCAGGCAAGACGTGTACAGCAGAAACAAGTAAGGCAAGACGCAATCGCTACCTTATATCCAGACAAGCATAGGCTCATATACGGAAACGGGAAGGTTGGCTGAAAACCTATCTAGAAAGGCTTTTAGCTACAAATACCAATACTGAATGTCATTAACTTCTTTAGCCATAGAGTAGTCTAAGCTAGGTCTTCACTTGCTGTTAGATTCCTTGCGTGTACCGAACAGTGGAAGGTAGTAAAGTCGAGTTAGGAGATTGGGATGAACTAGAGCAATGAATATTAGGTTGTGAGTAGGGTTCTCTTATGGCAGTTGACTGGACGGGATTATTTAAGACACTTGGCAGTACTGCAATTATAGTTGCTGCCTTTGCTTGGCTATCGAAAGCCCTGTTCAATCATTTGCTATCGAGAGATATTGAAAGGTTTAAGGCAAGATTCGCTGCTGAACTAAAAAACAACTACGACAAGGAACTGGAGCAGTTTAAGGCGAATATCACCAAGGAACTAGAGCAATATAAGACAAATATCACTGCCCAAGGTTTACGAGAAGAACGTATAAGGAAAGAAATAATCCGCTGGGCAAATCCAATACTAGGAGCTGTGCAAGAACTTAATAGCCGACTAGACAACATCTTAGATAACAGTGGCTATTTGGTGCTTAGTAAAAATTACGAGCGGCGGATTAATAAAGACTGGTCAGTATCATATGATTAGTTCATGCCTAGTACTCTCTACCTATTTGGACAATACTTTTGTTGGATAAGGTTACTCAAGAGCAACTAAGTTTTGAACTTTTGAAACACAAGAAGAGAAAGATACTTTTTTTCTTGTATTCAAAAGTTAGCAAATCACTTGGGAGCTTCCCGCCATTGTACGCCTGTAATGGGAAGGATGCCCAGGTTTTTACTCTCCAACAGAGGGGTATAGCTGAGGCGCTGATTATGCGTGAAAGCGAAAGTTCACGGTGTATAAGGTATCATGAATTCCTTGAAAAAATGGAAGAGCCTCTGATTAGCTATCATTTAGCTCCCTTAAGGGTGTTACTAGAGGAGCTAAATCCCAATGAAGACTGTAAATGGAAACGTTTAGATGCAACTAGAGATGCACTTTATGAACTTAAAAATTACTGTGAGGAACTTCTCCACCTGAAGAAAACAAATCTAAAATAATATTATTTTCAACTTTGCAGACAGTTTTTTCGTTTGGGTACGGTGATTCCATCACTACTTGCTTGGGGCTTTTGAAGACGGATAGTACGATGTTGTTTCAATTTGAGGGTTTGAACTATCAGAAGGACTACCAAGCCATCTACAGCTAAATGTAACTTGGAAACTTACACTTTATTCTTACTGGCAGAATCGAAATATTCAGGCTGTACACGTTTAGCAGAGATTCTGGAAGGACTATCTCATGATAGCGTTAATAGATTTTTGTTGCGGAGCAGTATGAACCCAAGGATTTATTTAATGAAGTAAAGTCACAAATCAACTTGAGCGGTGGCACTTTAAGTGGAGACGATACAGTTGTCGATAAGCCCTATAGTAACCCATGTTTGACAGAACTAATTGGCTACTTTTTGGTCTGGGAAGCATCATCGTGTAGTCAAAGGAATTCATTTAATTACGTTGTACTACACTGACTTATTCGGTAAATCTGTACCTATCAACTATCGTATCTATAACAAACGGGAGGGCAAGACTAAAAACGATTATTTTAGAGAAATGGTGATTGAAGTTTTGGGTTGGGGATTGCAGCCAAAGACTGTGACCACAGATGCTTGGTATTCTGGTAGAGAAAACCTGAAATTCCTCAAAGACAAGGATGTTGGTTTTCTCATGGGCATTGCCAAAAATCGAAGCGTATCTATAAATGCTACAGATTATACCCAAGTCAAAAATCTGAAAATACCTGATGAAGGTTTAATAGTGTATCTAAAAAACTTTGGGCAAGTGAAAGTATTTTGTCGAACCTTCAAAACCGAAGAGAACAGATACTATATCATGTTTGTACCTAACGATAATACATTAATCTCAATTACTAAATTTGATTTTAAAGTATTACATTCAATTCATTGGGGAATTGAGTGTTATCACAGAGCTATTAAACAAGTCTGCGGCATTGAGCAATTTATGGTAAGAACAACTGAGGCAATTAAAACTCACTTTTTCAGTGCCATTCGAGCTTTTACACAGTTGGAATTAATGCGAGCTGAAGAGTTAATTGAAAACTGGTATGAAGTCCAGAGAAATTTATCCCTTCAGGTTGCTCGTGACTTCATACTGGAACACCTAAAACAGAAGGTGTTTTGTGGTAATTCACATAGTCAATTTTTTGTCAATGCGTAAGTCCTACACTAGATAGTAGACAGGTCTTAGAGCAGCACCCCTTGAGGGACAATTTGATTGAAGTAGTGATGGATCTGGGTCGTCGCCCAGAAGCTCGCTTCCCTTCCGCAGCAGAGTACCTTTCTCAAACACCGGTTTCCACTGAACAGTTGAACTATTGCATCCAGCGAGTAGGACATTTTGGTGGGGATAACCGGGCAGGAATTGAGCAAACCCTGCATCGCATCAGCGCCATTCGGAACCGGACAGGCGAGATTATTGGCTTGACTTGTCGCGTTGGTCGCGCGGTTAAAGGAACGATTGGCATGATCCGTGACCTGGTAGAAACTAGCCAGTCGGTTCTGATGCTGGGTCGCCCAGGCGTAGGCAAAACGAGCGCCCTGCGGGAAATTGCTCGCGTGTTGGCAGATGATCTCAACAAGCGCGTAGTCATTATCGACACCTCTAATGAAATTGCTGGCGATGGGGATATTCCGCACTCGGCAATTGGTAGGGCACGGCGGATGCAAGTGGCGCGTCCGGAACTCCAGCATCAAGTGATGATTGAGGCAGTGGAAAACCACATGCCAGAAGTGATCGTAATTGATGAAATCGGGACGGAACTGGAAGCTATGGCAGCTCGTACCATTGCCGAGCGCGGCGTACAGTTGGTAGGTACCGCTCACGGTAACGAAATTGAAAACCTAATCAAAAACCCAACACTGTCGGACCTGGTGGGCGGTATCCAGTCAGTGACCCTCAGCGATGAAGAGGCAAGACGGCGGCGCTCTCAGAAGACAGTTTTGGAGCGCAAAGCCCCACCCACATTTGAGATTGCCGTAGAAATGCTGGAGCGGCAGCACTGGGTAGTGCATGAAAGCGTCGCTGACACGGTAGACAGCCTACTACAGGGACATAAGCCTAGTTCGCAAGTGAGAACCGTGAATGAAAACGGCTCTGTCACGATTACACGCGAGCTCCCCAGTGTTCCAAGATGGCGTGCATCTAGACAGGTACTTCCACTTCCCCAAGCGCTGGAGCGAGAAAGGGTTTCAGGGTTACAACTGCGGTCATCCGGAGGGCGGAGGCTTCATAACACACCGATAAGCCACAAAGACTCTACGACAAGACAGGAGGCTGGTAGATATCTAGATACGACTTTGGGGGAACGGGAATCAGAGCGATTGCTGGATAAAACCCGGTTGCAGCCTGTTCAGTTTGGCTACGCTGGTCACAAGCCGGGTTCAAATGGCGAAGGTTTGCCATTGCACATTTATCCCTATGGCATCAGTCACCACGAGTTGGAGCAGGTGCTCCAGACACTTAATTTGCCAGTGGTGCTGACGAAGGATGTTGATAGTGCTGATGCAATTTTGGCACTCAGGTCGCACGTCAGAAAACACGCTAACTTACGGCGCATGGCAACTGAGCGTCAAGTACCCATCCACATGATTAAAGCCAATAGCATCAGAGACTTAGCACGCAGCATGAAAAAGTAATAGATCACGAGCAAAGCAGCAGGAGACGAGCAGTACTAGTAATATCAAATAATCAAATATCAGCTAGCATAAGAGAAAGCAACT
>JAUJND010000009.1:22559-66279 GCA_030446505.1 Chroococcidiopsidaceae cyanobacterium YX2bin18 | reverse complement strand
CTAAAAGCTAGTGTATTAAACCAACCTGATTTAATAGAATCGACTAATGGCTTTCCGTTTGTTCGACCTTCATTAAGATTGAAAGAAATAAAATTCCTGCTGAATCTTGGTCCACCGTTGTAGACAGTGAATTTTCCCCGCTTTTCTTCTCGCTTAAGTAAAGAAAAATTCTCAGGAGATATTTCAACAATATCCAATCCTCTAGAACGAAATTGCAAGATAGCTGTATCAGTAGATTCAATAATTTGCCAGACAATCCGCTCAACGTAAGGCAACTGATTACCTCGCTCATCTTTGCGCCAGTAGTAAGGGTTACGCCGGAATACTACACGCTGACTAGGAGTATAACTTTCTATTTTGTAGGGACCATTAACAATAATTTTAGCGGGATCGGTATCAGTTCCCCAAGTAGAAATAAACTGAGGTTGCCCCTTTGCATCTTTAGCAATTATGGATGCGGCTAAAGCGTGTTTCGGCAAAATGCCAACAGAATTGGTTGACCCTCCTGTAGTGCTGCTCAGGAAGGGAGCAAAAGGCTCAGGTAAAATAAATTCAACTGTACGATTATCTATCTTCCTTATTTGGGGAAAAGCACCGCTCGAACCAATTTTGAGTCCGTCTTTCCAATCAGTGGGAATCTGTTTGTTGAAAATTATATCTTCATAAGTGAAAACAACATCATCTGCCGTTAGTAGTTCCCCATCTGACCATTTCAATCCATCTCGCAAGGTAAAAACAATTCGCTTTTCATCCTGAGAAATTTCCCAGGATTCTGCTAATGCTGGCTCAATTTCACCTGTAATACCGTTGATGGTAGTTAGTCCTTCAGTAGTAAATAAAAAGACGTGAGGAAACTCTTGATTGAAGGCATAGTTAAAGGTTTTCGGATCACCGATAGTGCTAGTAACCCATTGCGATACTTGTGCTGCCTCAGTTTTTAGTGCTGTCGGGTCACAGCTTGTTAAGGTAAATTGACAAGTTAGCGCTATAGTTAACGTCAGTAAAATGGCAGGCAAACGCCAAAGACGTAGGAAAACAGCAGAAATCATAGATTAGTATCACTGAGTTTTTTGCATAATAAACTCAGTGTTCCAAACTTTGCCATTATTTACATTGTCTTGCTTGTTAAATAGTTCCGTCTTGTCATTAGTCAAGTATTTTATTGCCGTGCAGTTTGATGCTTGATATTGGTTGAGTTTTTTGTTATTATATTTTATAATGGTAATATAATCAGAATTCTTATTAGTGTAGAAATTCCTATTATAAAATAATAGGATATAAAAAGCAAAAACACAAACAAAATGTAACATTTTGTTATACAAAATTTGTGATTGCCTAAATTTATTACGAGAGCCACAAACTATATATTTTTCGGCGAATTTAATTTTATATAAGTTCCAATCTGCGCCGCTATAGGCAGAGTGTTTTATAGTTTGGACGGTGGTTGCATAACGCTACCAAAGAAAGTCGTGAGCGTTCAGCAGCTAGTTTCTAGCGTTATATTTGAATCCCGCTCCTGAGATTAGATTGAGCATTTGGTTAGTTAAGCTGAAATAGTCTTAGTTGTAATCAAAAGAGACGAGACATGGTGAATCAATCGCTGACGGAACAACAGCCTGTTGCACAAGCCAAAAGTGAGCCTATCCCGCCACTAGAAAATGGCGATCGCTTGTCTCGCCATGAATTTGAGCGCCGCTATGAAGTGATGCCTCATATTCAAAAAGCTGAACTGGTTGAAGGAGTGGTTTACGTGGCATCACCGTTGCGCTTTGAAAGTCATGCTGAACCGCATGGATGGATAGTTACTTGGTTAGGAGTTTACCAAATTTCTACTCCTGGGGTAAGGCTAGGAATTGAGCCGACGGTGCGGCTAGATTTAGATAACGAACCGCAGCCAGATGGGGTGTTATTTATCAATAGTTCCTCTACTAGACAAGCTCGATTGAGTGCAGATGACTACATAGAAGGCGCACCAGAATTAGTGGTAGAAATTGCGGCTAGTAGTGCGGCATATGATTTGCATGACAAGAAGAAGGTATATCGGCGTAATGGCGTACAGGAATATATTGTTTGGCAGATTTTTGAAAATAAGCTGGATTGGTTCTATCTAAGTGCAGGGGAGTATGTGCTATTAGAACCGGATGCAGAGGGGGTTTTGCGATCGCCAGTATTGCCCGGATTGTGGTTATCAGTTCCCTCGTTGCTGGAAGGAAATATGGCAAGTGTTTTAGCAGTATTGCAGCAAGGATTGAATTCTCCACAACACGCCGAATTTGTTAAGCGTTTGTCTCAGTAGCTGTAGAAAGGGAAATTCGTCAAGCTAGTTATCTACAATTCTCAATTCGTAAATGTTCCAAAGCGCTCCTCCAAGTGCAGTGTATTTAATGCCTTGGATGCGATCACGTACAGCAAGTAAATTCAGTGGACTAACTAGGTGAATAAAAGGTAAATACTCTTGGGCAAGGCGTTGCGCTTGGGCATAAATAGCTTTGCGTTTAACTTCGTCCAACTCCTGCGCTCCCTTAACATATAGATTTGCTATTTCCCGCTCCCAATCGGCAAATTCCTGACCAACCAGCGGCGGTTGTCCTGGTGGTGGAGATGAATTGAAGGTATGCAACCCACCATTCAAAGCCCAAATTGTGGAACTACTATGCGGATCGAGACCACCGCCGCCAATAGCACCAAGATAAGCGTCCCAATCAAGAGTGTTATTAATCTTATCTAAAAGTGAATTAAATTCAAGCGCTTGGAAGTCAACTTGAACGCCAATTTTACTTAAATCTCGCTTAATTTGCGCTCCTATTGAGGCAATACGCCTACCACCAGCATTTGTCAGCAGTGTAAAGCGGACACGGTTGCCTTGTGCATCGAGCAGTTGATCCCTGTTGTTATATTTGAATCCTGCTCTAATAGTAATTCTTTTGCTTTGTCTGGGTCATAGTTGTAGACTTTCAAACCTTGTTCAGGAGATAAATAGAAGGGAGTATTTTCGGGAACCATAGAATTCTGAAGTTCACCGAGACCCAAAAGAATGTTGTCAATTATGGTGCGGCGGTCAGTCGCATAGGCAATAGCTTGTCTAAAGGGCAACTGTATTGAACCAACGAGATTTAATTGGATCTACCAGTGGAGTTCCGTTGCGTCTACGACCTGTATTGAGATTGAAGCACACAAATAGTCTGGACGTAGTATCGGGACCGCCATTGTAAATGCTAAAGTTACCTCGCTTTTCTTCCCGCTTCAGTAAGGCAAAAGTGGCAGCAGAAATTTCTAGAAGATCTGCTTCTTTGGAACGAAACTGAATCAAGGCTGTATCAGTATTTTCGACAATTTGCCACACAAAGCTGTCAATATATGGCAGAGTGTTGCCCTGAGCATCTTTTCGCCAGTAATACGGGTTACGTTGGAATACTACACGCTCGCTGGTGGTATAACTTTCCATGCGATAAGGACCATTGCCAATAATCTTGGTGGGATTAGTATCAGTCCCCCAAGTCGATAGAAACTTCGGCTTTCCCTCCGAGTCTTTGTTTGTTACGGCTTCGCGTAGAGCATGATCTGGCAAAATCGGCTGTCCACCTGCATAAAGCAAAAAAGGTGCAAAAGGTTCCGGTACTATAAATTCAACTGAGCGCTCATCCAGTTTGCGGACAATCGGCAGTGCGCCACTCTCTCCAATCTTGAGAATATCTCTAGTAGGGGTAGGAATTTCTTGATTTAAATAAATGTCATTGAAAGTGAAAACTACATCATCTGCCGTCAGTGGTTCACCATCTGACCACTTCAGCCCCTCGCGCAGAGTAAAGACAATTCGTTTTTTATCCTCCGAAACCTCCCAAGATTGAGCTAAGGCTGGTTCTAGTTCATTGGTCACTCCGTTTGTACTGATTAAACTCTCGTAAATATAACTAAAAACATTCGGTGATTCTTGGCTGAGAGCGTAATTAAAGGTTTTGGGATCAGTTCCAGAGTTAGCGACGAGTTGGGATACTTGAGCGGCTTGAGTATTAAATTGAGCAATAAAGTCAGCAGGGCTACTACAACCAGAAAGAGCGATCGCCACTACAAATGCCAATAAAACCAAAAACCAACGGCGCACCATAGCTATAGGGACAGAAAGCATTTTGTAATGTTACTAAGTCTTTCTGCATCATATCTAGAAATCACTTAAGCTACTTGTCTACAACCTTGAGTTCGTAAATATTCCAGAATGCCCCCCTAAAGCTGTGAATTTGACTCCTTCGATGCGATCGCGGATCGCAGCCATAGATAGAGGGTTAATCAGGTGAATGTAAGGTAGATACTCTTGGGCAAGGCGTTGGAATTCATCGTAAATCTCTTTGCGCTTACCTTGATCAAACTCCTGTGCTCCTTGAATAAAGAGATCAGCAATCTTTTGTTCCCAATCGGCAATTTCTCGTCCTTGGATGGGTGCTTGTCCTGCCTGTGGTGCTTGATTAAAATTGTGTAACCCCCTTCTGTTAACCAGACATTTGCCCCATCATTCGGCTCAATTCCACTACCAATAAAGCCGCCAGAGTAGCATTCCCACTCTAAAGAGTTGGAGGTTTTTTCAATTAAAGTGCTGAAATCTAAAAATTGTAAATCGACTTGGATGCCAATTTTGCTTAAATCTCGCTGAATTTGGGCTGTGATCCTGCCGCGATTTGTACCGCCAGATGGTGTCATTAGCGTAAAGCGGACGCGGTTGCCTTTTTCATCCAGCAGTTGATTTTTATTATTGTATTTAAATCCTGCTCCTAACAATAATTCTTTCGCCTTTTGCGGATTATAATCGTAGACCTTTAGACCCTCTTTTGGAGATAAATAGTATTTGCTTTGAGACTCGATTGGCGAATTTTGCAGTTCCCCTAGACCACGCAAAAAATTATTAATCATCGTTTGACGATCAATGCCATAAGCAACTGCTTGCCTAAAAGCAACTGTATTAAACCAACGAGATTTAATCGGATCAACTAAGGGTTTACCATTTCTATTACCTTTGTTCAGATTGAAAGTAATAAATGATGTGCCGAAGGCAGTCCCACCGTTATAAATTGTAAAATTACTTCGTTCTTCTTCCCTTTTTAGCAAAGAGAAATTGTCCGCCGAGGCAGAAACTATATCTAAACCACCTGAGCGAAACTGAATTAAAGATGTTTCTGGCGATTCCACAATTTGCCAAATATATTTCTCAATGTAAGGTTGAGGATTACCTTGAGCATCTTTCCGCCAGTAATAGGGATTGCGTCGAAATATTAATCGCTGACTTGGAGTGTAGCTTTCAAGTTTGAAGGGACCACTAACAACAATTTTAGTTGGGTCTGTATCAGTTCCCCAGGTAGATAAAAATTGAGGATTACCATTAGTGTCTTTAGTTCTTACAGATGCTTCTAATGCATGCTTTGGCAGGATAGCGATCGCACTGGAAGAGTCTCCGGTAGTAGTAGCGAGGAAAGGAGAAAAAGGCTGTGGCATGATAAATTCCACACGGCGGTCGTCGAGTTTTTCGACTTGGGGAAAAGCCCCACTTTTACCAATCTTGAGATAATCTCTTAAATCGGTAGGAATTTCTTTGTTAAAGACAATATCGTTATAAGTAAAAACAACATCATCTACTGTAAGGGGATAACCATCCGACCATTTCAAATTTTCGCGCAGTGTAAAAACAACTCTGAGCTTGTCTTCTGAAAACTTCCAAGATTCAGCTAGTTCTGGTTCAAGTTCTCCCGTGATCCCATTCACAGTAGTTAACCCCTTAAATGTCAGACCAAAAATATTTGGTAGCTGATGACCCAGAGCATAGTTGAAAGTATCAGGATCTTGAATAACACTAACTACTACTTGTGGTACTTGGGCGGCAGTAGTTCTAAATTCTGTAGGGTTGCAGCTAGTAAGAGCGATCGCGATTAACACAGCTAGGACAACAGCTAGCCGCTTACGCCAA
Source organism: Chroococcidiopsidaceae cyanobacterium YX2bin18 (assembly GCA_030446505.1). Taxonomy (GTDB): domain Bacteria; phylum Cyanobacteriota; class Cyanobacteriia; order Cyanobacteriales; family Chroococcidiopsidaceae; genus JAHHHE01. The sequence goes on along the minus strand of JAUJND010000009.1, from coordinate 60,329 downwards.
ATAGCAGGAAATATAGAGGAAGATTTCATATTACATAAGCTGCGATCGCAGCCAACCAAGTAAATCTTGTGTGCGAGTAAAATAATGATTTACGTCTGCATTCCGCAAAGCTTCTTGAACCTCCTGTGTACCAAAATCTTTGGTATTGCTGCTCAAAAACACCTTGATTTCATTAGGTTGTAGACGTGCCTTTGCAAGTATACAGTGCAAAATTAAGTTATCTGTAGGGTCTTTTTCGATAAAGGGTATATTCAAGCTTGCCTGAAGTACATCCACAGTTAAGGTAATCATCTCTACCTTTGTATTGAGATAATCAAGGGCATCGAATAAGCGGTCTTGGATGTCGTTAAGTAGTGCCTTATTCTCAATCAAAGATTGCTCTAAATGCGAAAGCAGAGACTTGGCATAAGGTGAAGTTTGATCTCGCTTTAGCTGACTAATTTGCATATTCAGTTCGCTAGCAAAACGGTTGCGGCGCTTGAGTTCGTCTTCTAACGCTGAAAGAGCTTCCATGCAACAAATGCTTGGTATCGCTATATGTGCTGATAATGCCGTATTCTTTAGCAAGGTGACTGCTTGTAAGTCGCGTCCTGTAGCAATACTCATTAGGAAGTTAGTTTCAACGTAAATTATTACCACTAAGCAATAGGGATCTGTGTTGTTGCACCTACCAGCAGATCTAACAAACCAATCGCTGCTAACTGTTCTGATCCTGGTGGTGTAGTTGACTTCCAGTGATATGCTAAATCCCGCAGCCAAGCTTCAACAAGCGTTTCAAAGTATGGTGCAAATATGCGCTTGCTGCTGAATTCAGGGTCGTAATAGTTAAGTACGGCGGCAGTTTTCAGTGAGCTAACAAATTTCGATAAATTGGTATTATCCTTTTGAAAAACATCAATGTCTTCAAGGTCAACCAGCATGGCAAAAGGAATATGATTGTTCGCAGTTTGCAAGTATGATTTTAGTTGCGAGACAGATTTTTCTTTTGCTTTGGGTTCTTTAAATTTAGTAACTTTAACTTCAACTAATAGAACAGCTTGTCCATCTTTACCTTGAACAACAATATCAGCACCCCTAGCCTGGGTAAGTTTGATTTTTGCAGTTTCCATTATCTTAATTCTCTCAGGAAGTTGAAAGGCTTTTCCTTTATCTCTTGGTTATTTCCATGCTAATGAATTTCAATACCTTAAACTTACTGACACTAAGGCAATTCAACCATAAGTCATCAGCAAGACAACTGCATGAGCTGCTATGCCTTCTTCGCGTCCGACTGGACCTAATTTTTCGTTGGTAGTTGCTTTAATGCCAATTTGGTCGGGTTTTACCTGGAGGACAGTAGCAAGGCGATCGCGCATCGTTTGAATATGCGGCTTCAATTTTGGACGCTCTGCCACCACCACAGAATCAATATTTCCCACCTGCCAACCTCGTTCCTGAATTAGCTGATGTACTTTACTCAATAACATCAAACTATCAGCACCAGCCCACTGTGGATCTGTCGGGGGAAAGTAATACCCAATATCACCTAAACTTAGAGCGCCGAGCATTGCATCCATGATTGCGTGAGTTAATACATCGGCATCACTATGCCCCAATAAACCGAGTTCGTGGGTAATTTTGACACCGCATAGAATTAAGGGGCGATCACTAACCAGTTGGTGGATATCGTAACCATTACCAATTCTTAAGTTCATAAAATCTGTAAAATCGAGCGTGGAGAGTTCGGAAAGAACGTTGTGCGGTTTATGAGCATGATTCAAACTCCGCAATGATTTTCCTTAGTGTTCCCAGGTGGATCTTCAAAACTGCGGCATAAAAGCAAGGTAGGCTAAAGCTTTTCTAGCTCTTCGCCGCCGTACTCTCTCAACCAATTTTCATATAAATCAGGACGGCGATCGCGTGTTCTTTGAATCTGCTGCTTATGTCGCCAACGGGCAATTTCAGCATGATTTCCCGAAAGCAACACATCAGGCACCTTCCAGCCGCGAAATTCAGCAGGACGGGTGTGTTGGGGATAATCCAGCAACCCCGCCTCGAAACTCTCTGCTTTCAAAGACTCAACCTTGCCTACAGTTCCCGGTAGCAATCTTACTACACCATTAATTAGTGCCAGTGCTGGAATTTCTCCCCCAGTCAACACAAAATCTCCCAGGGAAACCTCACGAGTTACTAAATGCAGTATCCGCTCATCCACACCTTCGTAACTACCACAAATAATCACCAATTGGTCGTAATCTGTAGTCAGTTCTCGCAACAAAGACTGATTAATGGTTTGACCTTGAGGTGTCATTAACAGCACTTCGCGTCGCGGTAAAATCGGCAGCGACTCTACAGCAGCAAAAATTGGTTCCAGTTGCATCAGCATTCCCACACCACCGCCGTAGTATTGGTTCATCATCCACTTTCCGGTGCTTGTCAGTGGTAAAGTCGCGGGGATTAACCAGATGCAGTTGAGCAATCTGTTTGGTTAAGGCTCTACCTAGTAATCCTGAACTCAGGGGAGAGGTAAAAACTCAGGAAACAGGGTAACTATATCAAATCGCACAGCAGCTAGCATTTGAAAAGACTAATCTTACCTTAAGGAAGTTTTGTCTAATTAGCACCAACAAGGCAAATTGCAATACCTAACTAGATGGAGTCTGACACCTAGCTTGACCAATATCCCAAGTTTCATAGTTAATAGAGGTTCAAAACTTTTTCTAATTCCTTAAATTATGTTTAAATGTTGTGACATCTGGCGAGTTACTGACGATCTCAGGTTAAAAACTTCTCGGCTATTAACCAAAAGCCTCAGCAAATTTGCTCATTAGACTGGCACGCTTTGACGAAGTTAACGCAGTTGCTTTTACAAGGCAAGAACGTTGACGCGAAGCACAGCTACATCGCCTCGAATCCATACTTATGTGGGGATGAGCGATTACTTGAATCGGTTGAGCAACTTAACCCAAACAGGAGCGATCACGCTACAAGCGGCTATTGTCGGGTTTAATTTCCCTGAGGCTAATTGAGAGGAATAGCGTGCTGCAATTAGAAGAGCAATCACTGCAAATGAGGACACTCCAGGCAACTAAAACTGCCGTTCTAGTTATTGGTGGAGCAGAAGATAAAGTTCATGGAATGGAAATCCTGCACACTTTTTTTCTCGTGCTGGAGCTACAGATGCTCATATAGCTATTATTCCCTCTGCCTCCCGCGAGCCAGCGATGATTGGCGCTCGGTATCTGAGCATTTTTTCAGAAATGGGTGCGAAGCAAATTGATATTTTGGACATTCGAGAACGGATACAGTGTGAGTCAACCGAGATTCAAGAATGTTTAGAAGCCTGTACTGGTGTATTTTTGACGGGCGGTGACCAACTACGGCTTTGTGCTGTATTAGCGGATACGCCAGTGATGGAAACTATCCGGCTGCGGGTGCAACGAAATCAACTGACTCTAGCTGGCACTAGTGCTGGAGCGGCGGTGATGGGTCATCATATGATCGCTGGTGGCGGCAGTGGTGAATCTCCCAAATCGTTCACTTGTAGACCTGACGATTGGGTTGGGGATCTTGCCAGAAGTGATTGTAGACCAACACTTTCAGAACCGGAATCGGATGGCACGCTTGATAAGTGCGATCGCCGGCTCATCCAGATCAACTAGGTATTGGTATTGATGAAGATACCTGTGCTTTAGTAGAAGGTGATGGAATGTTGCAAGTCATGGGTAAAGGCACTGTGACGATCATTGATCCAGGAGAAGTGTGTTATACAAACCAGCCAGATGTGGGAGCAACAGATCCATTAAGCCTGCACAATCTGCGGGTACATATTCTTAGCTACGGCGATCGCTACCACTTGCATAAGCGCACTGTCTTAGCTCCACATCAACTTCCCACTTAAGTAGTGTCTGCTAAAATTTGAGTCTCATTACCCGCTGATACCTGATTGGCGCTTCTCCAAAGTTGGGAGCAAAACTGTTACAGATGAACAGTTTAAGGTGCAATCTCTACTGGAAACTAAATAATTGGTTCGGTTCCGAATCTCCATCACAAATTCCCATGAGAATCCTCAAAATCCAGACATTACGCGGTCCCAACTATTGGAGCATTCGCCGCCAAAAACTCATAGTTATGCGGTTTGATTTAGAAGAACTGGCGGAAAAACCCTCAAATCAAATTCCAGGCTTCTATGAAGGGTTAGTTGCGGCGCTGCCAAGTCTGGAATCACATTTTTGTTCCCCTGGCTGTCTTGGTGGTTTCTTAATGCGGGTGCAAGAAGGCACCATGATGGGGCATATAGTAGAGCACGTAGCCCTAGAACTGCAAGAACTAGCTGGGATGCCAGTAGGCTTTGGTCGGACACGGGAAACTGCTAACCCCGGAGTTTACCAAGTAGTAATCGAATACCTGGATGAGCAAGCTGGTCGCTATGCAGCACGGGCAGCAGTAAGATTGTGCCAAAGCATTATTGACCGGGGTCATTATCCCCAAAAAGAATTAGAGCAAGATTTACAAGACCTGAAAGACCTCTACAGAGATGCCGCTTTAGGTCCTAGTACAGAAGCTATTGTCAAAGAAGCTGAAGCTAAAGGCATTCCCTGGATGTCACTCGGAGCGCGGTTTTTAATCCAACTGGGCTACGGTCTACACCAAAAGCGGATGCAGGCAACGATCAGTTCTCACACTAGCATCTTGGGCGTAGAACTTGCTTGCGACAAGGAAGGTACTAAACGCATTCTTGCTGACGCTGGAGTGCCAGTACCGCGAGGCACAGTGATTAACTACTTAGATGAACTGAAAGATGCTATTCAAGAGGTTGGGGGCTATCCAATCGTACTGAAACCCCTCGATGGAAATCATGGTAGGGGAATCACGATTGACATTAGATCTTGGGAAGAAGCAGAGTCAGCCTACGATGCGGCTAAAGAAGTTTCCGGGTCAGTAATTGTTGAGCGCTATTATGCTGGGCGTGACCATCGAGTGCTGGTGGTAGATAACAAAGTAGTGGCGGTAGCCGAGCGAGTACCAGCACACGTTGTTGGCGATGGCGTTAGTACGATTGAGCAGCTGCTAGAAAAGACAAATCAAGATCCAAATCGGGGTGAGGGACACGATAAGGTTCTAACGCGAATCGAAGTTGACCGCACTAGCTACCAACTCCTAGAACGGCAAGGCTATACCCTTCAAACCGTGCTCCCAAAAAGCGAAATTTTTTATTTGCGGGCAACGGCAAATTTAAGCACTGGTGGAATTGCCGTAGATCGCACTGATGATATCCATCCGGAAAACATTTGGCTAGCGCAACGGGTAGCTAAGATTATTGGTCTAGACATTGCTGGAATTGATATTGTTACACCAGATATTAGCCGTCCCCTGCGGGAAGTAGATGGGGTGATTGTGGAAGTTAACGCCGCCCCAGGTTTTCGGATGCACGTTTCTCCTAGCCGTGGTATTCCCCGCAACGTGGCAGAAGCAGTCCTTGATATGCTGTTTCCCCCAGAAAAATCTAGCCGGATTCCGATCCTTGCTGTTACAGGCACTAATGGTAAAACCACCACCACGCGACTACTGGCACACATTTTTAAACAAACTGGGCAAATCGTTGGCTATACGACTACCGATGGCACTTATATCGGCGATCACTTAGTAGAACCAGGGGATAATACTGGTCCTCAAAGTGCTCAGCTAATCTTGCAAGATCCAACTGTGGAAGTAGCAGTGCTGGAATCAGCGCGAGGTGGTATTTTGCGTTCAGGGCTTGCTTTTGATGCCTCTAATGTAGGCGTGGTCTTGAATGTTGCAGCAGATCACTTAGGAATTGGCGACATTGAAACTATTGAACAGATGGCTAAAGTCAAAAGTGTGGTAGCAGAAGCAGTTCTGCCTAATGGCTATGCGGTACTTAATGCCGACGATCCTCTAGTTGCAGCGATCGCCCAACGGGTGAAGTGCCAGGTTGCTTACTTTACGATGAACCCAGAAAATCAGATAGTGTGCGACCATACTCAACAGGGTGGACTGGCAGCAGTGTATGAGAATGGCTATCTGTCGATTCTGAAACGGGATTGGACGCACCGCATTGAGCGGGCGGAGAATGTACCGCTGACATTGGGTGGACGAGCGCCTTTTATGATTGCTAATGCCCTAGCAGCAAGCCTGGCAGCCTTTGCCCAAGATGTGCCGATTGAACAAATTCGCACTGGATTGAGTACGTTTCGGGCTTCGGTTAGCCAAACACCAGGACGAATGAATTTGTTTAATCTTGGAACTTATCACGCTTTGGTAGACTATGCCCACAATCCTCACAGTTATGAAGCACTGGGGGGTTTGTCCGCAATTACCAGGTGAGCGCATTGGTGTAGTCGGAGGTCCAGGCGATCGCCGTGACGAAGACTTTGTGACTTTGGGCAAGCTGTCTGCGGGAATTTTTGATCGGCTGATTATCAAAGAAGATGACGATACACGGGGGCGATCGCGCGGTTCCGGTGCTGAATTAATTACTAAAGGTATCTTGCAAGTAAAGCCAGATTACCACTATCAAACTACTCTTGATGAAACACAAGCAATTAATCTAGCCTTAGATAGCGCTCCTAGTGGCAGTTTGGTGGTGATATTGCCTGAAAATGTCAACCGCGCCATTAGTCTAATTGAAGCGCGTCACCCAATTAGTGAGGAAGCGCCCAGATTAGTTGATACTACGGCAATAAATCCCCAAATTAGTGTCAAGTCCTCTGTAGCAAATCAATTCTGATCCTTTAAATATGGCAGCTTGCACCTTAAGTCAGGCAATAATTATCAGTCCTCTTTGTCTTGCTCTAAATTTTGGTCGTCGTCGCGATCGCTGTTTATTTCCTCTTTAAAGCCGCGCAACGTTTTGCCCAGTGTGCTTCCCAGTTCGGGAATTTTCTTGGGACCAAAAATTAAAATTGCTGCTAAGGCTATTACTCCTACCTCCGGCCATCCTAGTCCAAACATACGCATCTCCTGTAATTTGTTACTCAATACCTTCGTTCATCAGGCAGTTTATTAACTTGGATTGGGACTCTTAACCAATCACTGAGTTCATGGACGATCCAGTCGAGTTCAGGTTCGCTCAGTATGACCACTAATTACCTAGTTCATATTTCTGTGTACCTGCTCAAATAATAATTTGGGTTTAATCCTGCTTCTAGCGAGTCACCTAAATATTCTAGGTTCCAGCTTAGTGATATCTTGTCTTCGGGTATAACTGGACGATGGTGTATACTTTCCAAATATCTCGTATGTTTGCCAAATTTGCTGCTGATTGACACACAGCCGGACTCTTCAAATAAAGTAGAGAGAATTATTAGACCATGCCAATGCCAACACCCCAAAAAGGTAATGAGAATAAGGCAAAGAAGAAGTTAATACCAGAAGGTGTATCAAATACAGTAATACCTATCCACATTACTAAAAACGAATTCCAGGCGATCGCAAACAAAATCAAAATTATAATATCAGCACTAAATCCCTTGGGGGGCATGATAATTTCTAGAGAATTTCCATCTTTGGTCAACAAAATTTTGCTGCCAAACGGTTGCTTCATAACTAGAGGAGCATCTATTTGCTGCGGCTGTTCAAGTGCTTGCAGCGCTTCTTGAGCAGAAGCCAAGCGTCGATCTAAACTAGGTTCTGTCATCCACCTCAACCAGGCAGTAAAGGCAGGACTAAGATTAGCTACCTGCTCAAATTGAATCCTAAAATCCTTTTGTGGTAAGTCAGCTGGATGAGTGCCTGTTACCAAAGTAATCAGGGTTGCGCCTAAACTGTAAAGATCAGAGGCTGGAACAGCACGGTCGCCAAATTGCTCTGGTGGCATATAACCGTATGTTCCTACTACAGTAATCGTTCCGCCTTCCTTGGCTGCAAGTGTCTGTACTGAGCCAAAATCGACTAGGTATTGACTAACATTATCTCTAGAGCAATCAGCTATCAAAATATTACTAGGCTTAATATCGCGATGGATTACAGCAGGCTGCCGCCCATGTAAATAAATCAGGATTTCTAAAAGTGCTTTGGCTAACTGCTTAACTTCCAATTCACTGAAGCTACGCCCAGCTTTAAGATGTTCTTCTAAAGATTTCCCCTCTACATAAGTCTGTACCAGGGCAAATCCTTTACTGTTAGGTGAATCTAGCTCAAAGAAATCGAGGTAGCGCGGAATAGAGGGATGATTTAGGGCTTTTAAAGTTTCTGCCTCGCGCTCAAACAGCTTCAGAGCATCCCATTCAAAATCAATACCAAAAGACAGTAACTTGACTACGACTAATTCTTGGGTTTTGAGATTACGGGCTAATAGAGTGCGTCGCCCAGCCTTTTTTGCTAATTGCTGCTGTACCTCGTAACTTAAAGCGAAGCTATCGCCTTGCGAATCGCCTAATATTTGACTAGTCATAAGAAATTGCTGTTTTAGTTACAGCTGTTTTAGCTTTGGATGAGTAATTGGTGTAGTACCAATATTTTTAACCTAATTTATATGCCCTCCCAACTCTGGCCCTACATTACTCCTGGCATCCCCGATGATTTATTTGAGCGCTTACCCGGTATTCCCTTAAGTAAGCGAGAAATTCGGCTGCTATTAATTGCTCAACTACGGCTCAAACCAGATTCAGTTTTGTGGGACATTGGGGCAGGCACAGGCACAATTCCCGTAGAAGTTGGGTTACTATGTCCGCAAGCGCGAATTATAGCAGTTGAATGGGATGAGGAAGTAGCAAATTTAATCCGCCGCAATTGCGATCGCTTTGAGGTTAAAAATGTAGAAATAATTGTTGGCAGCGCCCCAGAGTGTTTGCACTCCTTACCCAAACCTCCGCATCGAGTCTGCATTGAGGGAGGTCGCCCCATTAATCACATTTTAAAAGAAGTATGGCAATATTTGCTACCCCAAGGTAGGGTTGTCGCTACAGCTGGTAATCTAGAAAATCTGTTTGCTGTCTCCCAAAGCTTTGCTGAGTTGCAAGCTCGCAATATCGAAGTTGTCCAGTCGGCGGTCAATCGCTTGGAAACGCGGGGCTTTTCTCAAACCTTTGCTGCCGTCAATCCAATTTTTATCCTCAGTGGTGAGAAGCTAGACTGAAGCCAAAACAGGGATTAGGTGCTAGGGAAAGGATTAAAGATAAAATAATAGACTTTATTCATAATTCTGCTCCCCCTGCTCCCCCTGCTCCCCCTGCTCCCCCTGCTCTCTTCCACCCCTCGCCTATGCCTTGGTCTCGAATTTTTAGTGGAATTATTGCGATCGCTCTTGCCCTAACAGCAACTATCTTGGGAGGGTGGTATTTCACATTTATGTTTGCGGCAATTGTTTTTTTGGGTCAGCTGGAATACTTTCAGCTAGTGCGAGCCACCGGAATTGCACCCGCTACTAAAACTACCCTAGCCGTCAGTCAGGCACTGCTAATTATTGCTACGGTTTCTTCGACTTTAGCTGATGCTGTTATGCCAGTTGCTGGCACATTTATTTGTTTTTACCTGCTGTTTCAACCAAAACTTGCCACAATCGCTGATATTTCCACCTCAATTTTGGGGTTATTTTATTGCGGTTATTTGCCAAGTTACTGGGTACGATTGCGGGCGCTCGATAGTGCGGCAGTCAGTAATTTACCTTTAGGAGGTTATTGGCCAGAAAACTGGGCAACCTTAAATCATCTACCCCAAGGTTTGACAGCAACGCTGTTAACTTTCCTCTGCATCTGGGCGGCTGACATTGGTGCATATACTATCGGCAAACTCTTTGGTAAAACCCGTCTCTCTGATATCAGCCCGAAAAAGACTGTTGAAGGCGCTGTTTTTGGGGTAATTGCAAGTGTAGGCGTAGCTGTCGCCGGAGCTTTGTATTTGGACTGGTCTAGTTGGATCTTAACTGGTCTGTCTTTGGGTTTACTAATTGGCATTGCTAGCTTACTGGGAGACTTAACCGAGTCAATGATGAAACGCGATGCTGGAGTTAAGGATTCAGGACAACTGATTCCTGGTCACGGCGGCATTCTTGACCGCGCTGATAGCTACGTTTTTACGGCTCCTCTAGTTTATTATTTTGTCACCCTACTCTTGCCGCTGCTACCGAGTTAGCGTGTCGTCATAAATATCTTCTAAAACGTCTATACCTTATTATTGGGCTGTAGAAACAAATATCAGGTTATTGGTTTGCAACGCCCGCCGTAGGCATTGCACCTCCCTAGAATTTTATCCAATACCTTGGGCAAACTTCCCTAAATTCTCTTGCCGCCACCTTGCATCCGCCTTTCTATCTGTTTGCAACTCCAAAACTCTGATGCCCGTTGTGGGTAGTGGATTTAATTGTTGCTGCAACTGTTCCCAAGAAGTAATTAATTCATGGTTTATACCGTAAGTAGCACACAACTGGGCAAAGTTAATATTCTGTGGCGTGGCAAAAAACTCTTCAAACGGTGGGTCAAACTTGGAGATAGGTAACATTTCAAAAATACCGCCGCCATTGTTATTAATTAAAACTATTGTCAGATGCCCTAAAAATTTATTTCTGATTAAAAAGCCGTTGGTGTCGTGTAATAAAGCTAAATCACCTGTTAACATTACACTGCTTTGATGGCGATGAGCGATGCCCAAAGCTGTCGATAAATTACCATCAATGCCGTTTGCTCCTCGGTTAAAAAACGGTTGCACAGCACAGTTATTGGGTTGCCAGAAAAACTCTACATCTCTTACAGGCATACTGTTGGCAATAAATATTGGAGTTCTCGCTGGTAAAATCTGCGAGAGTAACCAGGCGGCTTTGCCCTCAAACATCTGGCTCATTGTCGCCATTGTCATGTCAACAGCTGCTCTCACCTTTGCTTCGGTAGCACACCACTGGTAGAGATAAGAAGTTGGTAGTTTTGGTTCAGCTGGGCAGATTTGAGCCAGTTGTTCTACAGATAACCGCAGATGAGTTGTCTTACCGTGCAGAGGATCGAGGTTGTGATCACAAGGGTCAATCAACCATCGTCGCGGCTTTTTGCTGTCAAGCCAGGTACGCAGTTCTTTACTCGTAGGTAGTTCACCTACTTGAATCACAACTTCAGGTGTTAACTGCTGTGCTAGTTCGTGATTCCGCAGAATTAGGTCATAGGTGGAAATGAGATAAGGGTTGAGATCAGCATAATTTCTAACTGGGGAGAGTCCTTCTGCTAGAACGGGAAATTTTAAAGTTTTGGACAAGTGGGCGATCGCACTACAATATCCCTGTGTATCTTGAGGTTGGGCAAGACCAGCAATAATTATGCCTTGGGTAAATTGTTGCCATTCTTGAATCGGTAGAGATGCAATGGGATAGGGAGATGTGGAAATAGGGGGAGTTATTGAACTAAAAAAATCTTCTAGCTGGAAGTCGCATTCTAAAGATTCAGAGGTTCCGTCTGGTATAGGAGTGAGAGGGTCATCAAAGGGAATATTTAGATGAACTATGCCAGGGACGGGATAAAGTGATCGCTCCCAGGCATAAATAACTGTTTGCCGCAAATAGGAGAGTGTCTTGATGTCTAAAGATGGCAGCGCTAACTCTGTGTGCCAGTTTGGGTATGTACCAAATAATTTCAACTGATCAATTGTTTGCCCTGAGTGGCAATTTCGCAGTTGAGGGGGTCGGTCAGCCGTTAAAACTAGTAGTGGTACTCTACTTTCCCTTGCTTCAATAACAGCTGGGTAGAAATTTGCTGCTGCTGTGCCAGAGGTGCAAACGATCGCTACAGGGCGACTGGATCGACGGGCAATTCCTAAAGCAAAAAATGAGGCAGAGCGTTCATCTAGCACAGGAATAGCGTCTACATCAGCTTGGGCAAAGGCGATCGCCAAGGGTGTAGAGCGCGAACCAGGACAAATAACGGCCGTGGTCAACCCCAGCCGCTTCAGTGTCTCTGCCATGATCGAAGCCCAAACAGAATTAGTATTTCTAAAATCAATTACCATCAAATCAAATCGGCAAGGGTGATTAGCTTCTTTGCAATTGCTCCAAACTTCTTTATCCTAGATTGGTTAGGGAAACATAGTTGTATGGACTGCATTCAGTTAACCGGAATTCGCTGTTATGGCTACACTGGATATCTTCCAGAAGAGCAGGTCTTAGGTCAACGGTTTGAGGTGGATTTGATCCTGTGGTTAGATTTAGCGGTTGCGGGTAAGAGCGATGTAATTGAAGATACCCTTGACTACCGCAGTGTTATCAGCACTGTGCAGCAGCTGGTGCAAACTTCTAAATTTGCTTTGGTGGAACGTTTAGCAACGGCGATCGCCGAATTAATTCTCGAATCAGATAAGGTGGCACAAGTCCAAGTCCGGTTAAGCAAACCAGCTGCACCAATTCCTGACTTTAGCGGCAAAATTACTATTGAGATAACTAGATCCAAGCACAGCTAATTACAACGTCCAAGTTATTTTCGAGCTAAATAAGCCAATAATTAATGAGTATCATTCAGGGATAATTGATCTTAGCTGTAGCTTTGTACTATTTTCTTTCTAGTCTAGCAAAGGCTGTTCTTTAAAAAATGGTAATAATTACTTACTTCATAGGAAATCTTAACAACCAATAGAAGTTTTCTCAATCAAGGTAATTAATATTACTAAAATATAGCAGTCCTATTTCATTTATGAATGTGGTGCAGGCTTCTAGCTTGGACAGGCAGGATGCCCGTCCCACAAAAATAAGAGATTAGTTATTTAATTAAGTATTCATCTTTAGAAGTAATAAATAAAATATCAGCTAATTCAGTTAAATTGCAAATTTATTAGTCGTAAAAAAATAAACTGACAGGTAAAAGACAATGATATTGTGAGCAAAATATGTCATCCCTTTACACTCGCTAATATGACGAGCATTTCTACTACACAAAACCCAACTTGAGTTACATCGACAGCAATTTCCAGCACTGGCGAATAAGACTTATTTTAACTACGGCGGTCAAGGTCCGATGCCTCAAGCGGCAATGGCGGCGACCATTAGCGCTCCAGAATATATGCAGCGTCATGGTCCCTTTTCCACAGAGGTGAATGCTTGATTGCTCAGAGGTTGATAACCAGAATTGCGATCGCCTCCGAATTAAATGCCTCACCTCAAACGATTACCTTAACTGAGGATGTCACTGTTGGCTGCAATATTGCCATGTGGGGTATTGACTGGCAAACGGGAGATCATATGTTGCTATCAGACTGTGTTTAAGGACATCGTCGCAACAGCACAAGAAATCAAACGCAGATTTGGTGTAGAAGTGTCCACCTGTCTTTAATGGCAACTCTGAATAATGGCAATCTGGCAGTTATTGCCCAACACCTACGCTCAATACCCGCTTATTAGTAATAAGTCATATCCTGTGGAATACTGGTCAAGTTTGCCATTAGCGGAAGTGATAAAGTATGCAGACAACAGAACGGAACCCGTAAGAATTTATCGTAGATGCTGCTCAATCGGTGGGTTTGTTGCCCTTGAATCTGACAGAATTAGGTGGAAACTCTCTTTGATCCAAATGGTAGGTAAGATTAACCAGGTATTGATGATTTTGCATCGTAGGCCAGAAGCACGGGAAAGTTTGCAACCGACATTGTGTGGTTGGCGGAAGTATTGTTACTAATCCAGCAGGTAAGCCTGGAGATTGGCAACCAGACGGAAGGCGATTATGAAGTAGCTACTTCAGCCTTTGGGCAGTACGCTGGATTACGGGCGGCGATCACCTACTCATCAGCAATGGGAAGCGCTGAACGTTATCAGCAAATTTGCCAGTTGAGTCAGTACCTGTGGCAACCGTTAACTGAACTAGCTGACATCAGTTGTTTGCGAATTGCTCCACCACAAGCAGGGCTTGTTTCTTTCCAAGTAACTAATAGTAGTAAGCCACAAGCCAAACCCGTCAACTAGTGCAATATTTGGAACAACAGAACTTGCTGACTAGGACAATTCTTGATCCTGACTGTGTAAGGACCTGCGTTCATTACTTCACTTTAGAGTCTGAAATCGATCAGCTAATAAGAAAATTCAAAAGTTTTGCCAAATGTAGGGATTTTAGGTTTAGTAGTCTAAAATCTAAAATCTAAAATCCCTAATGGAATCTCGACCAATTTTATATGTAGCTATAACTAATCATGGGTTCGGTCATGCTACAGAGACGGCATCTGTCGCCGCAAAAATTCAGCAAATGTGTCCAGAAATCCTGCTAATTCTAGTAACAACAGCACCGCGTTGGTTGCTGGAGTCCACATCCAAGGAGATTTTATCCATCGCCCGCGTGGTTTTGATATAGGCGTGGTGCAGGCAGATAGCTTGACTATGGACAAAGCAGCCACACTAGAAAAAGCTCCAGCAAATTCGTAGCCAACAGCGAGTACTTGTTGCTGGGGAAGTCAATTTTATCCGGCAACCACTGATGCGGTTAATCCTGGCGAGAATATTCCCCCTTGCAGCGGTAATTGGTAAAACAGCAGGTATTCCCTGTTGGATGATGAGTAACTTTGGCTGGGACTTTATCTATCAAGCCAGATCAGAATTTATTGAAATTGCTGAGTGGATCAGTGATTGTTACAGTCAGTGCGATCGCTTATTTCGTCTACCTTTTTTGTGAGCCGATGAGTGCCTTCAAAAATATTACAGATGTCAGCTTAACTGGCGGCTCCCCCCGCTACAATTTGGGTGAGCTACGCGCTTTTAACTGGGGTATAACTGCCCCTAAAGAACAGACTGTGCTACTTACCTTCGGCGGCTTGGGTTTGCAGCAAATTCCCTATGACAATTTAAAACATTTCCCCGCTTGGCAATTTATCACTTTGATCGCTCCTTTTCAGATTTACCTAACTTACCAAAATTACTGACCACAAGTACCGCCCAGTGGATTTTATGCCCGTGTGCGGACGAGTAGTTTCTAAACCCGGTTGCAGTACATTTGCCGAAGCTGTACAACTAGGATTATCGTTACTATATGACTCGCAATGACTTTGCGGAAGCAGCTTTTCTAATAGAAGGCATTACTAATTACAATCAGCATCAAATTCTACCCAGCCGAGTTTTTCAAGGTAGCTGGAATTTTTAAATCAATCACCACAACTGCCACAACAATCTCAACAAATTACTATAGATCAGAATAGTGATCGACAATGCCATCCTCAGCTATTTTCAGAATTAATTAGCAATTGCTACCACCAACAGTTACTCAAAATTTCGACAACTGGCAAATCTTTATCCAAAATAACTCCCAAGATTGAAACCATATCGCCCAATCAGGAGTTGAAACAGGGCTTTGTACTTTGTTTTTGCGCCATACCTCAGCCAGTCTAATTATCAAGAAAATGCTGATCCTGATGTACTCAAAGATCTATCAACTTTTTTGGCAAAACTAGTACCAGAGTCTGCTTCCTACATCCACAGTGCTGAAGGTATGACATTATGCCAGCCCACATCCGTACTGCTCCTCACCCACACTTCAGAGCAAATTCCCATTACTCAAGGTCAGTTGGTATTAGGAACTTGGCAGGGAATCTACATTTGGGAACATCGGCAGCGCAGCCACCTTAGAGAACTTGTTGTTCACATTGCAGGTAATTAATATCAAGTCTAAGGCACACCGCTGCGTTTTTTGGTTGTGTCGCAAAAACGATTTGAGGAGAGGCGATCCTGCTCGTGTTTTTTATTGGGCAATGCCAAAAAGTTGAGACACCAACTGTATTGATGCTCGTGTATCGCCAAAGTCAGCGCCAAGAAAATTGCCCTTAAAGAATCATAATTGCCTCAATTCCCTTCAAAGTTGGTCGTGCCGTATTGACTTTTGAAATTCAAGGCTCTAATTTTGCTTGACAGAAATAATGTTTATGGCAACTGATTTCAAGATTATTGAGAATTTTATCAATTATTAAGGCTGAAAGCTGTATGTGTTCCGTAATTCATCTAATTTGCTAGGATTCTATCTAATGAGATTTAAATCCCTTCCCAATTCCCAACAGGCGTTTTTAGGAAAAATCCAGGTGCTGCAGAGACGCGATCGCATTCTAAATGTCGTAAAACAGCATTGTTTCGCTTAATGGCGCACTTCTTGTAAATAGTGGCGGTGTGTTCTGGTCGTCTTTGTCGGCTTTTACTAATGGAGGATGCTGTTTAAACTAATTTGGCTCATGATAGTATTCAAGGCTCTAAATAAACCTGAGCTAATTTTATAGACCGCATAACAAGATGACAGTACGTACACTAACTAAAACAAATACATTGGGAGACTGGGCATCTCTGGCGATTAACAAAAACACCTTGAAAAGTCCTTAAGCACGAGGAAGATGTGCTAAAGACCGAGAGCCAGAAAATTTGCACCAAATGCGCGTCGGGATGCGTCGTCTCCGCAGTGCAATAACGGGTTTTGCTCCAGCTATCTCATTACCGAAATCAGCTCAAGAGAAGAAAATTGGCAAATTGCTCACACTTTGGGAACCTTGCGCGATCTAGATGTTCTGCGGGAAGCACTTGAAAATCAATACAAACCGACTTTGCCTTCAGAAGAACAAAAGTCTCTGGAAACCGCTTTAGAGTATCTGAGTAAGCAGCGACGGCAGGCTTTAGCTGAGGTGAAGGATACCCTAAAGGCGATCGCTATCAATCTCTAAAACAATCTCTCAAGAAGTGGGTGAAGCAGCCACAGTATGCAGAAATTGCCCAAATGCCAATTCAGGAAGTTCTGCCAGATTTACTTTTTACCAGAAGTAAGTAGATTATTACTGCATCCAGGTTGGCTAGTAGAACTACAGTCAAAGGAGAGGTTGGTTATTAAAGAGCTTCAGCCTGAGATGGTAGAACAACAATTGGCACAAGGAGATACTCTCCATAGTTTGCGGAAAGAAACCAAGCGCATCCGCTACCAAATGGAAGTATTTAGCGACTTTTACGGTTCTACCTATGAAGCTTACCTGGAAGACATGAAGACTATCCAAGCACTTTTGGGTCAAATGCAAGACAGTGTGGTTTTAAGCGAGTTTCTGAGTCATGCAATGGACTCTGAGATTAAAAGTGTAGTTCCTACATTGGCAGAGCAACTAGTACAAAAGAGTTACCAAGCTTGGCAGCAGTGGCAAACGTTACAGCAACGGTATTTGAACCTCGAAATCAGGAAAGGTTTTCACTTAGCTATACTTCAACCTACTTTCGAGGAAGTAAGTAGATAAAAATTCAAATGAGCAGGATTAAGAAGCTGCCAATTACATCACCGCGGTTCCTGTTTAAGATCAAGAGTAGAACCTTTCTACTTTCGGGCATGAAACGCATCGTCTTGATTGCTGGATTTGAATCTTTTAACGCTGATTTGTACCGTAAGGCGGCGCATCTGGCACAACAGCGCTGCCCAGAGTTAGAAATTCTGGTGTTTAGCTGATCGCAATATCACTACCAACGCCGCAGAAGTAGAAACAGCACTGCAAGGTGCTGATGTATTTTTTGGCAGTCTGATCTTTGATTATGACCAAGTTGTGTGGCTACGCGATCGCATTGCCCAGATTCCGATTCGGCTTGTGTTCGAGTCAGCTTTAGAATTAATGAGTTTGACTCAAACCGTGCGTTTGCAATTGGTGACAAGCCCAAGGGAATGCCGAAGCCAATTAAATTCATCCTCGACAAATTTAGCCAGGGACGAGAGAAGAAGACAGACTCGCTGGATATTTAAGCTTTTTAAAATCGGTCCAAAACTCTAAAATTCGTGCCAGGGCAAAAGATCCAAGATCTACGCAACTGGCTAATTATCTACGGTTACTGGAACGCTGGCGGAGCAGATAATGTTGCTGCAATGTTCTGGACAATAGCAGAACGATATTTAGGGTTAAAAGTGGGCGAGATTCCGCCACCGCTAGAAACCCCAAACATGGGATTGCTGCATCCCGACTATCAAGGCTTTTTTGCATCTCCCCGTCAGTATTTGGAGTGGTATCGGCAGAAGCACGGGAGGATCGGAGTCCCCTTTAGGGGAGCAGGGGAGCAGGGGAGTAATCCAAAGTCCAGTTGTCGGGATTTTGCTTTATCGTAAGCACGTTGTAACTAAGCAGCCGTATATTCCCCAGTTAATTCGCTCCTTTGAGCAAGCTGGATTGATACCTTTGCCGATTTTTATTAACGGTGTTGAAGGTCATGTGGCTGTGCGGGATTGGATGACTACAGCCTATGAAACTACCCAGAGACAACTTGGAAATGTTGAGATTCTCTCTCTGTCCAGTGAGGCAGTCTTGGTAGATGCAATTGTTTCTACAATTGGTTTTCCTTTAGTGGGTGGTCCCGCTGGCTCAATGGAAGCAGGTCGTCAGGTGGAAGTCGCCAAACGCATCCTCAGTGCCAAGAATGTGCCTTACATTGTTGCTGCACCGTTGCTGATTCAAGATATTCATTCTTGGACGCGGCAAGGTATTGGAGGATTGCAAAGCGTGGTGTTGTATGCGCTACCAGAACTTGATGGGGCAATTGATGCGGTTCCTTTAGGTGGTTTGGTGGGAGAAGATATTTATTTGATTCCCGAACGAGTGCAGCGGTTGATTGGACGGCTGAAATGCTGGATTTCTTTGCGGCAAACGCCTGTAGCTGAACGCCGGATTGCAATTGTGCTTTACGGGTTTCCTCCTGGTTATGGTGCTACGGGAACAGCGGCTTTGCTGAATGTACCGCGATCGCTCCTCAAATTCCTGCAAGCACTAAAAGACCAAGGCTATAGTATTGGGGATTTACCGGAAGACGCAGAAGAGTTGATTCGCCGCGTCAAAGAGGCGGATGAAGAGATGGGGAGCAGGGGAGCAGGGGAGCAGGGGAGCAGGGGAGAATTTAATCACGTCAACTCTTCACCTATTACTGTTAATGCTCGGACATTAGAGAAATGGTTGGGATATCTGCAAACGTCGCGGATTGAGAAACAATGGAAATCACTCACTGGAACTGGGATTAAGACTTATGGGGATGAATTTCTTGTAGGCGGCATTCAGTTGGGCAATGTCTGGATTGGAGTACAGCCACCTTTGGGCATTCCTGGCGATCCGATGCGGCTGATGTTCGAGCGTGATTTAACACCCCATCCCCAGTACGCTGCATTTTATCAATGGTTGCAGCATGACTTTCAAGCTTCTGCTATAGTTCATTTTGGGATGCACGGTACTGTCGAATGGTTGCCGGGATCTCCCTTGGGTAACACGGGCTATTCCTGGTCAGATATTCTGCTGGGAAACTTGCCAAATTTATATATATATGCGGCTAATAATCCTTCGGAATCCATGCTGGCAAAACGTCGCGGTTATGGTGTGCTAATTTCACACAATGTACCGCCCTATGGTCGGGCTGGATTGTATAAAGAATTGGTTGCGTTGCGCGACTTAATCTCTGAGTATCGAGAAGATCCAGAGAAAAATTACGCGCTTAAGGAATCAATCTGTAAGAAGATTGGAGATACGGGGCTGGATGCAGATTGTCCGTTTGAGGATGCCTTGCGCCTGGGGATTGCCTTTACGCCTGAGAATGCGCGGCTGTTTAGTGCTGCGGCGTTTAATCGGTATTTGGTGCAACTGTACGAATATCTCCAGGTTCTAGAAACCCGCCTATTTTCATCTGGTTTACATACTCTGGGGCAACAACCTAATACAGAGGAGTTGAAGAGTTATCTCCAGGCTTATTTTGGAGAGGATTTACCCCAGGAAGTGATTGAGACGATTTCTGCTGCGGGAAGCCGTACTGATGCGTTGATGACCTGGCATAACAAGATCCAGGATTCAGACAACGGGTATCGCATCACTGATAAATATATTAACGAAGCTTTACAAATTCGGGACTTATTAATGCAAACTGGGGATGAATTAACGAATTTACTGCGCGGACTAAATGGCGAGTACATTCCCCCAGCTGCTGGTGGTGATTTGTTGCGCGATGGCCCTGGTGTTTTGCCTACAGGTCGAAATATTCATGCTTTAGACCCCTATCGGATGCCATCGCCTGCGGCTTATGAACGGGGACGCGAAATTGCTCAAAAAATCCTGGCGCAACACTTAAAAGAACATGGGCAATATCCCGAAACTGTGGCAGTGATGCTGTGGGGACTAGATGCAATCAAAACTCGTGGTGAGTCCCTGGGTATTCTTTTGGAGTTGGTGGGAGCAGAACCTGTAAAGGAAGGGACTGGGCGAATTGTTAGATATGAGCTTAGACAGCTAGCAGAGGTTGGACATCCCCGCATTGATGTACTGGGGAATCTTTCTGGGATTTTTCGGGATAGCTTTGTCAATATTATTGAACTACTAGACGACTTATTCCTGCGGACAGCTATAGCGGCAGAACCAGAAGATCAGAACTTTATCCGCAAACATTACTTGGCGTTGCAAGCACAGGGAATCGAGAATGCCTCTGCGCGGTTGTTTTCTAACCCAGCTGGTGATTTTGGTTCTTTGGTAAACGATCAAGTTGTGGCATCTAGTTGGGAATCGGGAGATGAATTGGGGAATACTTGGCGCGATCGCAATGTGTTCAGTTATGGTAGGCAGGACAAAGGCACAGCTAGACCGGAAGTTCTCACCCAGTTATTGGAAACGAGCGATCGCATTGTCCAAGAAATTGATTCTGTTGAATATGGTCTCACCGATATTCAGGAATACTACGCCAATACTGGTGGTTTGAAACGGGCGGCTGAACAACAACGCGGCAAGAAGGTTAACACCAGTTTTGTCGAAAGCTTCTCCAAGGACACAACACCCCGAAATTTAGAAGACTTGCTGCGGATGGAGTATCGCACAAAGTTACTCAACCCCAAATGGGCTGAAGCGATGGCGAATCAAGGTTCTGGCGGAGTCTTTGAAATTTCCCAACGGATGACGGCGCTGATTGGCTGGGGCGGTACAGTAGATTTTACTGATTCGTGGGTATACGACCAAGCAGCTGATACCTACGCTTTTGATGCAGAGATGGCGCAGAAGTTACGAGAATCAAACCCTGAAGCATTCCGCAACCTTGTCGGCAGAATGTTAGAAGCACACGGACGGGGATTTTGGCAACCAGATGCTCAGAAGTTGAAGAAGCTACGCGAATTGTATGAACTAACCGATGAAAAGCTTGAAGGTGTAATGGTTTAGAGAACTAAGATTAATGTTGCAGGTAACCCATTCAAAAACCGAAATAATATGAGAGGTATATCATTTGCCAGATACCTACGATAGGCGTTGCCAGCTAGGTGCTTCTCGCCGTCGACTTCAAGATGCTCAAGCCTTACACAACCAAAAACGTTGGACGGGTGCTATTTACCTTGGTGGCTATGCAATTGAATGCTCTCTAAAATCCCTCATTTGTTACGAATAGAAAAAAGGTAACTTTAAGGATACTGAGATATTCAAGAAAGGACTGCAAGGCTCGGAATTGCATAGTCTAACCAAGTTACTTAGAGATATACCTGCATTACAACGTGCCATAACCTTAGATCGTACCAATGGTTATCAAGATGCATGGCATACTGTTTCATTCCTATGGCGTAACGACGAATTACGCTACTCAGAAAAAATGGGAGAAGAGGAGGAGAGTAAACGCTTTATAAAAGCGGTACAGCTATTGCATCAATTTTTACTAGCTCAACAAGACGAGGCATCATGATCAATCAAAAGGCGTTACCTCAACCGATTAAAGAGCATCTCATTCATGAGTTACGATCTGAAGACCCAGAAGTGCAAGTAAAGATTAAGTGTACTTCATTAGGATGGTTAAAAATTCGAGTTATTACGAGTTCTTTTGAGGGTAAGTCATTAGATGAGCGTGAAAAAAAGATTGATGAACTTCTAGAAGGTATAAATACTAATCTTGGTCAATACCCAATTGCTGGCTATGATTTATTAACTCCACAAGAAGCTACTGAACAAACTTCAGAATATATTCAGCTACATCTTCCGCTTTGGTCAGACATCTTGATGGCTCCTGAACCTGACCAGCCAGTTCAACTAGATGAAGATAGTCCTAAGCGTCCGTTGGTTGTCACTTTTTACTCTTTTAAAGGAGGTGTAGGTCGCTCTACTGCTTTAGGGTTGGTTGCAGGTATACTAGCAACCCGAAATCGTCGTGTGGTGATGGTAGATTTTGACCTCGAAGCACCTGGAATTTCAATTTTATTTCGCTCGGATGCTGAAAATATCAATGGAGAACAATATGGGATATTGGATTACTTACACCAACGCCATCTAACTCCTGAGCAAAATATTCCAAGTATTGAGAACTGTATTTTTCAGATAAATTTATCTACTCGTGGTGAGCTTTTCTTAGTTCCAGTTGGAGAATATGACGAAAATTATATTCATCGATTGGCTGACCTTGACAGACGAACTTTAGAAAGTTTTTATCAGGGTGCAACTAATCCAATCAATCAACTAATAGAAGATATCAAAACCCAGAAATGTTGAACTGTGTTATAAAACTTTACATAACAACTTACACTACCTCGTTTCAAGCCAATTTGTTTAATCAGAAACAATTCGTTCTATCCAATGTATATAACTGATTTCTTGACATACAAGCTTGAAGATAGCGAAGTTTATCTAGTAGCTTATCTCCCCATTCCTGGGGAATCTCTACTAGCTGTAATATTAAGTAAGCAATTAAGGTGGCATAAATTTGTATAGCTATCCCATTGACATTCTTAGTAATTAGCTTGTCCAGTTTTAAGTGCATTTTTAAAACTTCCATAACAACTCAATCCCCCAACGGCAGCGATAAATATTCATCACTTGTTCATCGCTAACAGCCATTGCTCCTGACGGCGGTAAGTTCGTGACTAAACGATACTCTACTTTTTTGTCTCTAGGTCGCAAAAATTTACGACTCGATACACCCCAGAGTGCTTGCCAGTTCCTACTCGCACTTTTGCCGATTCTTTATCAAAGTCTAGCTTGTAGTTTTGACTAATTCTTAGCACAAAATGTTTAGCCGACTTGGAGGTTTTTCTCAAAAACTTTAAACTAGCAAATCCTCTATCCATGACTCCTATAGCAGTTGGCGGCAAAGCATCTATCATCTGGGAGCCATAATTGTAGTCATGGTCATTCCCAAAGTTAATTAGGTTGTCTGCTGTTGCTTTACTCTCTAAGTTCAAACAGCTAAACAGCTTCACTTGATGGTATCCCTGGAGCCATAGCAACTTGCTAGTTAAAGTAATAGTAGTGGAATCAATCGGGCAAATTGCATAGTTATTGCTGCCAATCCGACCGACACACGCTGATTCAGCTTTGATAAATTTGGCGGAATACTTCTTGACTTCGGCACTGACTTGCTTTCGAGAAAGTTGAAATGTCTGCGGCAAATCCTGTGCCGTTCAATCGCTTAAACAAATCCCTCATACTGGTCAAACTCTTATCCATTGCATAACCAAGCCAACATTCAACGAACAGGCGTGTGTTCAGGACTGATAATCATTTTTAGGTAGGTCTTTTAACAAACCCTTGACAATCTTGGCAAACGAGAGTACCATGCGTAGCTAACAATAATTAATCAGTTACAGCCTAAAAGTTATCACTTTTTGGGCTGCTTTTTTATCGCAAATTCCTAACATTCAACACTTCTGATCAAAACCCAGTTCAATCCAGATGTAATTTTGATTGATGCACGTCCTGGGTTTAATGATACAAGCGCGATCGCACTTTTCGATTTAGCGGATACTGCAATTATCTGTTTTTCACCTACCGATCAAAGCTTTGAAGGACTGCGTTGGGTTGTGCAGGGGGTTCGTAAACAGCGCGATTATCAAGGAAAACCTGACCTTCGTTTTCTTCTAACACCGATGCCGCTAGTTGCACCTGAGCAGCGCCGAACTTGGATAACTAGAGTTGAAGATTGGATTGAGGAGAACTGGGGATTACCTAGTGGCACAACTGTTAGTGAACTTTACTATGAAATTCCCTACAATCCCAACATTATGGCTCTGTCAAGTCTGATTGATGTTCCAAAAAGTTTGTTGAATGATTACCTGCCGATTGCCGATGTCATTGATGCTAGTTTGCCAGATATTAGATTTAACCTAGAAACAACTACAACTCTTGAAAACCGTGAAGCAATCTTAAATCAATTACAGTTTGAAGCAGCAACAGCACAAGAGCTAGAAGCAAAAAATATACCAAATATATTCCAACGTACAGAAGATTTTCCTAGATTCTTACTTAATAGAAATTGGCTAATTCGAGGTACTAAAGGAACCGGAAAAAGCTTGTTATTTAGGCTATTTGTAGAGCAGCCGGAAAAAGCTAAGGAATTAGCTCATAATGATGTCACTTTAAATAAAGTTCATTTTATAGCAGCTCATGGTCAACCTAGATTACAAGGACTAATCCTAGAAAGTAGTGATTTAGCTAGTTATGAACAACAGGTAGGTGAGAATAGTTGGTCTATCTTTTGGCTAAATTATGCCTTGCTGCAACTCTGCCATGCTCTACCTGATCTGCGTTTCCTTGATAACTTAGATAAGCAGTTAGTTGTGTTAAGTGCTCAAGATAAACCACTACACTCTCCAATTGTGTCGTGGTTGGTGCATCGTGCTAAATCTCCACAAGCTGGTTCGCAAGCTGCTGATGAGCTACGTACTATTGATCATTGGTTGCAAGAGAATAATCAGGGCGTATGGCTCCTTTACGATGAATTAGATGCAGGCTTTGGCTCTAGTCAAAAGGACTATGTTCGGCGAAGGCAGGCACTTGACGCTTTGCTTGCATGGTGGTTAGAAAGCGGAACAAGCCTGAAGTGCATTGTCCCTAAAATATTCCTACGTGAAGATATCTGGAATCAGCTCAACTTTACAAATAAAGGACACTACACTGTACGGTCACTTCAACTACGCTGGGAGGAGGCTGACCTCTGGAGACTCGTACTAAGACAAGCCCTTAAAAGTTCTATAACTTTGAGCGAATTTTTGGAGCAAAAGTTTGGTGTGACAGTGGAGCGACTTAATGCAATTAAGTTAAAACAATTGCGTACTAGCCTGTATCCCCTATGGGGAGAGCGGATGGGTCGGACAAAAAAAGCTTATACCTATAACTGGGTTCGTACCCGTATTGCTGATGGACAAAAGAACTGCTTTCCTAGAAGCTTAGTATTACTATTACAAGAAGCGGTCAAAGGCGAAAAAAAATTCTCTACAGAATATAGTTCTGAGATAGTTCTACGTCCGAAGGCTATGATTGAGGCTTTCCCATTTGTCTCTGAACAGCGTGTAGATGAAGTACGCAATGAGTACCCTGAATTTAAAAAACATCTCGATCTATTACAGAGTGAGCGCTCCCCTATTGATGAGAATCGACTGGCTGAAATATGGAGTATTAAAGATGTTGAATTAGCCTCTCGTATCAAGGATATGGTAGATGCTGGAGTTCTTACAGAACGCTCTCATCCAAACGATCCTCCCCCTCGTGTTTATGCAGTTGTTGAACTTTATTTGTATGGACTGAACATGATTCGCAAGGGACAGAAGTAGGCAAAAAATGGCTGGGCAATCGCCTCTTATCGCACTTACTCGATGTGCTTGCCATAAAATCTATAGAGTTAGATTTTATGACCCTAACAATTACTACTGAACCTATTCCTTTGTCACTGGATACCGAGGACGTAGTGAGAGTTGGTAAAACACGGATAATATATAAATACAGTCTAGTGGCAGGAAGTAGAATGAGGCTTGAGTTTGACTCTCAAGGTATGCGTGATCGCTTAATGGCTTGCCGAACTCAATAGCGTTCGTAGATGATATTTACTCTAAATCTTTGTGAGTAAAAGACTTAGCATTCTCCCCACTGTAAGTCCCTGCAATATGACCGTCACCAACCAGTTGATATTTATACGTTACTAATCCTTCTAAACCCACAGGCCACGCGGCGGCAGCTTTTGGTACTAATTCCGACTTCTGCCCCAAAACCGTAGCGGAAGCCATCAGCAAAGCGAGTAGAACAGTTGTGGTACACGCCAGCTGCATTCACCTGTGCCAAAAATATAGCAGCATCATCAGGATTTTCTGTAGCGATCGCATCCGTATGTCCCGAACCATAATTATTGATATGGGCGATCGTGATCTTCTAAAGAATCTACAATCTTAATCGCCAAGATCAAATCGCTATACTCTGTCGCCCAATCTGTTTCTGTTGCAGCGAAACGTCCAGAATATTGCAGGTTCGTTCATCTCCTCGTAACTCCACGTTGCGTTTTGCCAAAGCATCTGCAACTAATGGTAAAAATGCTGAGGCAATCGACTGATGAACTAACAGAGTTTCAATCGCATTACAAGCAGCTGGGTATTGAGTTTTCGCGTCTACTGCAATTTCTACTGCCTTGCTAATATCAGCCGCAGAATCAACGTAAAGATGACAAATTCCTTCTGCATGACCAAGTACTGGAATGTGAGTATTACCCTGCACAAACCGGACAAAGGAATTAGAACCTCTGGGAATAATTAAATCTACATATTGATCCAGTTGCAACAGTGCTAGTGTTTCTTCTCTAGTAGTCAGTAGCTGCACAACAGCTGGATCTACAGTAGTTTGAGATAATCCCTGCTGAATTGCTTTTACTATTGCTTCACAAGAGCGAACAGCTTCTTGTCCACCTTTAAGAATGACACCATTGCCAGACTTAATTGCTAGAGCAGATATTTGAATTGCCGCATCCGGCCTAGCTTCAAAAATAACACCCAGCACACCTAAGGGACAGGTGATGCGCTTCAGGATTAATCCATCATCTAGTTGGCGGTGAATCTGAACTACTCCAGCTGGATCACTCAGTTTGCCTACATCGCGCACTCCAGCGATCGCACTTCTTAGCTTTGCGTCATCCAATTTCAGCCGATTATAAAGCGGTTTAGGAATTCCAGTTGCAATCTGGCAATCAGTGGCATTGGCAGCTAGAATCTCATCTTTTGCCGATTCTAAAGCTTGGGCGATCGCCTCAATCGCTTGATTTTTAACCTCGGTTGACAACACTGCCAATTTTTGTGCTGCTTGGCGCGTTTGTTGAGCGATCGCAATTAAGGGAAGAGTTGCAATTTGGTTAGCTGTCATGGCTCTAGAGCAAGTAGCTATGTTGGCAACTATAATTATCTATTAAATATATTTCATGCTAATCTTGATTGTTGCATTTCCTTTTAGGGAAAAACTAGCACTTTTAAACTTTGGCGCACTTAGTTTTACAGTTGGGTTATTAGAAATTCCAAAACCTTCTCGTGGTATCCCTAAGAAATTTGTGTTTAGTTTCCCATTGCCATCTTCATCGTGAAATAGAGCAACAGCATAAGTTCCATACTTCAATCCGTAAAACTCTTTTGTTGCTGCACGCCCTGTTATTTTAGTGCAACCACTTTGGACTACACCTGTTGCGCTTTGCGGAAATCCCTGTTCTTTCGCATAAATTCTCATGCAAACTTCACCTTGTTTGCTAGATAGGCTGTCTACTACTACAGTAAGTTTTGCTGTAGGCTCCATTGCCACGGTTTTACCAAAACTTAAAGCTAAAGCAGCAACGGAGATGATGCCTACTTTGGATAACTTGAGCATAAATTTAACAGTTATTAATTGTTACTAGTTCTTGAAACTTAAACTAAACCAAGGAGTTCCTACTCTTTAGCAAGGCGGGCTTTAGCTTGCTGCCACAAATTTTCTAATTCATCAAGTGTGTAATCTGAAAGAGGACGATCAACAACTGTCTCCATTTTCTCTAAACGCTGAATAAATCGCTGGTTAGTTCCCTGTAAAGCTTCAGTTGGATCGAGGTTATACCAACGGGCGAGATTAATCATGACAAACAACAAATCCCCCAGTTCTGCTTGTTGTGCTTCGGGGGATTCTTGGGCGATCGCCTGAAGGAATTCTGCCAACTCCTCATCAAATTTTGCCCAAACACCAGCAATATTTTCCCACTCGAACCCAGCAGCAGCAGCTTTTTGAGAAATCTTCATTCCGGCCATCAAAGGCGGAAGTGTGCGAGCATAACGGCTGAGTTTGCGACTTAGCTGTTGAGTATCAGCAGTGGATTCTCCTTTCTCTGCTGCTTTAATTTGCTCCCAATTTTGGCGTACCTGATCAACACTCTGAACTTCGACATTGCCAAACACATGAGGATGACGGCGAATCAGCTTTTGGGTAATACCTTGAGCGACTTCTGTGAGGCTGAAACTTCCTGCTTCTGAGGCAATCTGAGCTTGTAGCACCACCTGTAACAGTAAGTCTCCCAGTTCTTCGGCGATCGCACCTTTATCTCCACTCTTAATCGCATCTACTACTTCATACGCCTCTTCAATCACGTAGGGAGTTAGTGTTTCGGGAGTTTGTGCCAGATCCCAGGGACAACCACCATCAGGCGATCGCAATTGGGCAACCACGTCAATCAGTTGTTGCAGCGCTGTAGCCGCACTTGTTTGGTGTTGATTCGAGTCTTGATTGTTCATCCTGGGCTTTTAAACATCTGCCGTGATTAATGCTTGTGACTACTTTTAACTACTGTTGATCTAGACCGACGCATCACACGAGGAGGCGATTTACATTTCTTCATTTTGCCATGAGCTAGTCTTCTCCATCTCTGCTTTTGGAAGCGTTTGTAGGCAGAACTGCTCCAATCGCTTACCGAATGGCTCATGGCTCCTATTTCTAGCCCTAAATAAAGGGCAATCCATTCAGTAGTATATTTAGTGGAGCGCTCAATTAAGGCAACTACTAGCTGCCTCCACTCCACACCCCATATTAACTGTGCTGTTCCCAAGGAGAAAATACTCAATATTCCTAGCCAAGTGGCTAGATACAGTAGCCGTATTGTTGTACCAATGATCAGTCCGTGAGATAACAGCGATCGATGCCGTAGCGTCTTTTGGTAGGGTATCCACAGCCACCGTAACAATCCCCAGCGCTTGTATTGGATGGAATTAATATCTAAATCGGGACCAAACATCAGTCCGCTGAATAAGAATCCTCCTGAAACAATCAAAGTTAAGTCGCCACTGTGAGTTTGTCCAAAAGTAAAACCAGCCACGAAGGGCAAGCCCCATAGAGTAATGCGATCGTGTGTCCGACCAGAGGGCATGAAGTTTAGTATCCTCAGCAGTTATTCCTCAGAATCGTAGCTCTTAGTTGTGTTAATCTGCTATATTGTTTCTTTAGTGTGTATTGGGCGCTTAACTCAGTGGTAGAGTGATTCCCTTACAAGGAATAAGTCACTGGTTCAAGTCCAGTAGCGCCCATATTAAAAACGATACTCATACATAATCTGTAACTGCGTAACTCCTGACTAACATTAACCTGGGCGAGTGGAAGGAGTTAACGGGGCAGGATGTCGTCTAGGCGAAGTTGGAGGCGGGACAGCAAAGGGGAAGTAATAAATTGTCCTAAGCGGTACTGCTGCTGGGTATATTCTTCGCCCAAGAGTTGACAAACGGTAAAAGTGGGTTGTTTGGGTTTGCCGATAAAGGCAACGCCGCCTAATCCTCGATAGTCTACGATCCAATATTCAGGGATGCCGAGTAGCGCATATTCTTCAACTTTTCGGGCGTAATCGGTTTCCCAGTTTGTGCTAACTACTTCAACTACAAGCTTGATGGATCGACCGAAGGTGATCACTGGTTCTTGCTCCCAACGGGGTTCGCTAGAAAGCACAGTTTCGTCTAGAACTACAATATCGGGGCGACGAGCCGTAGCGATATCGGAGAAAGGGCGAATCAGGCAGGTGCGAGGAATGAACCAGGGGAGTTGCTCTTGGGTAATGGCAATGCCAATTTGCGTTGCCAGTTTACCTCCGACAGTTTCGTGCGATCCGGTCGGCTCCATATCAATTAGTTCTCCGTCAGCCAGTTCATAACGGGGGTTATCTCGGTATAGAGTGAGAAAGTCTTCAAAGGTAAGTAGTTTAAAGGACGAGTAAATCATGTAAAAACCTCTAGGTCAGGTGATGGTTCTCCCATGCAGCTACCCTATCTCTTTGATAGGCAAACTTGGCGATGAGTCCTGCAAGGACAGTGTAGGGAGCAAGCCACATCATGTGGAGAAAAAGTTGATTGTCATGATCCGTTCCTACAGCGCATTGAATAACTTCTCTATACTCAAAAAATAATAAACGAAGAAATTGTCAGATTTAACTCTTCAAATCCTGGCTTTTTGCCAGAGATATCAACTTCCTTTAGTGATTTTTAGTTAAACTGCTTAGAATACTCTTTGTGGCTCACCTATTTGCTTGAAAAATAGCTCTTATTGTCCAAAACGGAAACTTTATAGTTGTAATTCCCCACGTCAATTAGTGCAGGTCAATTAATCCGCTCCCAACTTATTGCTTATAGTAGCGGCAGCTATAGCAATCAGCAAAGCTCTACAGAAGCATAAAGCCCTGAATAGGACACCGTAAATTTACTGGAATGAAATATTTAGAAGCTTAAATGCTGATCAAGTTATCAGTGAAATTTCGCTTGGATAGATGAAAATGGTGGCTTAAAGTTATTTCCAAATGCTTTAGATACATAGTGTGTCACCCAGTTTTTTAATAGAAATTTTGTCTAGAACATGGCTAATTCCAAAATGCATAGGCGAACATCGCAGACATTAATGTTACGTCTACCTGCATGGAATCAGTGGCGGCGACAGATGGCGGTGACACCTTTAGCAGAAGTGGAAGACTCAATTTGGCTACGGGTGTTGGTGCAAATTCTGGTAGTGGTGGGAATTGTGGCAACAGATATTGCCGCTGAAACTCAGTTGAGCTTTTGGGCTGTACCGTTGAGTCTGATCGGGGCAACTTGGAGTTCCTACCGCCGCCGCGATCGCAATGTCCCAGTTAAGTTCTGCATAGCAATTGGGATGCTGGTGGCAATGGGAGCATTTTTTGGGCAGTTAGTAGGTGAATTGAATGATACTAGATTAGTTTTATCAGAGCTACTAATCCAACTTCAGGTATTGCACAGCTTCGATTTACCGCGCCGCAAAGACTTAGGCTATTCAATAATAATTGGGCTAATTTTGCTGGGCGTTGCTGCTACTCTAAGTCAGACATTAGCCTTTGCACCAGTTTTACTCTTATTTTTAGCGATCGCGCTGCCAGTTTTAGTGCTAGATTATCGCTCCCGCTTGGGTATAAAGGGACTAGGAGTACGCAAGGGGCGAGGAACAAAAAAACTCCTTACTACATCTTCCCCACTATCTCCTAGACGTTTGGGCATTCTTTTCCTGGTTGTTGTCGGCTTAGGACTACTTATTTTTACTTTGCTCCCTAGAGTTCCCGGCTATCAATTGCGGACATTTCCCGTTAGTTCTCCGATTGACTTTCAAGGTAAGTTCGATGGTAGCAGTATTATCAATCCGGGTTATGTCAGCGGGGGCAAGACTGGTAACGGTAGCGGCGGCATAGGTAAGGGTGCTGGTGCGGGGCAAGCTGAAAATGGCAAACCAGGTCAGCTAGATAACACATTTTATTACGGCTTTAACAGTCAAATTAACCAGAATTTGCGTGGGGAGATGAAACCCAAGGTTGTCATGCGAGTGCGATCGCAAGCAGAGGGTTTCTGGCGGGTACTTGCCTTTGATCGCTATACCGGCAAGGGTTGGGAAATTTCTCGCAATGAACAGGCTGTAACCGTTAAGCGTCCCAGTTGGTCTTATCAAATTTTTCTGTCACCGCCTCCAATCAGTGGTCGGACTAAAGAAGTAGTGCAAACTTATACAGTGGTATCAGATATGCCTAACCTGGTGCCAGCACTAAGCTACCCGAAACAACTTTACTTTCCCACACCAGAGATAGCTGTTGATGCAGAAGGCGGTTTGCGATCGCCCGTAGGCTTGTCAGAAGATCTGACATACACGGTGATTTCTGAAGTTCCTTACCGCGATCGCAGTCTATTGCAAAAAGCCACAACCAATTATCCCCAAAATATCCAAAATTATTACCTCCAAGTTCCCCCACAAATTGGCGAGAAAGTGCGGCAACGTACCGCAGAAATCTTAGCGAACTACAACCAAGAACGAATAGCGAAGTCGACAAAACCTCTTACCTCTACCTACGAACAAACTCTTTATCTTGCACAGTATCTCAAGCAGCGCTACACCATTCCCGACAACCCGCTAGGTTTGCCCTTTTTAGGTGAGCAGGAAGACTTAGTAGAAACTTTTCTGTTTAAGCATCAAGGCGGTTATCCAGACCACTTCTCTACCGTTCTCACAGTAATGCTGCGTTCTATTGGCATTCCAGCGCGGCTGGTAGCGGGCTTTAGTCCAGGGGAGTTTAATCCTTTCACAGGTCTTTACGTCGTCCGTAACACCGATGCTTACGCGATGACGGAAGTGTATTTCCCTAAATACGGCTGGTTTGCCTTTGACCCAATTCCGGGTCATCCCCTAATTCCACCTTCAATAGAGGAATATCAGACTTTTAGTGTTTTAGGACAATTTTGGAAGTGGATTGCTGGCTGGTTGCCAAGCCCTGTAACTGGATTACTTAATAATATATTTGGGGCAATATTTAGCTGGCTCACAAGAGCGGTTACTTGGTTTTTAGCACTGTTTTCTCAAGGTTGGCTTGGTGGATTAACTGGGCTAGTCGTGGCAACTGGAGTGAGTTTTTTAGGCTGGCTGGGTTGGAATCAGTGGATAGTGTGGTGCAGAAGGCGTTGGCTAGGCAAGCTACCCCCGATGGAAAGCTTATATCAACAAATGCTGCAATGGGCAGCAGCAAAAGGTTTTAGCAAACATCCGGCACAGACACCGATAGAATATGCCCAAGTATCGCAGCAGCAACATTCAAAAGCAACGGCTGAAGGAATTGACGAAATTTGCCAAGCTTATGTCCGCTGGCGCTATGGAGGGCGATCGCCTAATTTAACCCAGCTAAAATACCGATTACAGAACTTGAAAAAAAGCAGTCATCGTAAGGACGTATTGCAATATGCCCGGATGCAAAGAAAGTAACTTGCCGCTTGCTGATTCATTTATCTGCTATAAGCAGTGCGATAGCGCTTTTTCCAACACGAGGTTGGCTCTAGAGAACTAATGTTTCGCTCTTGTTGCCGCCGTTGTAAAATCATTTCAGCTGAGTCATTCAGGTGGCGATCGCGGTAGGGAATTGCGGCACGAGTCAGCAAATGCTCTTGTTCTTGCTGAGATAACATTGGTAAGTCAGTAACGCTCCAGCTAGCGACTGTCCCAGGCGATCGCCTACCTACTGGTGGTGTGGAGCCAATCTTTAACCCAGCTGCTTTAAGCGCTGCCCTGACAGCAGCAGCACAAGAATAAGTTGCTAATATACCACTTGAATCTAAACACTTAGCAACCTGGTTTAAAAATTCTACAGTCCACATTTGAGGGCAGCTAGGCGGTGAAAACGGATCAAGAAAAATCGCATCTGCCTGAAAACCCAATTCTTGTACCAGCCGAATCGTAGTTCTAGCATCACCAACAAGTAAAGTTGCCTTGAAACGGTCTATTTGAACTTGGCGTTGAGTTGCTAGAGTAGTCAGAATTTGCGGAATAGGTTGCTCCCACTTGTTGAGTAAGTGATGGGCGATCGCCGCTGCTGTTGGCATTGGGTCAAGTTCCAAACCTACCACCTCTATGTAACAACTGGGATTAATTGCCCAGATAGTGGCTATTGCAGCTGCGGTATTATAACCAAGACCATAACAAACATCCAATAACCGCAAAGTTGGTTGCTGGGCTTTGTTTTTCAGTTGCGTAGGCTCGACAAACTTTTGCTGCGCTTCTTGATGCGCTCCATAATCGCTATGAAACGCTTCCCCAAACTCAGTTGAAAAGAAAGTAAACGAACCATCGGCGGTTAACTGCGGTACAAATTTAGCTTGGCTCATAATCCGATCTAAGCAAGATTACGCCGATTATCAAACCTAGAATATCTTTTAATTCCATCTCTCCTGCTCATGTCTTAAGACCAAAACCAAAACAGTAGTTTCTGCCTCATGTCTTTATGAACACCTTGAATATCCTCAATTAGTAATCGCTGATTGCCGTTTTTCCTTAACAGATGCAGTACTGGGACTACAACAATACCAAACAAGTCACATTCCAGGGGCTTACTACTTAGATTTAAACCAGGATCTTTCTAGTCCTGTTAAACAGCATGGGGGACGACATCCTTTACCTAACCCAACTGATCTTGCCACCAAGTTATCCGATATGGGGATAAGCTCCCAAACATTGGTTGTTGCTTATGATGATTCGCGCTATGCCTTTGCCGCTCGTCTGTGGTGGCTGCTGCGCTATTTAGGGCATAACCAAGTTGCCGTTTTAGATGGAGGGTTCAAGGGTTGGCTCTCGTGTGGGTATCCTGTTACAGAGGCAATGCCTAACCGTGCGCCCGCTAAATTTGTGCCTCAGCTACAACAACAAGTAGTTAATAGAGAGGCTATTATTGCTCGCAAAGACCGCCCGGAAGTAGCGCTAGTTGATTCACGGGAGAGCGATCGCTTTGACGGGAAACGAGAACCAATTGATAGAATTGCTGGTCACATCCCCGGTGCAGTTAATTACCCCTGGCATGAAGTTTCTGATCCTCAAGGCTACCTAATATCTGAAACTTTGCAACGTCAACGTTGGGAAAAACTAAATTTTGCCGAAGAAATTCTAGTTTATTGCGGTTCTGGTGTTACTGCCTGCGTTAATTTACTTTCTTTAGAAATTGCTGGCATTCACACTGGCAAGCTTTATCCAGGTAGCTGGAGTGACTGGTGCTCTTATTTATAGTTATTAGTAGCAATCTGATTTTATTTGTGGGGTAGGCTTCCAGCCTGCACAGGGCAAGATACCCATCCCACACCTTACAACTTATTTAGGATTGCTATAGTAATGACTAATATTAAAACTTACCCAGTTCTATAGTATAGGTAACACTAAAGAAGAAGTTATCAAAATCAATATTTGCTTGGGAAGAATTGCCCAAAGTTAAGCCACCCTGGAGATTAATCTGGCTATCACGCGATATCCCGTAATTCAAACGACCAAGTATCCGATGGTATTGATCCTCTCGCTCACGTTGCGTGAAGTTTGATAAAGCAAACTGGTAGTCAAGACCAACCTGAAGGTTGCGTTTGACGTAGTAGCTTAAAGATACCGATAAAGAGTTGATTATACGACTGCGACTTTCTGGATTAGCATCACTGAAACGAAATTCATAAAAAGTATTTAAGCGTAGTTTATCACTCAGCCGATCTCGCCTTTGGAAAGCCAAGCGAATTGAATTTTCGCTAAGAAAGCGATCGCCAACTTTATCTCTAAATAATTGTTGATTACTCCAACCAATTTCGCCGTACACCTTAGGCGTTAGCTGCTGATGAATGCCTGCTCTAAATCTCAACTGATTGTAGTTAAACTCGGATTGATCGACATAACGAATTAGAGAGCCATCTATTGCTGTCACTAAAGCAGTTTTAGATCCCAAAGCTGGTGCGACCAAAAGTGTTAGACCCGACGAAATTAAGCCATCATTTACAGGATCAATTCCAGAAAATATGTTATTAGTTTGGAAATAGCCAACTTGAGCTAATAGGCGTGCTGTTGTTTGATGTTGAGGCGACTCTACTTTTTGTGGGGGTTGTACTTCTTGCTCCCGTATGCGTAAATTGCCCAATTCTAAATCGCTATCCGTTTGCAGAGGTACTTCTAACTCGCGTATGCGTAAAACACCCAATTCTGAATTGGCTTGAGCCTGATTAGGTTCTTCTAGCTCACGTACACGCAGGGTACCTAGTTCTGAATTGGCTTGAGCCTGATTAGGTTCTTCTAGTTCACGTACACGCAGAGTACCTAGTTCTGAACCAGTATCTACCTGATGAGGTTGCACCTTTAGCTTACGTACACGCAAGTTACCTAGTTCCGAATTATCATCCGACTGAAGCGCATCTAACTTATTTACTATTAGCCTATTCTGGTGTTCAGGGTAAGCTAGGGGAAATGTCGGTTGTACTTTTAGCTGTGGTTGATCATTGTCCAGTTCTGAATTCTTGAGATTTTCAGTAGGCTTAGGTACTACTTCAACATTTGCTAGTGTGTGCGGCAGCATAATTGCAGGTAACCCTTGAGAAGCTTCTGTTGTCCCCTGATGTTTATTAGCGTGCCGTTTATCAAGGAGCGTTAAGGATTTAGTTGGAGGCACTTTAGTTGCTGAAGGTGGTATTGGCTGATTTAAATCCGCTACCCAAACTCCAGTGCCTAAATTAATCGTTCGATGTGGCGCTGTAGTTAGTAATTCACCGTCACTTTTAAACCCTGCCTGAGCCATTTCAGAACTGATTGGCGATCGCGTCTTGCTTGGAGATACAACAGGTAACAATTTTGC
Source organism: Chroococcidiopsidaceae cyanobacterium YX2bin18 (assembly GCA_030446505.1). GTDB lineage: Bacteria > Cyanobacteriota > Cyanobacteriia > Cyanobacteriales > Chroococcidiopsidaceae > JAHHHE01. The sequence continues at coordinate 24,085 of JAUJND010000009.1, read as the reverse complement.
TGAAACTATACCTTTGCTTTGATAAGTACCTAAATTGGCAGCAATTGCTGCATTACAGATAGCACAGGCTATACTACTTGAGGCAAATACAATTGACACTAAATCCCAGTTCAACCGTAACAGTTTTTGCTGCTGTTGATTGCACCGATAAATTCGTCGGATGTATGGTTCGGCAATAGTAGTACCATCAACTTTAGCCACAATGTATAATTAGTAACGCATCTTACTTTTTTCGACCTGGTTGTACTAGATTTGCAGACTATGATTAATATTTTTCTCCAGAATAGAATATGGCAACCAAATGTAATTTTAGCTACAGATAGTTATATTATTAACTAATGCTAATTTATATTTACTAATATTTACTAATTAGGATATATGCTGATTGGCAGTAGATTAGATTTTTAGACTGACAGTTGGCTTTTGTGGCATAGCATTTTTACTAATTAAATTGGTCTTTTGAAACCTTGAGCTAAGGCTCTACGTCTACCTAGTTTGCTATCAACTTAAGTCCTTCCGACCCTAGCATAAATGTATTATAAGTTACTCGTAATACTCGCAGCCATTTTATGGAGTGCTACAACTCTGCCTCTTCAAAAAGAGGTAAGTGCCGAAACTGCTCTAAATCGGGCTGTAGTTAAAAACTTACGCAACCTAGTGCGACTCATTCCGCAAAATCGCGTCAGCCGTCTGGCACGAGTATCAGATGCAATGAAACCTGGAGATGCTCTGTCTACTGGTCGTTCCGCTCTAGCAGAGTTGCGTTTCAACGATGGTTCTCTCGCGCGGATTGGCGAACAGGCGGTATTTCGGTTCCTAGCGAAGACACGAAGTTTTAACCTGTCAAACGGAACTGTACTACTACTAATTCCGCCTGGACGCGGTAGAACAGGCGTACAAACACCAAATGCGGCAGCAGCAATTCGAGGTTCAGCATTATTCGTCCGCTACATTCCTGGTACAGATACTACGATTATCGGCTCACTCACGGATAGTAATATTGAGGTTTTTAACGAGGGTGGTTCCCAAAGCGAGGTGCTGGAAGCAGGTCAAATGGCGGTTATTGTCCAAGATAGAATTGAGCAATTATACGAATTTGATCTTAATACCTTTTATGAGACGAGCGATCTGGTTCAGGAACTCAACTTAGATCAGCCATCTAACGAGGATTCAGATCCAGCGATCGCTAGTGTTCAAGCTGAAACATCAGTAGCTGCTGCTGCACAGGCACCAATAACAGGCGAAGGAGTAATAGAAAACCCAACTTTTGTTCAGCCGCCTGCTACATCTATTACAACCCCGGCTAATAACACCACGCCTAGTCCAGCTACGCCTCCAGTTAATCCTCCAGTACAAGTCCCCCCAGTAACTGTTCCAGCCCTAATTAATCCTCCAGTACAAGTTCCCCCAGTAACTGTTCCAGCCCTAATTAATCCTCCAAAAACTCCCGCTAATCCAGTTCCAGTTCCAGAAACTCCCGCTAATCCAGTTCCAGTTCCAGAAACTCCCGCTAATCCAGTTCCAGT
>JAUJND010000009.1:22313-22459 GCA_030446505.1 Chroococcidiopsidaceae cyanobacterium YX2bin18 | reverse complement strand
TCCAGAAACTCCCGCTAATCCAGTTATAGAGCCAAAAACTCCCGATAATCCAGTTCCAGAAACTCCCAATAATCCAGTAATAGAAACTCCCGATAATCCAGTTCCAGAAACTCCCGATAATCCAGTTCCAGAAACTCCCGATAATC
>JAUJND010000009.1:0-22213 GCA_030446505.1 Chroococcidiopsidaceae cyanobacterium YX2bin18 | reverse complement strand
AGTTATAGAGCCAGAAACTCCCGATAATCCAGTTATAGAGCCAGAAACTCCCGATGATCTACAATCAGAAACTCCAGTGAAACCCACGACTGATAAACTAGGCACCTTGAATGAGCAGCCTACTCATATCGTTACTAGGGCTGATATAAGGTATTAGCGTACTAGCTCTTCAGCAGTGCAACAAGCTCCTACCTAATTACTGGGCGGCAGAGGAACTGTAGAGGATGACGAGTCCGGTATTTCTGTGGTTAGAGGTATCCAAGGTGCAGTAGGAGTATCTATATCGTCTGGAGATAAATTGCTAGTAGATGAGTAGTCTAGAACAAAAGAGGCAGTGGAAGAATTTATTAACTCCTCAAGTGCTACTCGAACTTCTGACACAGACTGATATCGCTGAGTGAAGTCATAGCGCACCATTTGGTTTAAGATTGCAGCTAGTTCAAAGCTGATTTGTGCTTTGTGTATCCAGAGTAACTCTCCAGTTTTAGAGTCTTGCTGTAACTCATGGGGGCTTAGCCCGGTTAGAGCTTTAATGCCAATCATGCCTAATGCATAAATGTCACTACTGAATCGTACACGACCAGCGCATTGCTCGTTTGGTGCATAACCCTGAGTACCAATGCCAATGGTAAAGTCGGTTTGACCCTCATGGTCAACTAGTTGAGTTGTAACTTCTTTAACAGCTCCAAAGTCAATTAGCACAAGTTTGTCATCTGAGTGTCGACGCATAATATTGCTGGGTTTAATATCCCGATGGATGACATCATGACTATGGACAAATTCTAAAGTTTGCAATAGATCATGCAAAATATGAATAACTGCTGGTTCTGGAATGAGTTTACCCGGATGAAGTTCTTGACTCAGCGGATGACCAACAATTAACTCTTGTACTAGATAAAATTCTTCGTCTTCTTCAAAGTAAGCAAAAAGTTGCGGAATTTGGTCGTGTTTGCCCAACTTTTCAAGTGTTTCTGCTTCTAAATTGAACAACCGTCTGGCAAGTTGTAGATGCTTGGGATTATGGTTAGCTAGTCTTAGCTGCTTGACAACGCATAGCGGTTTGCCCGGACGTTGATTATCTTCGGCAATGTAGGTTTCGCTGAATCCACCGGAGCCTAATACTTTAACAATTTTGTAACGTCCGCCAATTATTTTATCTACTATTGCTAGTTCGCGTTGATAGAGCAGGTCTTGGAGGTCATCCTGTTGGCTGATAATTTCTTGAACAACTGGGGAAGACGCATAGCGCTGTAAGGTGCGCCGTAAGTGAAGTTTTTTCAATCTTTCGCTGGCTGCTGCTGTTGCCAGATAGGAGACCCCGCCTAGAGCGATCGCCACGACAGGAGCAGCAGTAGGTAGAATCAACAAACCATGAACGAAGCTAAGATAGCTGATACTTGTCCAAGCAACTGCAATTCCTAGCGGGTAGATAAATCCAGTTAAGGCTCGTTTCGGTTTAGCTAGCAAAATTCCGGTTCCGGCGACCAAAAGCAGTACAAACAAACCCCGTGCTGAATCATTGGGAATTGCCTGAGCGATCGCGCGACCTTCAAGTAAAGTTGCGATCGCATTGGCTTGAATTTCAACTCCTGACATCGGCTGAAGATACAGCAAGCTTTTAGAAAAAGGAGCTGCATGAAAATCCTGTAATGAGCGAGCCGTTCCTCCAATGAGCACAATCTTGTCTTTAAAACCTTTTCCTTGTTTTAAATAAGTGTTCCAGTTAACGGGGTCAAGTACATCCCAGAAGGAAATCTGCTCAAACGTTCCTGAAGGACCGTAGAAGTAAATATACTCGCCTTTTGGCTGAAGGAAGCTACGCTGTGCCGCCACTACAGCTGCCTGTTCAAAAGAAGGCGGTGCCACTTTTAGGACATCAAGCTGCTCGACCTGATCCTGGTATTTTTCAGCTAACAGCTGGGGAAACTCACTAGCAAACCGATGAACTTTCCCATCCGGCTCAAGCGGAAAATTAACTGAGCCAATGGACTTCGGCTCTGTCCAAAATAATCGCTCCGGCTGCGTCAGCTGCAATAAACTACCCTGGGGTATCTCAACCTCTACGTATTCTGCCGCTAAAGTAACTCGACCCGCATAGCGCTGCAACACATCAGCTAACTGCTCGTCGTCTGTCGTTCCGTAGCTGCTGGGGTCAGCGAATAAAACATCTACGGCAACAGAGCGTGCTCCTGCCGCCATCAGCCGCTCAATCACTTGGGCATAAGCAGTACGTTTCCAGGGCCACTTTATCAGTGGCTCCAAGTAGGCATACTTTAGAGAATCTGTATCATAAAATTGCTTTGCAGCTGATAAAGACGGGTCATCAATCGCTACAATCACAATGTTGTCTGGAGGAGTAACCGGACCCCGCAATTCAAAAAACAGGCTTTGTGTCTGGGATTCCAGTAGTTGAACTAATCTTAAATTACCGCCTGTAGCCAGTGCCGCTACTAATGCACAACCGCCCATAAGAATATGACCTAAGCGATTAAGCTGCGAGGATTGGCGTGCCGTTACCGTCAATGTCGTTGGTGCTTTGTGCAGCTGATTGACTGTAGAGGCATTTTGCTTAGTTTTGGGCGATGTGCTGTCTTTTCCCATATATTGCCTGGAGGATTAACTTATTTGCAACGGTTTGAATTAGTAGCACAATAAGCTGATGTCTAATACCTTCAACATTAATCAGATTTAGGTATGATATGCATGGCTCGTCATTCGCTGGTACCTCTAGTAATAACTATATCTGCTAATATATTCCTCATCTCCAATCCTATTCAATAGTCGAAGATGCACAAAAAAAGAGCGTTGCACCAGTTGCAGTTGGAATTAATATTAGGTTCCTCAGTGAGGAAGTAATCGAGAACAGCACCTTAATTGTTCAGATTTTGTTTAAAAAGTAAATATGAATACATCTTGCTCTCAAATAGAGAATGTTACAGTTTAGCTATATAAGTTGGATATGTGAAATTTATTGATAATTATAAAAATCATAGTATATTTATCGACCGTAATAGTTGGACAGTAGTATTTATCAGCTTGGCAAGCTGTGTTAGCCCTTGTTAAACTTAAATTTCATATTCAAGTAGCTAAAACGTACAATTCTTTTAAGAAAGTGTAAAATTGTGCAATTCTGCAAAGGTAAGTCATATATGTAATCTAGTCAGATAAGTAAGATTATAAATCAGTGAGTCTAAAAATAAATGTTAAATAAACGAGGTTCGTCCTTACAACTACTACAAAGCTTTAAAAACTAAGCAAAAATTTATTAATTATGATGATGGAAACAAATGCAAATAAACATTAATATATTATACATATTATTTATAGCAACTTGAACTAAATATTGCTATCATCAATTGCTTAAGTTAAAATTTTTACTCTGAATTTCTAGGTATAAATTTCTATGTCTTTTTTAATGAACCGTCTGTCTATTTTTGTAGACGGAAACAATATGTTCTACGCTCAACAAAAAAATGGTTGGTTTTTCGATCCTAGACGAGTGTTGGAATACTTCAAAAAAGAACAGATGGGAGCATTGCTAGTTAATGCCTTCTGGTACACTGGTTTAAAAGACCCACAGGATCAACGCGGGTTCCGAGATGCTTTAATTAGCTTGGGATATACGGTTCGCACTAAAATTCTTAAAGAATATTACGACGATACGTCAGGTCGCTACTCCCAAAAAGCAAATTTGGACATAGAAATTGTGATAGATATGTTTAATACAGTTGAGCAATATGACCGTGTCGTTCTATTTAGTGGTGATGGAGACTTTGAAAGAGCAATCGAACTATTACGCTCAAAAAGTACACATATTACAGTAGTATCTACAGAAGGAATGATAGCAAGAGAACTACGTAATGCTACTGACCGATATATAGACTTAAATGATATTCGTGATTCTATTGAAAAAGTTGACTATTAGATAGCAGTCAAAAAGTTTTGTGATTGCCTAAAATTTTGGAGTAAATGTGGCTTAAATATATGGAAAATAAATCAAAACAAGACGGAATTATCATTTTTGACACCACACTACGGGATGGGGAACAATGTCCTGGAGCTAGCTTAAATATAGAAGAGAAACTGCTGATCGCACGGCAGCTAGCCCGTTTAGGGGTAAATGTAATTGAAGCTGGTTTCGCTTTTGCTAGCCCTGGAGATTTTGCTGCTGTACAGAAAATTGCTCAAACCGTAGGGACAGAGGATGGTCCGGTAATCTGCTCTTTGGCAAGAGCAATTCGAGAAGACATTAAAGCCGCAGCAGAAGCACTAAAACCAGCAGTTCATGGCAGAATTCATACATTTATTTCGACATCAGACATTCACCTCCAGTACCAGCTGAAGAAATCAAGATCTGAGGTGCTAGCGATCGCCGAAGAAATGGTGACTTATGCTAAATCGTTCATGGACGATGTGGAATTCTCGCCAATGGATGCGGTGCGTACCGAGCCAGAATATTTGTATCAAGTTCTAGAACGCGCGATATCAGCTGGAGCAAAAACAATTAATATTCCTGACACAGTAGGTTACACTACGCCCAGCGAATTTGGTAACTTAATTCGGGGAATTAAAGAAAACGTTCCTAATATTGACCAAGCGGTTATTTCCGTTCACGGTCACAATGATTTAGGTATGGCTGTAGCTAACTTTTTAGAAGCAGTCAAAAACGGGGCGCGGCAGCTAGAATGCACAATTAACGGTATTGGGGAACGGGCTGGAAACGCAGCGCTGGAAGAATTAGTCATGGCGCTACACGTCCGTAGGCAGTATTTTAACCCCTATTTGGGACGCGCCGCTGATTCAGAAGAACCATTGACTGATATTGATACGCGCCAGATTTATAAAACTTCTCGCTTAGTTTCTAACTTGACGGGAATGCTGGTGCAGCCAAATAAGGCGGTAGTTGGTGCAAATGCTTTTGCTCACGAATCGGGTATTCATCAAGATGGTGTGCTGAAAAATAAGCTCACCTACGAAATTATGGATGCTCAGTTGATTGGGTTAACTGACAATCAGATTGTGTTGGGTAAACATTCCGGTCGTAATGCCTTCCGGACTCGGTTGAAAGAATTGGGATTTGAAATGTCAGATACCGAGTTAAATAAAGCATTTCTCAAGTTTAAAGACTTGGCGGATAAGAAAAAAGAAATTTCCGATTGGGATTTGGAAGCGATCGCTAATGATGAAATTCAATCTGGTGAAGAAATATTCCGCTTGGAGTTGGTGCAAGTTTCATCGGGTGATCATGCCTGTCCCACAGCAACCGTTACTCTCCGCACGCCAGATGGTGAAGAATTAACTGATGCGGCGATTGGCACAGGACCAGTTGATGCTGTGTATAAGGCAATCAACCGCGTTGTAAATGTGCCAAACCAGCTGATTGAGTTTTCTGTTCAGTCAGTAACAGCTGGTATTGATGCGATTGGGGAAGTAACTATTCGTCTGCGATATGAGGAGCGAGTGTTTTCCGGTCATGCGGCTAACACAGATATTATTGTCGCCTCAGCCCAAGCTTATGTAAACGCTCTTAACAGGCTTTACACGGTATTGCATACTCAAAAGAAGGAATTAACTTCACGACAAGCTTAAATCAAAGTCAGAAGTCAGAAGTCAGGAGAATTATCTCCTAATTTCTGACTATTTTTTTATCAACAGCCAGCTAGATAATCATGCGAGAGGAAATTTTTGAGAAAGAAAAACAGTTTCACGATCAGTGGGCATCTACTATTGACGTAGAAGGCATTAGGGTTAGAGATTACTTTGAAGCCTGTACTGCGCCAGAAAATCGGTTTATCTTAAGGCAGATGGGAGATATTAGCGGCAAACTGCTGCTTGATTTAGGGTGTGGTGCTGGGGAAAACAGTGTCTATTTTGCTAAAAAAGGGGCGCGTTGTATCGCGGCTGACTATTCTCCAGGAATGGTGGAAGTAGCGCTACAGCTAGCAGCAGCAAATAATGTTCAAATTCAGGGACGAACGATGAATGCGATCGCGCTTGACTGCCCTGATAATACCTTTGATTTGTTTACGCTTCTAATTTGCTACACCATTTGCCAGATCCTCGCCGCTATCAAGGAAATGCGCACCGTGTTCTTAAGCCTGCGGTAAGGCTTGTTTTTGGGACCCGTTGAAGCATAATCCAATTATTAATGTTTACCGCCGGATTGCAACTAAGGTGCGAAACCGAGGATGAAACACCACTAGATATTAATATTGTTAATTGCATCGGAAGTTTTCAAAAACAACTTACGATACCTTCTGGCTAGCAACACTGTGGATTTTCTTACAGTTCTATTTAATGGAAAAAGTTGACCCAAATAAACAGCGTTACTGGAAAAGATTATTGAACAGGGAAAGATTGAGCCACAATATCGACAGTTAGAAAAGTTAGACGATTTGAAAAAGATTCCTTTAATGAAGCGGTTTGCTTGGAATATTGCGGTAGTAGTGACTAAATAAGAGGAGCGTATCTCATAGTTGGTGAACTACAAGAAGCCTATACATCGGGCTACTTTTGATAGCTTTACTACTCATCATCTACGTCGGAAAACAAAGCACCTAAATTACGTCTGCCACTGACAATTCTCATAATTTCAATGCGATCGCCTGCGACTCGATAAAGAATCACAAATCCTTCTAACGGCACGCCCCGCAAATCAGAACGAATATTGAAATAACTCCGTCTCATCATTGGAAATTGAACTAGCTATTGACATTTCTGCTTGAAAGCCTGAAACCAGCGTTCCCCTACTTCTACAATTACGCGAAAAGAAAATAAATCGCCAATTTCTGTCTCCATCCTGATAGCCTCTGGAGCAATTGTGTAACGACTCATCCTTGAGTCCTTCAGGCGCTTGACGGAATTTCTCCAAGATCCGATTGACAAATTCTTCGCCATCAAGTCCTTCTCCACGATCCAAGGATGCCACTGCTGCATTCACCTTTTCACGAGTCTCAATCACCCACTGTTCATCGGCTTTATCTCGTTCGTCCAACAGGTGCAACGCCGCTTGAATCAATTCATCTACGGTTTGGTACTGACCGCTTTGCAGCTTAGCGTGAATGAAAGCTTCCTGGTCTGGCTTGAGGTTGATGTTCATAGGCGTATTTCTTTCACTGCTTCAATCAAGCGTTTGATTTTGTCAGGCTTTAAAATTGAACGTACCATAATTGTTTCAGGTTCTTGTCAAATTTTGAAACCGTAATGGCGATAAAATGTTACCTTTATCTAATCCATTTTTGTACATTTTGAAGTCGGATATTCCAAAATATACTTAATCAACCATTTCAAACCCTTCTCCGATACCCCAAAATAAAACGTCTCTCAATAATGCAGAAGTCATACAATCAGAAATAACTTTGCAACTCAACTTGCTTATTACCCCATAGACACCGAAAACATAAAGGAATTTGTTTATTGACTTTCAAATAGTCAGCCGAAATATTCTCTGCCCAATAAGAACTTTAAAATTATGAATCATTGATAGATCTAACTTAGATTTATCAGTGCTAATTAAAAATCTGTTTTCTATTTCTTCGTTCATATGCTACTGAATTAGCAATTTAATGTGTAACTGCATGATAAATTCTAATTTAACTATGAGCTAAACGCTTTAAGTATTGGCTTATCAGAAATAATTGATAAAATTACTGAGCCGCTAGCTTGATAACAGAGGATATATTCAAGATTAGGACATTCATAGGTGTGTGAATAAGCGATCGCTACGCCGACGCTTCGTGTACGCATCTACTACAGATTATGAACCACCCTGAAACTACATCATGGAGTCAAGTCTGCGCTAAATTTAAAAAAATCTGGGGATACGATGATTTTAGAGCGCCACAAGGAGAAATTATCCGTAGTTTGTTGTCGCAGCAAGATGCGTTGGTAGTAATGCCTACAGGTGGAGGGAAATCAATTTGCTTTCAACTTCCCGCACTGCTGCAAACTGGATTAACACTGGTGGTTTCGCCGCTAGTGGCGCTGATGGAGAATCAGGTACAGGAATTGCGCGATCGCTTACCAAGCTGCCCTTTACATAGTGAATATCGACCCAAGAGCGTGACGCAGCAGACTTTACAACAGCTAGATGACAAATACCAGGATTACTTTATTCACCCGAAAACGCTGTTGAGTACACTGTATGGGAACGCCTATGTCAGCCGCAGCTAAAAATTAACGGGTTGATTTTAGATGAGGCGCATTGCCTGAAAAAAGGGGAGAAATCCTTCGACCAGCTTACCGCCGACCAGGAGCATGACCAGCTTTGTTAAAGTTTAAGCCAGCCAAATACAGATTGCGATCGCTGCCTTTTACCGCTACAGCCGATCCAGCGCCCAAAAAACAATTCAGCAAGTCTTACAACTAAAAAACCAACATTTTTCGGCAAAAATCCCTATCGCCAAAATTTGCATCTCAAAGTTCAAATAGTCTGGACACCACGAAGACGTAAGCAACAGCTATTGAAATTCATTCGCAAAATCAGGACAAACGGTTTAGTCTACGTGCGTACCCGCCGTGATAGCGAAAGTATAGCAGAGTGGCTGGGCAAATGGGTTATCCGCAATGTTAAGCTTACTATGCAGGGCTAAGTCCAGAGGAACGCCGCGGAATTGAAGCTAAATGGCTTAATGGAGAAATGCCTTTTGTTGTCTGCACATCTGCATTTGGTATGGGGATCAACAAAAGAAATGTCCGTTGGGTAATTCATTTTCATCCCCCACTGTTATTGTCTGAGTATGTGCAGGAAATTGGACGCAAAAACGAGATGAGTAAGCCAGCTATTGCCCTTAATGCTGATTAGTGAACCGACAGGGTGGCTAGATCAGAAGACAAGCAACGACAGCCAGCTTTTTGAAGATAAAATGCGATCGCTTCATCAATCCGCCCAACAGCTAGCAAAGAAACTTCCGGCGCAAGGGGAAGTTAATGCTGTGGCACGACAGTTCCCGATGGGGCGATTACTCTGTCCTTACTCCACAGTGCAAATCAGCTAGACTGGCAAAGCCCATTTGATTACGTTATTCATCAAGGCGGACGGTTCCAGTTATCGACTCAATTACACGCTACTCAGCAGATGACTCAATATCTTACTACCCGCCAATGCCGTTGGCAGTTTTTATTGAATGCCTTTGGTTTTAGCAAAGAAGCGGCAAATATGCGTTGCGGTCAGTGCGACAATTGTTTTAGATAGCTGTTATCTCTCGTGCGAGATAGTATTCTTCACAGGATTATTAGACTACCATAAGCGCAGGATTATTAGACTACTATAAGCGGTTTAATAAGTAGTTAGAGATCAGATATTGTTTTCTGGGGATTAATGGAAATGGATAAGATTTATCCCAAAAAGGGCTTGTACAGTTTAGAGGCAAAAGACATCTTCTGCTCACGAGAAGAAAAAGCTTGCACTAGATCTACTTTTTTACGACGAGTTTTTTTCAGAGCAAACACTTGCGAAAGGTTTTTTCGCTCAAGAGCTTTCAGATTTGTCTGTTCTAATAAAGTACGAAGAATATTTCCAATTTTATGAGGATGAAGCACAATTTATTTTAAGGAATGGGAAGGCGATCCTTTCTAGCTGCCAAACTGCACGGCATGGAGCCAACCTTGAATGGGCTTCGCAACCTCTAGCAGACAGGAGGCAATGATAAAGATTACTTTAGATGAAATAGAAAAAAAAATCTCAGTCTACTAACAAAATTATCTCACGAGAAGAAAGCATTACTGGGTCTGTTTTGGAGCTACTAGATCTGAGAAAAGTATAAGTTTACGAAGTTCTCAAAGTCTCCGACTAATAATTCAAACATCACACTTTGTTTAAGTCAATAGCTTATGAAAAAGACTTGCGAAAGGTTTTTTACGCTGGTATAAATGTTGTTTAAAGGTTAGAAGAGAGTGGGTCAAATGAATTTAAAAGTTGATTTTAAAGGTAAAGACATTTGGATTAGAGAGGTTTTTGCTTCTGTTCTAAGAAAGTATGAAGAAGATTTTTCAAAGTTGCCAAATATCGCTTTGGCCTAGATGAGGATGAAGCATAAGATCAATTGTAAGAGGAAAGGGCTTTAGCTCTTGAAGGTCGTGGTTCAACGTCTCCGGCTTTTGAAGTTGGGAGGCGATCGCTTTCTTGATGAATCTGTCAAAGCAAACTGCACGGCATGGAGCCAACGCCGAATCAGCTTCGCAACCTGTAGTAGACATTAGCTAATAGCCGACCACTGTAGACACCCAACTGATTAAGTAGTGATTCGCTAATTTATCCAGGCTTAACTACAATTTCAAGGAATCGATTGCTATATCATCTTTATCAAATACTTGCTCATCAACAAAGCTCTGTTTTTTTTAGCATTAATTTGTTTTTAGTTGTATTGAAAATCTGTGCCATCCAAGCGCGTGTCAACAGCAATGCTGCTAGAACCAACAGAAAAGCACAGATAGCTAAAATTTGTTGCCAGGGAATCTCAAGTACGCCTCGAATAATAACTTCTCGTAGTACAGATACATTTGAAACCTCCACTGCTACACCTACCGAGATGCGTTGTTCCTGCAAATAAATAATTAGTAATCGGAATAGCTCAACCAAAATCAAAATGAACAAAATATCTGAAGTCACATTTTGGAACTTGAGCGGCACGAGCAAAGAGAGAATAGATCCCCTAGCCGAATGACCATTGTACAAAATAGACCAATAGATAAAACGACCACGATGCAGTTCTGAGTCGTTTCTGAATATTGACAATCCGTTCCTGCTTAAACCACTCACACCATTGCCTCTGCTGATCCCTTAACCGCTCACGCTCTAGCCCCCAGTTCTATTCACCCCCTAAAATTGCTGCAAAAACGCAGATCGCTACTGTATAAGCGGCGAATATCATCAATTTGATGTAGTACATAGCAAATCGCTCCACACCGAAGCCTGCGGCAAATCCTGTAAACTTCCGGGTCATAACCTACGGCTTTTAATACATTGGGATCAACCATACCGCAGCCCATGACCTCTAACCAGCGTCCTCGCCACTGCACATCCACTTCGGCAGAAGGCTCAGTAAAGGAAAATAACTTGCTCGGAAGCGAATCTGTAGCTGATCGCCAAACATTTCTTCTAGGAACACCTTGATCGTGCCTTTAAGGTCAGTAAATGTCAGTCCTTGATCAATTGCCAAAATTTCCACCAGATGGAAAACGGCTGAATGAGTAGCATCTACAGTATCTCGACGATAGCATCGACCAGGTGAGACAATTCTAATCGGGGGATCTTCGGCTTCCATGTAGCGAATCTGAACTGATGAAGTATGAGTCCGCAGTAGATTACCATCCGGCAGATAAAAGGTATCCTGCATATCACGGGCTGGATGGTCTGGCGGAGTATTTAAAGCCTCAAAATTATAGTAATCGGTCTCCATCTCTGGTCCTTCAGCCACGGTGTAGCCCAAGCCAACAAAAATATCTAGCGCTCGGTCAACTGTGCTGTTGAGGGGGTGAACACGACCAAGGGGACGATAAACACCAGGCATTGTCACATCCAGTGTTTCAGCTTCCAGTTGTGCCTGGATTTTCGCTGTTTGCAGTGTTGTCCGCTGTCGTTCCAGTTCTGATTGCAGTGCTTCTTTGACTGTATTGGCGATCGCCCCAATGCGAGGTCGTTCCTCAGCGCTCATCTGACCCATGCTGCGTAACAGCGCTGACATCTGACCCTTCTTACCAAGGTAAAATACCCTGAGTTCCTCCAAGCGTTCCAAAGTATCCGCTAGGGCGATTATTTTTTGGGCTTCCTGTTGTAATGCTTCCAGTTGAGCCTCTAAATTGCTAGGCTGATTGGTCATGCTCGTTAATTGTCACCACTGATTCTAAGACAGCTATTTATAATTAACACTCGGCAGTATATCCTACCAGTTTAAAGGCGATCGCCCCCGCTTCATGAAATTATTAATTAGCAACGATGATGGTATTTACGCGCTGGGAGTTCGTAGCCTAGCTAATGGCTTAGCAGAAGCAGGTCATGATGTTACAGTGGTTTGTCCAGATCGAGAGCGATCCGCAACCGGACATGGCTTGACTCTGCACCAACCGATCCGCGCCGAAATTGTCGAGTCTATTTTTCACCCTACTATTAAAGCTTGGGCGTGTTCTGGTACTCCCTCTGACTGCGTTAAGCTAGCGCTGTGGGCATTACTAGATAGCCCTCCTGATTTTGTGCTTTCAGGCATTAATCAAGGAGCAAATTTGGTACAGATATTTTGTATTCCGGTACAGTGTCAGCGGCGATGGAAGGTGTGATTGAGGGCATTCCTAGTATCGCGCTGAGTCTTACCAGTTTTGATTCTAAAGAATTTCAAACCGCTGTCACCTTTGCTAAAACTCTACTGTCCCAGCTAGCGTTCCCCTTACCAGAGGTAATGTTGCTTAACGTTAATGTCCCTGCTGTGAAGATAGAAGAAATTAATGGAGTTATGATTACTCGTCAGGGAGTGCGTCGCTATATTGATGTTTTTGAAAAGCGGGTCGATCCGCGTGGTAAGACTTACTACTGGTTAGCAGGAGAGTTACTAGAGGAAGTTGAACCACAAGGTCTAAATCTGCCACAAGACATCCCTACTGATGTGCAAGCAAATCGCAATAATTATATTACAATAACACCCTTGCAATATAACCTCACTTATGTATCTGGGCTGAATCAATTGCAATTAAAATTCAAGCCGGGTTTTTTGGCACAAAGTATTTGCCCGGAAATAACCTGACGGCTTAATTTTCTCTAACAGTGAAAGGGAAATACCACCTGAACTTGTTTAACCACCTAAAATTAAGCTTAACCAAATCTGCTTAACTTGTTATATGCCCTATATATGTCAAAATGTAAAGCGTGTGGGTTACTTCCTCTCTAACTAAAGCTTTAACTCCAACCGCTGTTGCCCTGGGAAATTTTGATGGCGTACATCTTGGGCATCAACGGGTAATTCAGCCTATTTTGACGAGGCGAGATAGCGATCGCGCCGAGGCATCTCTTAGCGATGCCAAAGAACATATATACGGCACAGTAGTTACCTTTAATCCTCATCCCCAGGAATTTTTTAGCGGCAAACGCCGAACTTTACTGACACCTCTAAAAGAGAAAGCACAACAGCTACTAAACATTGGAGTAGAACAGTTAGTGCTACTGCCCTTTGATCGAGAACTGGCTGCTTTAAGTCCGCAAGAATTTGTGGAAAAGATTTTGGTACAATTGCAGGCTCAGCAAATTAGTGTAGGGCAGGATTTTCGGTTTGGGTGGCAGCGGAGTGGAACTGCATCTGATTTGCAGGCGATCGCAGCCAGCTTCGGCATTCCGGTGACTATTGTTCCCCTACAAATAGGAGACGATTGTTCACAAAAGATACTGCGTGAACGCATCAGCAGTTCATTAATTCGTCAAGCTTTAGAGCAAGGCGATCTCCAACGCGCTAAAACACTGCTAGGTCGTCCTTATACTCTTACAGGTTCCGTTGTTAAAGGACAACAACTGGGAAGAACAATAAGCTTTCCCACTGCCAATATCCAACTGCCCTCGGAAAAGTTTTTGCCCAAGCAGGGTGTCTATGCTGTGCGAGTCTTTATGGAAACGGAAGAATCAGACGCTTTGCTTAGGCACGAGAACTTAGAAGTAGGAGCCAACTCGCCCTTGGCTTACGTAGGCGTAATGAATATTGGCTATCGTCCTACAGTCAATGGTACGCAACCATCAGTAGAGGTGCATCTGTTAGATTGGTCTGGAGATTTGTATGGACAGACATTAACAGTGCAGCTACAAAAGTTTTTACGACCTGAACAAAAATTTGCTTCCCTAGAAGCATTAAAAGAACAAATTCAAGCTGATTGTGCTTTAGCCAGATCCGTTCTCACATTGGAGTCATGAATCAATCATGCGAGAACGAATTGAACATCTGACTCAAAATATTGGTCTGACGCTCGTTGGTAAAGCCGAAGCAATCCGCCTAGTATTAGTCGCACTACTTGCTGGTGGTCATGCCTTGCTAGAAGATGTCCCTGGCGTTGGCAAAACTCTGCTGGCAAAATCCCTAGCACGTTCAATTGACGGACGATTTCAACGCCTGCAATGTACCCCAGATCTACTTCCTACAGACATTACTGGTACTAATATCTGGAACCCCAAAAGCGGTGAATTTGAATATCTCCCTGGTCCAGTATTTGCCAACATTCTGCTAGCAGATGAAATTAACCGCGCCACACCTCGTACCCAGTCCGCACTTTTAGAAGTGATGGAAGAGCAGCAGGTAACAGTCGATGGTGTTTCGCGTAGAGTTCCCAGCCCATTTTTTGTAATTGCCACCCAGAACCCAATCGAGTATCATGGCACATTTCCCCTACCAGAAGCACAAATGGATCGCTTCACTTTATCTTTGACTTTGGGCTATCCCACTGAGGTAGAAGAACTCCAAATGCTCCAACGGTTGCAGGCTGGTTTGAGCGTTGCTGATCTAAAACCATGCATTACTCCCGCAGACTTACAGGAATTGCGCGGATTTTGCGCTCAAGTCAAGGTGGAAAAATCTTTGCAACAATATATGCTTGACCTAGTTCGCGCCACGCGGCAGGATGAAGAAATTACCCTTGGGGTTAGTCCTCGCGGGACTGTTGCCTTACAACGGGCAACTCAAGCTCTGGCGTTTCTTGATGGGCGTGATTATGCTATCCCTGACGACGTAAAGTTTTTGGCTCCTCACGTCCTTTGCCATCGTCTTATTCCGGCTGGGGGACGTAAAGCTAAAACTGTTGTAGAGCGTCTACTACGATCTATTTCGATTCCTTAATATTAGAACTTCTTAATTCATCACACCAGAAACTACCACAATAGTTAGTGTGCCAGATAAAAAACAGATGATATAGAAATAGGTAATAGGGTAAATCTCAACAAGAGGATAGACTTACACTTGAGATTTATGCAAACCCGATAGAAAAACGCTAGAGCAAGTTTAATGACGTGGGAGAAACACTTGCTCAAAGCTTGCGGTGAACTTGGAGAACTCTTTGATATTTAGTGAGAAATCTTGCCAGATATGAAATTGCCCTAGTACACTCTTCCAAGTATTGGTAGCCTAAAAGTGCTATTAAAGTGTTATCTACGATAGTTAGCAATGCCCGATAGTGTTGAGTATGTCACATTTAATCAAGCGAAAATCTCACCGCGGAAAATCTAAGCGATCGCCTGTCGGATTATTTCTGTTATGTCTACTGTGGAGTCTTATTATGGGCTGGGGACTAGCTTTAGTAACTAATGCCCAACCAGCACAGACCGCATCAGATGAGATTGGCACCGTTGATCCAGTTCCTGTACGCTACCAGTTGGGGCAAGAACTATACCTAGAAAACTGCGCTAGCTGCCATATTGCTTTACCTCCAGCTGTTCTACCGACACAAACCTGGCAACAAATTTTGCAAGACTCGCAGCACTACGGCGTGCAACTACCGCCTTTAATTAATCCACCACGTTTGCTGGTGTGGCAATATCTCCAAACTTTCTCCCGTCCCCGAACTAAAGAAGAACAAACGCCCTATAGATTAGATGACTCCCGCTATTTTAAAGCGCTGCATCCCAAAGTTAAATTACCCCGTCCCATCGAAATTAGTAGTTGCGTTAGCTGTCATTCCAGTGCTGCTAATTACAACTTCCGTCGCCTCACCCCTGAGTGGCAATCTCAGTGATAAATTATCAGCGCCGCCTTGATGGTTGATACTCAACATCAACCGTAAATCGAAATAGCCAAGATAAATCTTATTCTTCCGTGTCAGGAAAACATATCAGAAAACCAACAACCTTTGCGTTGTTGTAAATTACCTGTGGCACGTAGTAAGGTTCAAATTTTGATTCTGCAATTGACTTTAAGTTTGGTACAACCAGTCTTTCTGGCTCAGGTACAAGGTTAGTAGCCTTGGATTTTCAAAGCAAGTCTATTGAACCCAATTCTCTTTCGTTAATTTTCTTAGACTAATAATCATAACTTTCTTGAGCGGTCTAATTTAATTATTAGACAGACTTTTTCTAGCCAACACCCTCGGATAGGTAATTACACACGCTATAAACGTAAATCTAGCGCAACCGTGAAATTACAGATTATTGGATAAAGCTGGCAAAACATTCAGTAATACTTACCAAGGAAATTTAGTGCATATTATGCCAGTTTATAAATAGCAGACTAAGGATTGGTATGTCCGATGCAGGCTGCTAATATTTCCAGCGATATCTAACATTTTTATTTTATGAATCCCCAAAACAACACAATAAAGTTTCCTGTGTGGCAATATCTAAACCAGCCTGTATTTAGTTCTACAACCAGGTTAGTATTAAACCCGCGTCACTTCGGGTACCTCTACCGAGTTCAAATTTTAGAAAGTTGCTGGTGTAAAGAGTACGACTCCCAAGGTCGTCATCGCAACTGAATATCTGTAAACTAGAAAACCCATTAAACTAACTCAATGAAAGCCGGATACGAAGGTTAAAGTTCAAGTGGGATTATCCTACCATCCTCGAAAATCTATTTTAGACTAACTAAAATTTTGGTAAGCAATTACTTTACATCTGCTGACTACAGCCTTTTAAATTAAGTACCTGGATGTCGCTTGCCATCAATTAAAGCACTAACGGTCATTCCCATAACATTAATTGCAGTACGGCAGCGATCAAGGACGAATGTTCATTTAAACCCTACGCTTGAAAGCAATACGGATTAAAACGAGGAGAATTCCCACACCCGTAAACACCAGCGCCAGAATATGACTTTCTCTGGAGGCGAAGGCTAGGAGAACTATATTGGAAATCAGAGCTAAAACCGGAACGAGAAAAGGAATCTGAAACCCCCTGCTTCGTGGCTCTCGGCGTTTAATAACAAGAAGTGAGAGATTCACAAGACAGAACATTGCCAGAATTAAGGTTGCAGTTGTTCCTGCTAAGAATTGAAGAGTACCTGAAAAAGCAAGAAAGATTACAATCGGAAGAATCACCAGGAGCGTTCGATAGGGAGTCGCTCGTTTTGGATGCAATTTCCCCAGCCAAGCTGGAAGCAGTCCTTCACGCGACATCCCAAAAAGCAGCCGCGAGGCTGTGACAAAATTGAGAAGAACCGTATTAAGAACAGCGAAAAGCGCTATGAATGTAAAAAGCACACGCGGGAAACCCGGTTGCGCTCGATAAACGACATCGAGAAGAGGAGCGTTTGAGGCGGCGAGATCTGAAGGGCTGAGGACGCGAGTAGCAAGCCAGGAAACGAGGATATAAACTACAGCTGCAATCCCAAGTGCTAGTAGAATGGCTCTTGGAACATTTCGCTCAGGGTCTTTGACTTCTTCCGAAACATTTACAACATCTTCAAAACCAATGAAAGCATAAAAGGCGAGAGCTGCTCCCTGAAAGATCGACATCCAACCAATTGCTTCTCCGCTTGGTACCGGAATATTTACAGCGGAATTTCCAGCGCCTCCACCTGTAAGAAAAAGGGTCGAGACAATAATGACGATCAGGAGTCCTGAAACTTCGAGAACCGTACAAAAAATATTCAGAGCTGAAGACTCTCGCATTCCCCAGAAATTTATCAAAGCAAGACCGCCGAAGAGGGCTAGAATAATTGCCCAAGCCGGAATTATCGGAGCAAAATTCGTAAGATACCCTGCAAAAGCTTTCGAGAGAGTAGCCATCGAGACAAGGCAGGTACAAAACATCAACCAGCCTACGAGTACAGAAAGCCATTCGGTGTGAAAAGCTTTTTGGACGAAATAAGCGACTCCTCCACTCTTCGGTGCTCGACTGCCGAGTTCAGCGTAACTTAAAGCCGTAAACGCTGCGACTACCATAGCCACAAGGAAAGAAATCCAAACTGAAGAGCCGGAAAGTCCTGCAACTTTTCCCACAACTGCATAGATCCCGGCACCAAGAATATCACCGACTCCATAGATGACTAGTGTATTCAATCCAAAGACTCGCTTCAGTGAATCCGCTTCTGCATTCTCTACCATATAATTTCTGGTAATGTTGTAACTTTAATTGTTTTAGTTTGAGTTAGTAGACCAAATTTAAAGGGATACGCCGCCAAAGTGGGCGAGTGCTTTGAGGCTTCATGCTTAATATTCCTGCATAGGATCAAAATTGACCCGGTTCACTTATTGAACCACCACTTAAGCAATTTAACAGCTGAGTTGAACACAAATTGCTAATGGTTAATTGCTAAATAAGGACGAGGTTATCGCGGTGAACAACAGTTTCAGCACCAGGGTAGCCCAAAATAGCGGAAATTTCAGTTGATCTACGTCCTTGAATTTGCCGCAGTTCAGCACTACTGTAGTTCACAACTCCCCTAGCGATCGCCCTACCGTTGTCGCACAATTCCACAGCATCCTGACTATCGAAGTGTCCCTCCACAGCACTTATTCCAGCAGCTAACAACGATTTTCCCCCCTGAGAAATTGCGGTGATCGCTCCGAAATCAAGGTGAATTTTACCAGATGGAATTAAACCGTAAGCAATCCAGCGTTTACGAGCCGAACTTGGCTGGGGTTGAGGTTCAAACTGAGTACCCAGAGGTTCTCCCTGCAATATTTTTGCAATATTATGCGGGAACCGCCCTTGAGTAATTACAGTTCGCACACCAGCAGCAGTAGCAATCCGCGCCGCCGCAATTTTAGTAACCATCCCGCCTGTACCCCATTGCGAACTGGAACTACCTGTTTGGATGTTTAATTGAGCTAATTGCTCTATATCCTTGACTAATGTAATTGGTTGTGCGTTAGGTACAGAACGCGGGTCAGCTGAGTAAAGCCGATCTACATCTGTCAATAAAAATAGCCATTCTGCCTCTACTAAGCTGGCAACCAGAGCCGAAAGCGTGTCATTATCGCCAAACTTTAGCTCCTCGACTGCTACCGTATCATTTTCATTCACTATTGGAATCACGCCCAGTCCCAGAAGTTCTTGGAAGGTGTTGTAAGCATTGATATAACGGCTACGCTGCACCAAATCAGTACGAGTTAAAAGGACTTGGGCGATCGGTTGTTGTAAAGTGGTAAATAAATCGTCGTATACGCGGATTAACCGTCCCTGACCAACTGCCGCTACTGCCTGCTTCAAGGCGATCGTCCGGGGTCGCTCAATTAACCCCAACCGAGCGCAGCCGACCCCCACTGCTCCAGAAGAAACCAAAATCACCTGATAACCCTGCCGACGTAGCTGAGTCAGGGTTTCTGCTAGGGTAGCTATGGTGGAGAGAGCTAAAAGCCCAGTTTCTGGCTGAGTCAGGCTAGAAGTGCCAATTTTGACTACAAGGGTTTGAGGCATTACTAGTTACTAGTCATTGGTCATTAGTCATTAGTTAATAGTTTAAAGATTAATAACTAATGCCTAATAACTCAAATTGTAAAGCGCCAGTCCTGCTATATTTGAGGACTGGCGCTTACAGAAGTATTAATAGTGTTTTATAGTTAGGGTCTTTATTCAGCTGACCCCATTTGAACTGTTATTTATAATTTCAGATATTTGGGCGAAAGTTAGAATTTTTTATAATTTCTTAAGATTTATCATAGTTTGTTATTTTTTAGGCGTAATTGAGCCTAAGAATTGAGACAGCAAGACTTCAAAGTTACGTACTGGCGAGGAGCGGACAGCTGCACCAGGTTCGACAATTGGTTCGACCAATATAGTAAACATCCCCAAGCGATTGCCTGCTAGCACATCAGTAAACAAGCGATCGCCTACCATTGCTACTTGTTCCACTGGCAAATTCATTGCTGTAACAGCCTGCCTTAACTTACGTCGTGAGGGCTTGACAGCACCAAGAATATAAGGCAAATTTAGAGACCGAGCAATGCCGCCAATCCGGGTATCACTAAGGTTATTGCTGACTAACCACAGCGCTGTCACAAGTCTTGTTTGTTCCACCCACTGTCGCAGTTCTGCCGAAGTTGCTGTCGCCTTCATCGGCACCAGTGTTTCATCCACATCCAATACCAAACCTTTAAGCTGGTATTGTTGGAGAATCTCTGGTGTCAGACTTAAAATCGAGCCTTCCAGAATTAAGTCAGGCTGTAAAAGTTCGTTCCAAGACATAAAAGTTTTGATTTTTGATCGCTTCATTACAGACGATCTTAATCGCACCCCGGACAAAAACTGGAGTGTGCTAGTTTTTTACTGCGCCGACTGCTGTTTTCTGATTGCAGCTTGTGCCGCTTCGTGTTCAGCTAAAGTTCGACTAAAAACATGAGTGCCATCGTACCGCGCTACAAAATAGAGATAAGGAGTGTTTTCTGGGTTGAGCGCTGCTTTTAAACTTGCTAATCCAGGACTGGCGATTGGGGTAGGCGGTAATCCGGGGTTGAGATAAGTATTGTAGGGACTCGGAATTTTTACCTGAGCAAAAGTCAGGGGTTGGTCGGCTGTCTGACGGATACCAAGAGCATACTCTACCGTAGGATCGGAACCTAGAGGAATACCTTGACGTAACCTGGATGTGAACACCCCAGCAATGCGTGATCGCTCACTACGAACTACTGCTTCTTTTTCGATAATGCTGGCAAGAGTCACCCACTCGCGTAGGGTAAGCTCAGTTTGGTTCTGACGTTGTTGATACACTGGCAACGCCACAAGCTGAAATTGATTTAGCATCTGTTGCACAACGGCTTGGGGCGTGACTTGATCGCCGTTCAATTTATATGTGTCCGGGTATAAAAAGCCCTCCAAGTGAGGCAAGTTAGGGGGTAGCCACGAGAACTGGTTGCGGTTAACTTGGCTTGCTGCTGCCAGAAAGTCTGAAGCCGGGAAAAACCCTTGGTCTGCAAAATAAGTTGCCATTTGCTGCAACGACCAGCCTTCGGGAATAGTGAAGCTGCGCTGCACAACTTGACCATGCCAGATTTTTTCAGCGATCGCCGACAACGGTTGAGTAGGCGACAACTGGTAAGTACCAGCTTTAAATTCACCTTGGGGATCTTGCCAGTGTAACCAACGCCCCCATAAATCCCAAGCTGTATCAGAGCGAATTAACTTCGCTGCTTCTAGGTCACGCCCAATTTGTTGCGCCGCTGTTCCTGGCTGAATTTGGAATTGTACTGTTGTCGCCTTGGTTTTATTGGTTCCAGAAGATGCTACCAATGCGGATGGCGCACTAACCGAACTCCACCAAGACCACGCCCACCAAACACACCCTAGGGTTACAGGTAGACCTAATACAACCAACCATTTAAAAATTCGTTTCCCCATCATCCTAGCTGTTGTAAACAACCACTTTCCAACGGCAGGTGCTATTCCATTTCATCAAAAAGCTGCTCTTCTAAGAGTGGTTGCAATTTGCGGAATTCTTCTGGAGATAGTAGCACAGGATGGTTCTCTTCATTTAGCCGTGCAAAGAACATTAGGGGATCTAAGGGCGTGTAAATTGCATACTCCTGTTCTTCGTAGTAAAAACTTGCTAGTGACTGTAATTGCTCTGGTTCTAACTCAGTTCCTTCTTCCTCAATTTCGAGGGTAAATAGCTCTGCTTCTTCAACCGAAGGTAGTTCGCCAGCAACCGTCAGCACAAAAGCGGTGCGCTTAAGTATTAGGTTTTGTTCAGCAAGTACAGCTTCGGCGGTAGTAAAGATGAGATCAATAGTCTCGTCATCTTCCACAGGAATAGCTTCCTCCTCCTCACCGTCAGCCTGCCAAGCAAAAATTTCGATTGCCGCGTCAACTGGAAGGAGTAAAACGTATTCTTGATCCTCCACAAAGAGCGATCGCTCTTTATAACAGGGGAGCGATCGCCCAGCTTCGTCCGTCAATGTGACGGCATCAGCGTGGGAATGCTCATTTTCTTCAGGGAGTTCGGATGAAAACATAGCCAACGTAAGATCAAATTATCTAAACTGACAACAGCGCGATCAAGAGTCAAGCTTACACCAAAAGAGTTACTCTTAGCGGGGGCTTAACTCCTATCGCCCGATATAAGGCGCTGTCTGCTAGACTTCAGAATATCATGCTGTCGTCAGTAGCTCTTAGCTGTCTGCTGTCAATCCATATTGAGCGCTAATTAATAATTGCTAGTCGACGGCGTTCGTCTAGCCATTGTTGCAAAATTAGGGCTGCTGCCTTGCGATCAATCAGACCTTTATTCCGCGAGGGTGAAATGTTTTCTGCTTGCAGCAATTGTTCAGCCTCAAAAGAAGTTAGACGCTCATCTACGTACTCTAAAGGTAGGTGCAACGCCTT
>JAUJND010000127.1 GCA_030446505.1 Chroococcidiopsidaceae cyanobacterium YX2bin18 | reverse complement strand
TTCTCATAACGCCAATCATTGCGTTCCTCGGTTTTCAGTGGTGGTTGCAACGCAACCTGGTTCAAAACCGCTGTCCTGTCTGCCATTCTGGATTTACTGGCTTAAATCGTACCCAGCTACAGTGTCCGAGTTGTGGCGAACCACTTAAGGTAGAACAGGGTGAGTTTAACCGGATGACACCTCCTGGCACAATTGATGTGCAAGCAGTCGAAGTACCGAGCAAACCAGTGGAAGATTAAAACTTTTAGCGCTTTTAGCTGACTATGGGGTTGAGTTATTTTTTTGAGAGATAGAGAGCGTATAAGGATGCTGACCTTGAGCGCGATCGCCTACATAAAGTGAGTACTTACCCGCCTGCCAAAAGCCAGAAATCTCCGGGTTGCCTCCAGAAAAACGATCTGCCAATACGCAGAAGCGCCCTCCTGGTCCATTAATCAAAAGAGTTGGTTGCCCAGCGCTTTGAACACTCAAGCGCAAATAAGGAAGCGATTCTGTTACCCGAATAACTTGATTTGGTGCGGTGGCAATATTACCGCAGTCACTACTTTTTGCTCCTCCAGATGTACCACTAACAACAAGCGGATCTGGCTGAAACTTAGAATTAATTTGCAGAACTGGTGACTCGGCTAAAGTTGCCCCTGTAACAGTTAAACTTATCGCCAAGGCTGTGGGAACAACCAGCCAATCTGTGCGCGTCTTCATATTATCTTTATTTAACTGCTTTGAAAGTGCTTTTAATATAAGAATCGATGGTTTTATAGACGCTGGCTACTCTCGCTAGTTCCTCAGCAAGGGAGGTAGGGAGAGTAGGAAGGGACTACTCCATCTCGATATCTTGCTGGTCAACACCAATATTTAATTTTTACTGTGATCTGTGTTTGAAAGAGCTATATTCGTTAAAATCGCGCTAACAGCGCTAAGGTTTGACGTTGCATAGTCTTTTATTTAACATCGTCCCAGCCAAACACCCATGAATCCTCAACCCGATCAAGATTTGGAGAGTCGCCTCCAGAACCTAGAGATAGAACTAAATTCGTCACCCCAACCTCCTACGGTTTCTCTGCCACAAAAACCTTTACAGCCACAGACAGATAATTCTCAGCCCGTTCAGTTGCAGCTACGACTCATTAATTGGTTTAACAGTCTATCTGGTTTTAGAAAGCTTATGGTTGTCGGCGTTACCGCCATAGTTGGTCTTGCCCTACTTAGAGCGTTACTAAAGCTCTTTTTTGCTGTAATTAGTCTAGCGGTTTTAGTAGTGTTACTGTACTTTGGGTATCAGTTTTTTTTAGGTCGTAGCTCTAAAAATAAATAATAATTCATTTTGTACCCATACTTACGGGTGTTGAAAAAACGTCAGAGGGAATTATGTGATGGCGCAAACTGTGAGGAGAAGTACCAATCGCGATCGCCGCTCAGGGCAGGAACGATTAAAACCGCTGCCAATGGTGACTCGGCGTTTTGCGGCTTGGGCAGTCGAAGTTTCATTAGTTGTTAGTAGTGGGCTAGTTCCATTTGCAATTGGGATATATGCGAATCAACCAACTGCACAGCAAGTACCTTTTAATCCCGTCTTAGCAGTTACCGAAGAAGTAATCGTTAGAACCCTTGCCCTGCCGCCGAATAATAATCACAATTTTGTTGCACCGCTCACTAATTTGTTTTGGGGACTAACACTGGCTGCGCCCCTGGTGCTGAGCAGTTGGCAATTGTATTTACTAGCAAAAACTGGTAGCACCCTGCCCAAGCGTTGGTTTGGGGTGCGAGTGGTAAACTTTACTGGTTCACCTCCTGGTATGCTTCGGGTTCTATTGCGAGAAGGAGTCGGTAGTTGGGGCTTGCCACTCTCGATTGCTTATCTACTATGGCGCTACAGTGCTGATTTTCCTAACTTGGGTCTTTTAGCAGGATTGTCTTGTTTAATGGTTTTGGGAGAAGGGATGAGCGCTCGGTTCCACCGCCAGCGTCGATGTTTGCATGATCGCCTTGCAGGAACCTATGTCATAGATGCAAATCGTAACTTGACGAGATTTCCGGGACGTTTAAGTGGACAGAGTCAGCCTGTTAAGCAGGAAACGTCTTACCGCTGGCACAAAACCGAGGAGGAGAGGAAGGTTACAGCCATTATTGTACCGGCAGCAGCTAAGCGGCGACGCAGTTTGTTTTGGATGCGTCAATACCCTAGTACCCTAATAATGGTGGCGCTCAGTATCACTATACTATCAGGAACTTTGGTAGGCACTCAAGTTTACATTCAAAATCAGGCAAACCAGCGGCAAAAAGAGCAGTTCAACAGCGAACAGTTTCTTGTCCTGATGCGAGAGCTAAACCCCGACTCAGGAGCTACCTTAGCAGAACGCCAAAGAGCAATTCTTGCCTTAGGAACGCTGAACAACCCCCAGGCGCTGCAATGGCTTGTAAATCTCTTGGGACAGGAAACAGACCATACCTTAGTTGAGCCGATTCAGCAAGCCTTGGCAAGTTCTGGCACTCAAGCTTTACCTTATCTGCAACGCTTGAATCAATCGTTGTCCAATGAACTGGAGTCTCTGCGCTACAATGGCACGCTCCAGGAGCAAGAATTAGGTACTCAACGGCTACAGGCAACTCAACAGGCGATCGCTAAAATCCTGATGATTTACAGCGGCAAACTCCACAAAGCCGATCTCAGTCGCACGAATTTGGGTCAAACCAGCAGTTCTATTCCCTTCACCTTGGTTCTTGATAAAATTGATCTGTCAGGAATTCAACTAAGTGCGGCAAATCTCAACCAGGCAAGTTTGCGCGGCAGTAGCTTACATTCTGTAGGTGAGGATGGTCACTGGGATACTTCTGATGATGAGATTGCAGATCTAAGTGATGCCCAAATTAAAGAAGCCAACCTAACTAACGCTAACCTCAGCCGCGTCTTAATGAACCGCACAAACTTGATCCGTTCCACCCTCAACAATGCTAATCTCTCTGGTACTAATTTGAGCGGTGCTAACCTTAGCAGTACCCATCTGGTTGGAGCGAATCTGCGTGACGCAGTTTTAACAAATGCTAGCCTCACGGGTGCAGATTTAGGAGAAGCGATCCTTACCCGGGCTAATCTCTACGCCGCTCGTTTAGGTCGAGTTAGTGCGTTGGGAACACAGTTACAGTTTGCCAACTTGAGCGAATCTGATTGGCAAGGAGCAGATTTATCTAAAGCCGATTTGAGTCGCGCTAATCTTGATAATGCTGACTTTAGCGCCACTCGACTTACTGGCGTTAATTTGGGCAATACTAAGATGGAAAACGTCAACTTGCGTAACGCTGACCTTAGACAAGCAGACTTGCGGGGAGCAAATTTAGCAGGAGCCGATTTGCAGGGAGCAATTTTTAGCGCTTCAAAAACCCAAGCTGATTCATTTATCCAAACGCCTCCAGATGCATCACGCTCTGCCTTGGTGGAAGGTGTAGATTTTAGCAAAGCCAGAAACTTGGATACCAAGCAACTCGCTTATATTTGTACTCAAGGCGGTAGTCATCCTCGCTGTCCCTAGCCTGCTAAGGTATTAATTGGATTGAAAATAGATAAAATCAGTTCTAAAATGCAGCGTCTCAAGTATTTTTTAGGGGTAGGTACGATAACTGCGTTAAGCTGCGCTAATGTGCTCTTGGATACTGTGTTAATGACCCAATCAGCATTAGCTCAAGCCGCATACGGAAGCTATGTTGGTATCGGTCCCTCTTTAAGCCTCTCAGAAAATTCAGCAGGAGAAGGTCATCAGGTGGGTGGCGTGGTGTCCGTGCGCTATAAATTATTAGAATTACCTGTTTCCCTTCGCACTCAATCTTTTATTGGTGCAAATACAGCCGTTGTGCCAACTGTATCCTATGACCTCCCTGTTAACTGGCAAATAGATGCCTATCTAGGAGCCGGAGTTGTTTTTGCTGGTGGTAATACACCTTCACCCGTGGGGAACCAAACTAGCTTTGCCCTACAACCAGGAATAGATTTTGCCGTTCCCAACAGCAACACCGTTATTTTTGGCAACGCCATTATTGCTTTTGATGCCTACCGCAATGGTGGAGGTAACGCCGTCTCAGTGCAAGGCGGTGTTGGTTTAAGATTTTAGTCACAGACACTCCTTTCTCGGCGTTGCACAATAGAAGAATGATGCAATGTCTCAACTGCCAATCCAACCAAACTGTCAAGAACGGTCGGCGCCAAGATAAACAGAGCTACCTCTGGCGTGCCTGCAATCGTCAATTCCTCGACACCTACACCCCATAAGGGTACGCTCCAGAAGTCAAAGAGCATTGCCTGAAGCTCTATGTCTCTTGTCTTGGGGTTTCGAGCGATTGAAAGAGTGACAGGGGTATGTCACAACACAGTTATCAACTGGGTCAAGCAAGCAGACCAAGCTTTGCCGGATAAAAAGTACGAGATTCCTGAAACTGCTCAAGTTGATCAACTGAAAACCTTTGTTGGCGCAAAAAAGTCAAGATGTGGCAATAGATTGCCGTGAACTCGCTCATCTGCTGGAATTCTCAAGTGGGTTGTAGGAGACCGAACACTTACCACCTTCCGGCTCCTTTTGCTGATGATCTGGGGTTGGGGAAGCTTTTGTTTAATTGACGATTGCGACTTAAATGGTCGAGCAAGACGGGGATGACTCGTGTTGAAGGGGAAACAGTCGATTACGGCATATCTAGCGCGATTGGATCGCCAGATATTCTGCTATTCCAAGCCTATGGAGATGCTCAAAGCGTCGATTCATTTGTTGCTCTATTACTTGAAGTATCCACAAGTGCCTATCTTGAAATAAATCATTTACCGTCTGTGCAACGCCACTCCTCCAGATAGTAATATCAAGTCCAGTTGATTAGTCAGCAATGATAGCTGAATCTGCTTCACCATTGCAGAGATTTAGCAATTAACGCTCCTGCTGCTTCCTGATCCGCAGGCTTGTTGAAGAAGTATCCCTGCCCATGTTTGCATTGCAGTGCCCTAAGCTGAGCTAGTTGCTCCGCCGTTTCTAACCCTTCT